>JAPLAO010000268.1 GCA_026393245.1 Mycobacterium sp. | reverse complement strand
GCTGCCGCCATGGCCGGCAAGCGTCGCATCGATCTGCGGCTCGCAACGCAGATTCTGCTGTTGCAGCTCGCGGTGGTGGCGTTGACCCTGGGGATCGCGTTCGCCCTGCTGGCTGTGGTCAGCCACCGGCGTCTGATCGACGAGTACGGCACCCGCTGCCTCGACATCGCTCGAGTTGCCGCCGCCGCCCCCGCGGTCCGCGCCGACGTCACCCGGTATAGCGACGAGACGATGCCCGCGTCCGACGAATTGGCACGTGGGCCGCTGCAAAATATCGCCACCAAGGTTCAGCAGGGCACCGGCGCCCTGTTCGTGGTGTTCACCAACGATCGCGGACTCCGGTTGAGCCATCCCAACCCCGATGAGTTGGGCAAGATGGTCAGCACCGACCCATCCAGCGCACTGGCCGGCCGGGAGGAGGTCGTCCGGCAGACCGGAACTCTAGGACCTTCGATGCGCGCGAAAGTTCCTGTGCTGGCTCCCGATTCGAATCGCGTGGTCGGGCAGGTCAGCGTCGGGATGTCCACCGCCACGGTCTACGAACTGCTCCGTAAAGACCTCGACGCCGCCGCTCTGACCGGCGGTCCCGCGCTGGTGATCGGCGCTGCGTTGTCGATATTGCTGGCTCGGCGCTGGCGCGAGTTGACCCTGGGTCTGCAACCCACCGAGATGACCGAACTGGTGCGCACCCAGGAGGCCGTGCTGCACGGAATCGGCGAAGGTGTGCTGGCGGCCGACACCGATGGCAACACCACTTTCGTCAACGACGAAGCCCGGCGGCTGCTTGAGATCGATTCCGCCACCGGACATCCCGCCGACCAGATCGGACTGACACCCAGGGTGCTGGAGATCCTGCGGTCCGGTGATCCGACGCCAACGCTGGCCACCGTAGGGGAGCGTGTCCTGGTTGTATCGGCCCGCCCGGTGTCGCGCGACGGACACGAATTGGGCACCGTACTCGTCGTGCGGGACCGAACCGATGTCGAACTGCTGACCCGTCAGCTTGATGCGGTCCGACTGATGAGCACCGTGCTTCGCGCCCAACGCCACGAATTCGCCAACCGGCTGCATCTGCTCAACGGACTGCTGCACACCGGGCACACCGAAGAGGCGTCGCAATACCTCGAAGAGCTCCTCAAATCCGGGCCGCTGGGCTCGGCACTGCCCGGCATCGACGCCATCCGGGATCCGTATCTGCAGGCATTGCTGGCGGCCAAGGCAGCCGCCGCGCGCGAGGCCGGGGCGACGCTGCGCATCGGTGAGAACACCTGGGTTCCGGGCTGGCTCGCGCTGCCCGTCGACGTCACCACCGTGCTGGGCAACCTGCTCGACAACGCCATCGATGCAGTCCGGACGAGCGATAACGGCGCCAAAGTGGTCGATATCGAACTGCTGCAGGACAATTCGACGTTGCACATCACCGCTGCCGACAGCGGCGACGGTGTGGCACCGGATTTTGTCGAGCACGTTTTCATTGAGGGCACGTCGACTAAACCGCAGTCAGATATTCCCGGCGGGCGTGGCCTCGGGCTGGCACTTGCCCGTCAGATCGCCCGGGCACTGGGCGGCGACATTCGGTTGTCCAGCCCCCGACACCAGGGTGTGGAGTTGTGCGGAGCGGAATTCATCGCCAGACTTCCGGGCGTGATGGCGGAGGCGACGAAGTGAGCGACACCGATCTGAAGGTCCTGGTGGTCGAGGACGACTTCCGGGTCGCCAACATGCACGCCGGGATCATCGACGCGTTACCCGGCTTCAGCGTGACCGAGATCGTCAACACGCTGGCGGCTGCCCGTAACGCGGAACCTGTGGACCTGGCACTGGTTGATGTCTACCTACCGGACGGATCCGGAATTGATTTCGTTCGCGAACTGCGTTGCGACAGCATTGTGTTGAGCGCTGCCACCGAGGCCGACACCATTCGTGCAGCGATGGCCGCCGGTGCACTGAGCTACCTGGTCAAGCCGTTCGCTCCCACCGAACTGGCTGCGCGCCTGTCCGGCTATGCCCGGTACCGGCGGATCATTGCCGAGGGCACCCTCGGTCAAAGCGACGTCGACGCCGCCCTGGACGCACTGCGTCCTCGGATCGCCCCTCAGATGTCGCCCGCGGCCACGCAATCGCCCACCAAAGACCTGGTGCTGCAGGCGCTCGCGATGGCGGGTGGGCCGATGTCGGCGGCCGAGGTCGCTGCCGAGATCGGGGTGTCGCGGGCGACCGCCCAGCGCTACCTTGCCGGCCTGGCCACCAGCGACGAGGTCAGGATCGGCCTGCGATACGGCACCACCGGTCGTCCCGAGCAGGAGTTCACCGCCAAACCCAAGGGGCCCACGCGGGTTAGATGACCGCAGGGAGCCGTTGGATAGTTCGCATCTGTTACGCAAGTGAATGTTGCAATGTTGTGGTGTCGCTGTTATCGTTTCGAAACCGCTGTCATGGGCGGCAAGATCACCGTCAA
Source organism: Mycobacterium sp. (assembly GCA_026393245.1). GTDB lineage: Bacteria > Actinomycetota > Actinomycetes > Mycobacteriales > Mycobacteriaceae > Mycobacterium. Next base: position 2,337 of record JAPLAO010000268.1, on the reverse strand, counting down.
AGGAGAACAACATGCGTAAATATGTGGCGGCAATGTTCGCAGCTACAGCAGCTTTCATGTTCGTTAGTGCTGGTACCGCCTCGGCGACTTGTCTGTGGACAGACGATGACCCATCCGTGTACCTGTGCGACGACGCCTAGAACCCACGCTTCGTTAAACGATAGCCCGGCTGAACGCCGGGCTATCGTCTTTTCTGGGGACGTTTCCGCATTGCGGATTAACCACAGGCGGCTGGCAGCGGCAATGGGTTGACAGCCAAGATCCGGGTCGCTCCGTCCACCCGCCACCGGGCACCGGGGTTGGCCAGCGCAGCCTGGTAGACGACCTTGGCCGGATCGGCGTTGAGTTCCCCGCACGCAATGGAGCGGCGACTGGCGCTCGGCGCGAGGAAGGTCGACGTCGGCGGCCCGGGCCAGCCGGTGGTGGCCGGCTCGCTATTACTTCCCGGCTCGACCTCGTACACGGCGACGCGATCCGGGGAGTAGGGCACCCGCTCTGCTCCGGCAGCCAGCGTGCTGGCTTTCGCGATCACCGCGCGCAGCGCAACCCGGGCGCTGCGCTGCTCGGCGGTCAGGCGGGCATCGAACCTCTCGTCGAATGCGTACACGCTGAGGAGTTGCTGACCCGCACTCCCGTGCACCATCACCGACGTCGAGGGCAGATCGGTGACCCGTGGCGTGCCGAAGTCGGTGCCGGGGTTGATCAGGCCGCTCGCCTCTACGTCAGCCACAAACGATGCCACCGAAGACGGGTCGATCCGCGCGACCTCGTACCGGGCCGGAAGAAGTTGTAGCACCGGAGCTTCCACGACCGTCAGCACCCGGCCGTCGCCGTAGATTGCCAGCGACGGGGACGCCAGGGCCTGATACACCGCCGGCGCCATGCCTCCCGATGACATCACCATGAACACCATCTGCGCGCCTGGCAACCCCGGCGCCGGCGTCGATTCCGCGTTCGGTGAACAGCTCGTCATCATCAGCAAGGTAAGCACAGTGCCGAATAGGCGCCATCTCGGCTTCACAGTCAGGCTCCTTCGTCGCGCTAAATCGGCATGCGGTAACCGAAATACTCGTGATCCTCGTTGTATCCGCCGTAACCCCCGCCGAGATGCTCATAGGACTCCACGAATTCGATCGCCTCGATCCACTTGACCATCTTGAAACCGAGTTCCACCTCGTCGCGAAGACGAACCGGAGCGCCATGCGACTCGTTGAGCGGCGCCCCATTCAGCCCGTAGGCGAGGATGGTCTGGTGGTGATACATGTTCTCGATTGGGTGGCAGTCGTAGTACCGTCCACCGTCTGAACCCTCGCCGAATGAGTAGAACGCCACCCATTTAGCGTTCGGATGCGGCTTGACCATCTCACAGATCGTGCGCATGGAAACACCCGTCCACTCACCGATCGCCGACCAGCCCTGGATGCAGAAGTGGTGGGTTATCTGATCCTGCTTGGGCATTGCCAGCAACTCCGCGTAGGTGATGTCGACGGGGTTTGCCACCAGGCCGTCCACCCGGAGCACATAGTCCGACCAGTTGCCCTCCTGCAACCGCCGATACTCATCAGTCACCGGTAACGTGCCGTTGGGCCAGAAGTAGTCGGTGATGTCTTCGGTGGAATACGTCGCTTTCGGTGCCCAGCGCTCGAGCAGTTTCTTCAACCAGCCGACCGTCACCGTGCCCACTTTTTGGACGGCTCGCGGGTACTTGATCGTCAGCGGAGAGGCGGCTAGCCAGAAGGCGATGACCACTGCCATCCACGCCGCATACAGGGCCACCCCGCGATAGGAGTTTGTGTCGGTACCCAACGTTATGTGGTTGACGTTGCCCACGAAACCCGTGACGAAGACCATCAGCGTGTGGACGACGATGAAGATCAACATCCACACCAGCACGCCGAAATGGACCGTGCGTGCAACCTGCCTATTGAGCAGGCCGGTGCTGGTGCGGAACCGGCCTGCGATCGCCGGCGCCTGCAACAGCCCGGTCACCAACGCCAGCGGTGCGGCGATGAACACCGTGATGAAGTAGGCCAGCAACTGCAGTGCGTTATAGGTGCTGAATCCGGCGTTTTGAGGCAGCTGTAGGGACAGGTACTGCAGTGCAGTCGACAACGCGTTGGGGAACACATCGAACGACGTGGGTATTAGACGTTTCCACTGATCAGTGCTGAATAGCAGCACCATGAACACCACTCCGTTGATCAGCCAGAGCAGATCGAAGGTGAAGTGCCACCACCGGGCCAGACCGATCGTGTGTCGGATTCCAGGCAGACCAACATGTTTGGGCAGGGCGACCGAATCCATCTTGGCGGTCCAGACTCGCTGCGCATCCTCTGG
>JAPLAO010000266.1 GCA_026393245.1 Mycobacterium sp. | reverse complement strand
TCACCGACCGGACACTGACCGTGCTCGCCCTGGTCGGAATCTCGCTGCCGGTGTTCTGGTTGGCCGCAATCCTGCTTTACTACTTCAGCTTCAAAGTTCCGATATTCCCCACCGGGAGCTATGTGCCGCTGACGCAGAGCCCAACGCAGTGGCTCTATCACCTGATCCTGCCGTGGATCACCCTGGCGGTGCTCTATGTGGGCTTCTACAGCAGGGTGCTGCGGTCCAACATGCTCGACGTGATGAATGAGGATTATGTGCGCACCGCGCGCGCCAAGGGCATCAGCGAACGGCAGGTTCGGCTGCGGCATGTGTTGCGTAACTCCATGATTCCAATCGTCACGTTGTTCGGTCTCGACTTCGGTGCCGTGGTGGGCGGCGGCACCATCCTCACCGAGACGGTGTTCAATCTCAACGGCGTGGGCCTCTACGCCGGCCAGGCGATCGGGAAACTCGACCTCCCGCCACTGATGGCGGTCACGATGTTCGGCGCGTTTTTCATCGTGTTGTTCAACGGCGTCGTCGACATCCTGTATGCATTCCTGGATCCACGGATCCGACTGGGCGAGGAGGCGCCGGTATGAGCCCGATTCTCAGCGTTTCCGACCTGCGGGTCGACTTCGCCACTGACGGCGGCGTGGTGCACGCCGTCGATCGCGTGTCCTTCGACGTGGAGGCCGGAGAGGTCGTCGCCATCGTAGGAGAGTCGGGCTGCGGAAAAAGTGTGACGGCGCAGACGTTGATGGGTCTGACCCGCTCCCCCAACACCACGATCAGTGGCTCGGTGACGTTCGGCGGTCACGACCTGACCCAACTGCCCGACGACGAGTTGCGCTGCCTGCGTGGCGAACACATCGCGATGATCTTCCAGGACCCGATGACGTCACTGAACCCGGTGTACCGGGTGGGCGACCAGATCGCGGAGATGATCCGCGCCCATCGCCAGGTGTCGAAGAAGGATGCGGTGGCGCGCGCCGTGGAGTTACTGCGATCGGTGGGTATTGCCAACCCTGAGCGCAGGGTGCGGGACTATCCGCACGAATTCTCCGGCGGAATGCGCCAGCGGGTAATGATCGCCATGGCGCTGGCCCTGGAACCCGAGGTGCTGATCGCCGATGAGCCCACCACCGCACTCGACGTGACGATCCAGGCCCAGATCCTTGGTCTGCTGCGCACCTTGAACCGCGAGAACAACACCGCCGTGGTGCTGATCACCCACGACCTCGGCGTGGTGGCCGAGATCGCCGACAAGGTGGTGGTGATGTATGCCGGCCAGGTCGTCGAAGAGGCGCCACTGGAGGCGCTGTTCTACCAACCCCGGCACCCCTACACCTGGGGCCTGCTCGGTTCGATCCCGCGACCGGACGAGCCGCGGCCCGAACGGCTGACGCAGATCCCCGGCCACCCCCCGTCACTGCTGGATCCGCCGACCGGCTGCCGATTCGCTGCCCGATGCGCGTACGCCTTCGACGACTGCGCCCAGCCACCGCCTTTGCGGTCGCGCTCTGACGGAGGTCATCTGGATCGGTGCTGGCTCCCCGAAGATGTCACGGCAGGCAGCCGATGAGCAAGGCAGCTCTGTTGGAGGTCACCGACCTGGTCAAGAACTTCCCGATCACCTCTGGCGTGTTGATCGACCGGGAGGTGGGTCGGGTGAGCGCCGTCGACGGGGTGAGTCTCACCGTCCGCGAAGGCGAGACCTTGGGCCTGGTGGGTGAATCCGGGTGCGGCAAATCGACCCTGTGCCGGGCGATTCTCCAGTTGATCCAACCCACATCCGGTTCGGTGCGCTTCGACGGCCAGGAGTTGGTGGGCCGC
>JAPLAO010000204.1 GCA_026393245.1 Mycobacterium sp. | reverse complement strand
CGGTCATGCCCGCGGCAACGGCCCGCAAGACGGCCGGGACACCGAACGGGTGCGCGCGACCGTCGACACCCCGTTCTGCGTCTACTCCACCTCGAAAGCCGTCACCGCCTTCGTCGTGCACAAACTCATCGAGCGCGGCGTTCTGGGTATCGACGATCCAGTCGCCGACTACATTCCCGGCTACGAGAAGAACGGCAAGCACGACATCACCATCGGCCACGTGCTGGATCACCGCGCCGCAGTGCCAAACCTGCCCCGCAGCGCACTGGATCTCGATAATCTCCGCGACCGCCAGTACATGACCGACGTCCTGGTCAACGCAAAACCGTTCGCCAAAGCCGGCCGCTATCTGGCCTACCACGCGGTCTCGGGTGGATTCATCCTCGGCGAGGTCGTGCACGCCGCCACCGGCAAGGACATCCGCGCGGTACTGGCCGAGGAATTCCTCGATCCGCTGGGGTTCCGCTGGACCAACTACGGCGTCGCGGCCGAGGACGTCGACAAGATCGCACTCAACTACGTCACCGGCCCGCCGACGGCGCCGCTGCTGTCCAGACTGGTCACCCGGGCCCTGGGTATCGACGTCGACGGCCTCGTCAAGCTCACCAACGATCCGCGTTTCCTCACCGGTATCGTGCCGGCGGCCAGCACGGTGACCACCGCGTGGGAGATGTCGCGCTTCTTCGAGATCATGCGCCGCGGCGGCGAACTCGACGGCGTCCGGGTGATCGAGACCGAGACCATCCGCGAGGCGCTCATCGAGCGTTCGCACCTCGAGGTCGACCTATCGCTGGGGTACCCGACGCGGTTCTCTCACGGCCTGATGCTCGGCGCGCGGATGGTGAGCCTCTTCGGGCTGGACACCCAGCACGCCTTCGGACACCTCGGCTTCATCAATACCCTCGCCTGGGCCGACCCCGAACGCGGGATCTCAGTGGCCGTTCTCAATAGCGGCAAGCCGATCGTCTACCCCGAGTTCTACATGTTCCTGTCCACCATGCAACGCATCACCACCGAGATGCCGAAGGTGCCGAAGTCCGAGCGGATGCTGTAGACGTCGGCGAGCGGCCTCGGCAGTTCTGGACCGCAACGCCGGTAGCCTGTGGCCATGTCGCCGCTGCCTCAGTACCCGTCCGTGAGCTTCACGGTGCCGCGGCCTTTGGGGCCCGCGGGCATTGCTCAGATTCCAATTTCGCGGAGCGGGCATCATTGGGAGCAGTGGTTCGCCTTCCACCTCACCCCGGCCCAGCAGGTGCTGGTCGGTCTGCTGTTGCCGGTCGTGGTGGCCGGAATCGGACTTCTGCTGGTACGCAAGTTCGTTCGTCAGGATTTCCTGCGCCAGCACCACGACATCTCGGGCCCGGTTCTCAGCGTTCTCGGAACCGTCTACGGAGTGTTCCTGGCATTGGTCGCCTCCAACACCTGGGGCTACTACGAGCAAACCTCCGCCAACATTGTCCGGGAGGCGCGCGACGTTCAAACCCTCTACGCCAACGCGACGGCGTTTCCCGAGCCGTTCAGAAGCGAGATTCGGCAACTGTGGGCGGAGTACCGCGATGTGATCGTCACAAAAGAATGGCCCGATCTTGCGCGGGGAGAGGCGCGAGAAGAAGGAAGCCCAAAGATTGAGCCTTTCCTTCGACGAATTTCAGACGCCTACGCGGGCCACCAGATTTCCACACCCACCGAGGGAACGTTCTTCGGCGAGTCAGTTACAAGACTCGACGAGATCAGAAATCTGCGCGCTACTCGGTTCAATGACGCCGTCAGCAGTCTGCCCGGAATCGTCTGGCTGGTTCTCGTCGCCGGCGCTTTCATCCTTGTGACGTTCTGCTACTTGTTCGGGGCGCGCAGCTATCCGATTCACACGGTGATGACCCTGATGCTCACCGCGATGATCGCCCTTATCTGCTACACCACGGTCATTCTGGACTTCCCCTTCGTCGGCCCGGCGGCGATCACCCCGGATGCGTTCACCGCGCTGGATCTGCACTGTGGGACCGCGAACGACCCGTGTTGACGTGCCGATGGACGCTCGGTTGGCGACCTAACCCACTCCACCGCCGACAAGCAGTCCCAGCACGTAGGTGATACCCGCGGCGCCGTAACCGATCATCAACTGCCGCAACGCCCGTCGCATCGGCGGCGCACCGGAGAGCAGACCGACGATCACCCCGGTGCCCAGTAGCGCGATGCCGACTAGCACGGCGGCGATCAGCGCGGCCGTCGCGCCGCCCAGGCCGAAGAGGTAGGGCAGCACGGGAATGATCGCGCCGACGGCGAAGAACAGGAAACTGGCGACGGCGGCCTTGAAACCCGTGCCGATGGCCTCGTGCTGGTTGGCGTCTGGGACGGCAGGCTGCTGCGTGCCGTCGGCGCGGTTGCGCAGCACGGTGGCGGCATGCGCCTTGGCTTCTTCGGCGCTCATCCCGCGCGCGCGGTAGACCAGTTCGAGTTCGTTGGCGTCCACGTCCAGTTGGGTTAGGGCGGTGCCGACGTTCGGGCTCGGCGTCGACGCTTCCAGCAGTTCGCGTTGCGAACTGACCGACACGTATTCGCCGGCCCCCATGGACAGCGCGCCCGCAAGCAACCCTGCCAACCCGGTCACCAACACGGTGTGCGACGCCACCCCGCTGGCACCGACGCCCAGGATCAGCGCCAGGTTGCTCACCAGACCGTCGTTGGCACCGAACACCGCGGCCCGGAAACTCCCCGACATCCGGTCGCGGCCCCGGCCGGCGAGCGCGCGGATGACCTCTTCGTGAATCTGTTCGTCGGCGGCCATCGTCGCAGTTGCGTCAGCGTCGCCTTCGTAACTGGCGCGGGCCTCGAACCGCTGTACCAGTGCCAGCACGAACACCGACCCGAAGTGGCGCGCCAGGAACGCCAGAATGCGGGTGCCCACGTCGGCCCGACGAGGTGGGCCGACCTGATCGCCGAGCAGTGCCAGCCAATGCTGTTCGTGTCGTTCCTCCGAGGCGGCGATCGCCAGCAGAATCTCGCGCTCCTCACCGTCGTAGCGCTGCGCCAGGTCGCGATAGACGGCTGCCTCCGCACGCTCATTGGCCAGGTGTCGGCGCCAACGGCCGAGATCGGATCGGCTCGGACTGCTGCCCGGCGGTCGCGCCCCGTCGATGCTCACACCGTCATTATTGACCCCGCATCCACCCGGCGGGCCATTGCGCCCGTAACGCCGCCACGACCGCGGGCAGCACCTGAACCATCTCAACCACCCGGGACAGCGCTTG
>JAPLAO010000292.1 GCA_026393245.1 Mycobacterium sp. | reverse complement strand
GCCCGTGGCGCCACGTACTCGCGGGAACCGCGCGATCGGGCGTACCGCAGCGGTGGCGCCTAACGGCACTGGCCGCGATTCGGGGCCATCCGGCCAGCCGTCCCACTCGAACCCCCATCTGAACGTCGGCCCCGCTGCTGCCGCCAGGTCGCTGTCCGCGTTCGGGATCGCCTCGGCGCAACAGTCGCAACAGTCGGCCCGGGTGCACCTTCCCGCTGAGCGCACGATTCCCGCTGAGTCCACCCCATCCGTGACTCAACCGGCAACGAGTATTCCGGTCGCCGTGCAGGCGGTTGCCACACCGCTGACGCCGGCCGCGCCTGCCATGGTCCAGGCCCCCGCGACCGCCGCGGTGAGCTCGTTACCGTCCCCGCTGCTGGGATCGGGCACCGGCGTTCCGGCTGAGTCGCCGATCTCATGGATAGTGCTTGCGACGGCGCGTCGTCAGCTCGGAGCATCGAAAACTGTTGTGGCTCCGGCGGTTACAGCGTCAACCGGCCAGTTGGCCACACCCAGGGCGGCCGCCGTTGCCAACTCGACGCCGGTCATCTTGACTGTGACGGTAAGCCCACCCAACTCCAGTACCGGTGCCGTCACCGGAACGGTGCGGGCAACCGACGCCAATTTCGGTGACACGCTGACCTACCGGGCTGCGACGTCGTCCAAGGGCGCGGTGACGATCACTGCGTCCGGGGTTTTCATCTATACGCCGACCGCTCCGAGTCGGCACGCCGCGGCCAAGACCGGTGCGAGCACTGCCGTCACCACCGACACGGTGACCGTTACGGTCACCGATTCCAAGGGCGCGACGGCCACCAGAGCGGTAACGGTAACGATCTTGCCGGCCAACAGTGCGCCGGTGCCGAAGACCACAGTGGGCACCCCGAACACCAGCACCGGCGTCGTGACCGGTTCGGTGACAGCCACCGACGCCAACAATGACGCCCTGACTTACGGCGGCAGTGCCACCACGACCAAGGGTGCAGTGACCGTCAACGCCGGCACCGGGGCCTTCACCTACACCCCGACGGCCATCGCTCGGCATGCCGCGGCCAAGATCGGGGCCACCGCCGCAACGGCAGATACATTCACCGTCACCGTCACCGACGGGTACGGCGCAACGGTCCCGGTGGCTGTGACGGTGGCGATCAGTCCGAAGAACACCGCACCCGTCGCCGGCACCACCACGGTCGGCACGCCGGATGCCTCGACAAGTGTCGTCACCGGCAGTGTGAGCGCGACTGACGCCGAAAGTGACGCCCTCACTTACAGCACGCCGGCCACCACGGCCAAGGGCACGGTGAGCCTCAACGCGACCACCGGGGCGTTCACCTTCACCCCGAGTGAACCCTCCCGCGCGGTGCCCGGTACGGATACCTTCACCGTGACAGTCGTCGACGGATACGGCGGCTCCACTCCGGTGACGGTGTCGGTGCCCATCGCGGGGACGTCGCAGAAGGCGAAGATGACGTTCGTCTTCAACTACACAACCGGTTCGCAGTACTGGACGCCCGAGGCGAAGAACGCTTTGCAGTCTGCCGCGAACAAAGTGGCGTCCTACATCGTGGTCAGCAAGCCTGTGACCCTGACCTTCGACGTCACCGCAGTGAATTCGCCCACGTCGTCGACGCTGGCGTCGACGGGTAGCGATCTCACCAGTACCAGTGCCGGATTCTTCAATACCGTTGTGCAGAACAAGATTCTGACCGGGGTGGACTCCAACGGCGCAGCGGCTGACGGATATGTCGATGTGAACTTCGGAACGCCTTGGGCTTACGGCGATTCTGTCACCAACTCCCAGTACGACTTCACCTCGACGGCGATGCACGAGATGCTGCACGCCCTCGGGTTCTTATCCTATGTCGATGCTCCGGGCAGCAGCTGGAACACCCGCGGCACGAACTGGACGACATTCGACAGCTTCATTGTGACCAACAACAAGACAAAGGTCATCGGGACCGTTCTGAACCGGTACCGGTGGAACACGGCCTACAACAAGAACCTGACCGGAAGCAACGGCGGCCTCTACTTCGGCGGCGTCAACGCCATCGCGGCCAACGGCGGTGTACTGGTTCCGCTCTACACGCCGAATCCGTGGGAGTCGGGCAGTTCGGTGACACATCTGGATGATTCGACGTTCACCGGCGTCAAATCCCAACTGATGAACGCCATGGCGGATACCGGCAAGGGCATCCGGGCTATCAGTGCGATCGAACTCGGCATTCTCAAAGACCTGGGTTACACCGTGATTCCTGCGCCGGCGGCGGCGAGCACGCTGTTGTTCGTCGGCTTCGTCTTCCTTAGGCGCCGCAGGCGGTAGGGGCGGGTCGGTACCGTGCTGCATCCCGAACCGGTACCATCGTGCGGGTGAGCAAGCAGATCGCGATCCGACTGCCCGATGAGGTGGTCGAGTTCATCGACCAGCAGGTACGTGATCACGACGTTCCCAGCCGGGCCGCGTTCGTGCAGAAGGCACTCGAACGCGAGCGACGGCGGCTCATCGCGGCTCGGGATGCCGCACTGCTGGCGCAACTCCCCGGCGATCCGGACGGCTTTGACGGCCTGGCCGCGTACGCGGCAGAGCTGGACGTCGGCGTGGAATGAGGCCGATCTATCTCGCCAAACTGGATAAGACGCGACCGGTTCTCGTTCTGACGAGGGAACTGGTCAGGCCTTATCTCACGCGCGTCACCGTTGCGCCTATCACTGGGACGATCCGCGGGCTGTCGAGCGAAGTGCCGGTGGGGCCTCGCAACGGACTGGACAAAGACTCTGTCGTCAGTATCGACAATGTCGTCACGATCCCCGTCGCCGCACTCGGCCACCAGATCGGATTCCTTTTTCCCGATCAGGAGCCTGCCCTTGCCGAGTCGATCCAGAACGCCTTCGACCTCGAAGGCACCTGACGCTCGCCGGGCGGTCCCGGGTTGTTCGCCCGCGGAGCGCTCTGTAAGAATTCGCCCGAACCGCACGCCGAGCGATTGAGGTGCCCCGATGGTTTTCCCTATCGACGTGCTGCAGACAGCCGACCCACTGCGCACCATCAAGCGCGCATTGGCCGATGGTGATCTGGCGACTGCCGACGCGCACGTGACGCGACTGACCTCATCGCAGACCGTCGACGTTCTGGAGCGGCTGCCGGCCACCCAGCGTGCCGTGCTCTATCGGTTGTTGCCCAAGGCGCAGGCTTCGGAGGTCTTCGAGGATCTCGATCCGGTGCTGCAGAAGGATCTGATCCGTTCCCTGCGCGACGAGGAGGTCACCGCGGCCTTCGCCGACCTCGAACCCGACGACCGGGTGGCGCTGATCGACGAACTGCCTGCCTCGGTGGCGAGCAAGTTGATGCAGGGGCTCTCGCCCGAGCAGCGTGATCTCACCGCAGACATCCTCGGCTATCCGAAGAAGTCGATTGGCCGACGGATGAGTCCGGAAGTCATCGGACTCGACCCGACCCTTCCGGTGTCCGCGGCGCTGCGCGAAATCCTGCGCACGCTCGACTACCCGGAGACGATCTACACCCTGCCGGTGATCGATGCCGATCGGGTTCTGCTCGGTGTGGTGAGCCTGCGTGATCTGATGGGATCGCCGCCGGACACGTTGGTCGCCGCCATCATGCGGCCAGCCGACTCGGCCCGCGCCACCGACTCCGCCGAGGACGCCGCGCGACGGTGCGCCGACGGCAAGTATCTGGCACTTCCGGTGGTGGACAACGACACTCGGCTGGTCGGCATCCTCACCGTCGATGACGCGCTGGCGATTCTGGAAGAGGCTGACAGCCAGGATCAGGCCCGCATCGGTGGTTCGGAGGGTCTGCGCCAGCCTTACCTGACGACCAGCGTCGGCAGCCTGGTGCGCTCGCGGGTGGTGTGGCTGCTGGTGCTGGCCATCGGCGCGGCGCTCACCGTCCAGGTGCTGGATACTTTCGAAGCCACCCTCGAGAAGGTGGTGACGTTGGCGTTGTTCGTGCCGCTGCTGATCGGCACCGGCGGGAACACCGGCAATCAGGCTGCGACCACCGTCACCCGCGCCCTGGCGTTACGCGACGTCACCCCGCGTGACGTCGGCAAGGTGGTGTCCCGCGAATTCCTGGTGGGCATTTCCCTCGGTGCGATTCTGGGAACGGTGGGGTTCGTTTTGACCAGCGTGATTTTTGATCGATCCCTGGGACTGGTCATCGGCCTGACGTTGCTGAGTGTGTGCACCATGGCCGCCACTGTCGGCGGGGCGATGCCCATCATCGCCAAGGCGGTGCACGCCGACCCGGCAGTGTTCTCCAACCCGTTCATCACCACCTTCGTCGACGCCTCCGGTCTCATCGTCTACTTCCTGATCGCGAAGGCGATTCTGCACATCTGATCCGCTGGGGCAGACTGTCAGGCGTGATTGCGCGCATGACGGCGGTCGTCGCCGCCCTGTTGCTCGGCTACGTCACCGTCGCACCCGCATCGGCCAACCCCGGTGATCCGCCCGGCGTGCTGACGGTCGGCGGACTGCAACGCATCTATTTTGTGCACGCCCCGGCCGGTGGCGCCCCGACCGGACTGGTGCTCAATCTGCACGGTTCCGGAATGAACGGTGGGGACCAGGCCGGGTTGACCGGCTACAACGCCGTGGCCGACCAGTACGGCTTCGTCGTGGCCTATCCCGACGGCATCGACCTCAGTTGGGCCGACGGTCGCGGCGCCTCGGTGCCCGACCGGCAGGGCATCGACGATGTGGGCTTCCTGGCCGCGCTGATCGATCGGTTGTCGGCGGACTACGCGATCCCGCAGGGGAGGGTTTTCGTGACCGGGATGTCCGCAGGTGCGTTCATGGCCAACCGGTTGGCCTGTGATCGCGCCGACCTCGTCGCCGCGATTGCGCCCGTTGCCGGGACATTGGGACCCGGCGTGCCCTGCGCGCCCTCGCGGCCGGTCTCGGTGCTGGCGATCCACGGAACTGCCGACCCGGTCGTGCCCTACAACGGCGGCGGCATGGTCGGACGCGGGGGAGCCAGTGACATCATCTCGGCCCCGGCGACGGCGGCGCGGTGGGCCGCCCTCGACGGCTGTCCCGGTCCGCTGGTTGTCGAACCGCCCGCGCCGGGTGAGATCAGGAGATCGGTGGCCGGCGGATGCGCGGGTGGCACGCAGGTGTCCTTGGTCAGTATCGACGGCGGTGGACACACTTGGCCTGCAGGACGATTCGCGCTTCCGGAAGCGATGGTCGGCCCGACCAGTCAGGGGATCAGTGCATCACAGGCCAGCGCGCAGTTCTTCGCCGCGCGCTAGTTTCAGCCTCAGCGTCGCGCTGATCCGGTGAACGACTGACCCTGGGCGCCCTGCAAGAGGCAGATGACCGTGCTGGGCAGCGGATTGTTGGACGTCCGGTCCTGTTCGGAGTCAATCAGATACGAGATCGTGTACTGGCTGCCGTTCACCGTCAGTCCGGTGTACTGGGTGAAGCCGGCCCCGCACTGCTGGTTGGCGGTGGTGGTGACGGCCGCGTCCACCGGAATGTCCGCCCGCAGGTATGCCTCGGCCAAATGCGTTGTGGCGCAGTCGACGACGGTCACGGTGACTTCCGCCGGATCGTCAGACGGCGGCGCGGCCAAACAATCACCGGCCTTGAGGTCGATCCACTTCTCGACGCGCGCCGCCTTCGTGGATTCGGCAGGAGTGGGGGTGGCTTCGCAGCCAGCAGCACGGCGGCGAGTGGGCCGATCCGGTGGATTCCCATGGTGACCTCCTCATCCGAACTATCCGCTGGTCAGGGTACCGCTCGAGCCTTCGCCGCTCCTACTCAGTAGCGGGCGTCGGCCAATTCAGTCCTGCCATCACGGCCGTCGGCACTGAGCGCGATCAGCGCCGGCACCGTCTCACAGGTCACCAACCCGTGCGTGCCGGTGAGTTCATCGACGATCTCGAAGCTGCGGGCGATCCCTCGGGGCGTGTCGACAATGATGGTCGTCACCGGAACTTGGCGGCCAAACTGAATCAGCTTGTCGCCGTGCGGTTTATGGTCGCCGTGGAATCCCCAGATGCCACGCAGCACGGTAGCTCCACTGGTGGCCTGAGACTCCCACAGCCGCCGCACGAGGGCGCGATGGATCGGCACGCCGTCGTGGCGGGTGGACTCGGAGGTGTGCACCGTGAGCTTCTGCCACAGCGGGCGGCCCTGACTGTCGTGGGTGGGCAGTGTGTTCGGTGGTGACACCAGTCGCCCGTCGCGTTTGCACACCTGTATCCGCTCGAATGTGATCAGCGGCCGGTGCGGCATGGCGGCGAGCGCCGGCATCACCGACTGGACCTGTGACGCGCCGCCGACGGCGACGATCATCAGCGGCACATCGAGATTGCGGCTGAAGAACCGTGCGCGACGACGCTCGCCGTGCGAGGTGCCGTCGACCCCGAGTAGGACGGTGACACCGGCGAAGTGGTGCCGGTGCAGCAGTTCGCAGATCGCGTAGAACGCCGGGTTGCCGTCGATGCGACGGCTTCTGCCGAGGTACATGGTGAGCTTGATCGCGTCGCCACCGGCAGGCAACGACACTGCGGTTGGGTCATCGCCGAGCAGCGTGGCGCGTTCCAGTGTGATCAGTCCGCGCGTGGTCAGATTGGCGACGGCAGCGGCTATCGCGCCCATCGTCTCGGCGGTGTCGACGGCTTCGATTGTCACCGACGGATCCTCGGACAGCGTCAGCGTCTCGTCGGTGCGGACGAACCCGCGTTGTCCGAAACCTGCGATACCGCGCAGCATCACGCTGCCGGCGACGTTGCGTTCCGCGAACAGTTCGAGCATCGAGTCGGCCAGAAACCCCGACCCCGCCCGCTCGCGTTCCGCGAAATAAGACGTCAGCTTCAGATAGCCGCCGCTCACAACAGACTCGCGACCCATTGGCCGGCTGCCGCCGCGGCAAGGCCGAGAACGATGCTGAGGATGAGATTAGCTGCGGCAGGCCAGATCCGGCGTTCCTCGGTCAGCCGTTGAGTCTCCAGCATCCACGTCGAAAATGTGGTGTAGGCACCCAGGAATGCGGTGCCGGCCAACATCGCGACCTGATGGCTCACCACCAGACCGGTCAGAAAACCAAGGAGCACCGCTCCGCTGATATTGACCACCAGCGTCCCGAACGGGAACGATCCCCTAGTCCGCCGCGACACCGTCCGGTCCACCATGAACCGGCTTACCGCCCCCAGCCCGCCGATCACCAGGACCCCGGCCCACAGTGCGACGTTCACCGGCGGATCCTGACCCGTCGCACCAGCACGGTCGCCACGTAGACGGCGACCAGGCCCGCGCCGATACTGGCCGCGGTGTAACCGGCCGCCAGACCGTAGTGGTGGGCCTCGATCATTCTCAACGTCTCGACCTGCATGGTGGAGAACGTGGTCAGGCCGCCACACAGCCCGGTGCCCAGACTCGGTCGGCGGTAACTGGACAGCGGCAACCGTTCCAGCAGTCGGGTGGTGAAGTAGCCCAGCAGGAAAGCGCCGACGATGTTGACCGTGAACGTCGGCCACGGCCAGCGACCCGGGTCGGCCACCCCCAGCGTGCCCAGCGCCGCGCGGGCGATCGTTCCCACCGCGCCACCGACGAACACTGCCGCCAGTTCGCGATTGTCATGGCCGAACACCGGCTACCTCCTTAACGGTGAGTGACAACCGCAGAAAGTATCGCCCCGGCGGGGCACAATCAGCATCATGGCGGCCAATCCCCGCGCCGGGCAGCCGGCGCAACCCGAAGACCTCATCGACCTGCCCCACCTCGTCACCGCGTACTACACCGTCCAACCCGACCCCGACGATGTCGCCCAGCAGGTCGCGTTCGGCACCTCCGGGCACCGCGGATCCAGCCTCGACGGCGCGTTCAACGAGGCGCACATCCTGGCCACCACGCAGGCCATCGCCGAGTACCGCGCTGCTCAGGGCACCACCGGACCGCTGTTCATCGGCCGCGACACCCACGGCCTGTCCGAGCCGGCCTGGGCCTCCGCGCTGGAGGTCCTCGCCGCCAATGATGTTGTGGTGCTGATTGATTCGGCCGATCGCTACACCCCGACG
>JAPLAO010000001.1 GCA_026393245.1 Mycobacterium sp. | reverse complement strand
GGGATGTGCTCGAAGAGGTCATCTCCCAGCACCCGGTGCTGCTCAACCGCGCACCGACACTGCACCGGCTGGGGATCCAGGCCTTCGAGCCGATGCTGGTGGAGGGCAAGGCAATTCAGCTGCACCCGCTGGTGTGCGAGGCGTTCAACGCCGACTTCGACGGCGACCAGATGGCGGTGCACCTGCCGCTGAGTGCCGAGGCTCAGGCCGAGGCGCGCGTGCTGATGCTGTCTTCCAACAACATCCTGTCGCCGGCATCGGGCAAGCCACTGGCCATGCCCCGTCTGGACATGGTCACCGGTCTGTACTTCCTGACCACCGAGATCGAGGGCGATACCGGCCAGTACACGCCGGCAGCCAAGGACACCCCGGAGACCGGTGTGTACAGCTCGCCGTCGGAGGCCATCATGGCGATGGACCGCGGTGTGCTCAGCGTGCGCGCCCGGATCAAGGTGCGGCTGAATAAGTTGCGTCCGCCGCACGAGGTCGAGACCGAGCTGTTCGGCGAAAATGGTTGGCGGCCAGGCAATCCCTGGACGTGTGAGACCACTTTGGGTCGGGTGCTGTTCAACGAGTTGCTGCCGGTGGGCTACGCCTTCGTCAACAAGCAGATGCACAAGAAGGAGCAGGCCAAGATCATCAACGATCTGGCCGAGCGCTACCCGATGATCGTCGTTGCGCAGACCGTCGACAAGCTCAAGGACACCGGTTTCCACTGGGCCACTCGATCGGGTGTCACAGTGTCGATGGCTGACGTACTGGTTCCGCCGGAGAAGGCCGAGATCCTCGAGCGTCATGAGGTCGAGGCCGAAGGCATCGAGAAGAAGTACCAGCGTGGTGCCCTGAACCGTCAGGAGCGCACCGACGCGCTGGTGGAGCTGTGGAAGAAGGCCACCGAAGAGGTCGGTGACGCACTGCGTGCGCACTACCCGAAGGACAACCCGATCATCACGATCGTGGAGTCCGGTGCGACCGGTAACTTCACCCAGACTCGAACGCTGGCCGGCATGAAGGGTCTGGTGACCAACCCGAAGGGTGAATTCATCCCGCGCCCGATCAAGTCCTCGTTCCGTGAGGGCTTGACGGTGCTGGAGTACTTCATCAACACCCACGGCGCCCGAAAGGGTCTGGCGGACACCGCGCTTCGCACCGCCGACTCGGGTTACCTGACCCGCCGTCTGGTGGACGTCTCCCAGGACGTGATCGTGCGCGAGCACGACTGCGGTACCGAGCGTGGCATCGTCGTGGAGTTGGCCGAACGCGCAGCGGACGGCACCCTGATCCGGGATCCCCACGTCGAGACCTCGGCGTACGCCCGCACGTTGGCCGCCGACGCGGTCGACGCCAAGGGCAACGTCGTCGTCGAGCGTGGACACGACCTCGGTGATCCCGCGATCGACGCGGCACTGGAAGCCGGCATTACGTCGGTCAAGGTCCGCTCGGTGCTCACCTGCGCCAGCGCCGACGGCGTCTGCGCGATGTGTTACGGCCGCTCCATGGCCACCGGCAAGCTGGTCGATATCGGTGAGGCTGTCGGCATCGTCGCCGCGCAGTCCATCGGTGAGCCCGGTACGCAGCTGACCATGCGCACCTTCCACCAGGGTGGCGTCGGTGAGGACATCACCGGCGGTCTGCCTCGGGTGCAGGAGCTGTTCGAGGCCCGCGTCCCGCGCGGCAAGGCCCACATCGCCGAGGTCGCCGGACGGGTTCGTCTCGAGGAGAGCGACAAGTTCTACAAGATCACCATTGTTCCCGATGACGGGAGCGAGGAGGTCGTGTACGAAAAGATCCCCAAGCGTCAGCGGTTGCGCGTGTTCAAGCACGCCGACGGTACCGAGCGGCTGCTCGCCGACGGTGACCACGTCGAGGTGGGCCAACAGCTCATGGAGGGCTCAGCCGACCCGCACGATGTTCTCCGAGTCGAGGGCCCGCGCAAGGTGCAGATTCACCTCGTCCGGGAGGTCCAGGAGGTCTACCGGGCCCAAGGTGTGTCGATCCACGACAAGCACATCGAGGTCATCATCCGGCAGATGCTGCGTCGCGTCACGATCATCGATTCGGGTGCCACGGAGTTCCTGCCCGGCTCGCTGACCGAGCGTGCCGAGTTCGAGTCGGCGAACCGTCGGGTGGTCGCCGAGGGCGGCGAGCCCGCGGCCGGCCGTCCGGTGCTGATGGGTATCACCAAGGCGTCGCTGGCCACCGACTCGTGGCTCAGTGCGGCGTCGTTCCAGGAGACCACCCGGGTGCTCACCGATGCGGCGATCAACTGCCGCAGCGACAAGCTCCGCGGTCTGAAGGAGAACGTGATCATCGGCAAGCTGATCCCGGCCGGTACCGGTATCAACCGCTACCGCAACATCCAGGTTCAGCCCACCGAGGAGGCCCGCGCCGCGGCGTACACGATCCCGTCATACGAGGATCAGTACTACAGCCCGGACTTCGGTCAGGCCACCGGTCCCGCAGTGCCCCTGGACGATTACGGGTACTCCGACTACCGGTAGTCACCTTCTCTGCGCGAGCAGACGCAAAAGCTCCCGCACGCACGGCGTGTCGGGAGCTTTTGCGTCTGGTGGGCAACCTTGTCCACAGGGCTGACTTGGGTTTTCCCGTGCTCGGTAAGCATCATTGCCGCGTGCTGCTCGACGAGTTGTTCTCAGCCAATGGCGGTCTCGCGACAACTGCTCAACTGTGCACCGTGCTCTCGCGGAAGGCTCTGAGGCAAAATATTGATGCCGGAGCACTGGTCCGGGTGTGGCACGGCGTCTATGCGCAAGAACCCCCTGACCTGGCCGGTCGGCTTGCTGCACTTGACCTGATGGCGGGCACCTCCATCGCCGCATGCATGGGCACGGCCGCACAGTTGCACGGTTTCAGCACTGAGCAGGATGACCGAGTCCACATCCTTGATCCTGGCGTGCGCATGCGGCCGAACCGGAATCTGTTCGTGCATCAACGAATTGGAGCTCCATTGCGCAGGGTATCCGGTCGGCTGGTGACGGCGCCGGCATGGACAGCGATCGAGGTCGGCCGTTCGCTGTGGCGTCCTCGAGCCTTGGCAACCTTGGATGCTGCCCTCGGATCAGCGACGTGCACCGCCTTGGAATTGGATGCCGCTGTCCGTGAGCAGAAAGGTCGCCGCGGAATCGTCAAGGTGCGTGACTTGCTGCCGCTTGCCGACGGCCGGTCCGAGTCAGCGATGGAGAGCGAGACCCGCCTGGTCTTCATCGACGCTTGTCTGCCCCGTCCAGAGTTGCAGTACGAGATTATCGACCGTACGGGCCAGCTTTGGCGGGTCGACTTCGCGTGGCCTGACGAAAAGTTGGTGGTCGAATACGACAGCATGGAGTGGCATGCGAATCCGACCGCCTGGAAGCGCGACCGCATCAAGGCCGCGCGCCTGGCGGATTGCGGATGGACTCTTGTCCCCGTCGTCGTCGACGATGTGCGCGCTCGTTCGGCTGACCTCGTCGCTGGGTTGAGAACCCTCCTGCAACCAGCCCGACTCACCGGCTGAACACACGCAAAGGTCCCCGGCCGAGCAGACGCAAAGGTTCCCGAATCCCCGGCGTGTCGGGGACATTTGCGTCTGCTCGCGCAGTGGGCGGGAGCCTCTAGACTGGCCGACGTGCTCATCGGTTCCCATGTTCGCTCCGACAACCCGTTGGCCGGTGCCTTGGAGGACGAGGCCGACCTGGTCCAGTTCTTCCTCGGCGATCCGCAGAG
>JAPLAO010000177.1 GCA_026393245.1 Mycobacterium sp. | reverse complement strand
CTGACCTGTAACCCAAGGAGGAGGGCTGGTTCCATGACGGAATTGACGTATCTCAAGCTCAACGGCGACCAGGTCGCCTATCAGGATTGCGGCCACGGTTCGGCTG
Source organism: Mycobacterium sp. (assembly GCA_026393245.1). Taxonomy (GTDB): domain Bacteria; phylum Actinomycetota; class Actinomycetes; order Mycobacteriales; family Mycobacteriaceae; genus Mycobacterium. Next base: position 1,841 of record JAPLAO010000177.1, on the reverse strand, counting down.
TACTGCTCATCCACGGGATGGGTGGCAGCTCGCAGACCTGGCGTGAGGTCATGCCGCACCTGGCGACCCGGCACCGCGTGATCGCTCCGGACCTGCTCGGCCACGGGCAGTCCGACAAGCCGCGCGCTGATTACTCGCTGGGTGCATTCGCGGTGTGGCTGCGTGACCTTCTGGATCGGCTAGGCATCTCGCGGGTGACGATCGTCGGACATTCACTCGGCGGCGGCGTCGCGATGCAATTCGCCCATCAGCATCCCGAGTACGTCGAACGGCTGGTGCTGATCAGTAGCGGCGGCCTTGGACTCGAACTCGGCCGTACCCTGCGTCTGATGTCGGCGCCGGGAGCGGAATTCCTGCTACCGGTCATCGCACCGCAGCGCGTGGTCGAGTTCGGCGAACGGGTGCGGGGCTGGCTGGGCTCGTTCGGCGTGCGCAGTGCGGAGGTCGACGAGACCTGGAACGCCTACAGTTCGCTCGCTGATCCGCAGACCCGGACCGCGTTCCTGCGGACCTTGCGATCGGTAGTCGACTATCGCGGCCAGGCGGTCAGCGCTTTCAACAAGATGCACTTCACCTCCGGACTGCCCACCCTGGTGATCTGGGGCGAACAGGACCGCCTGATACCGAAGTCCCACGGCGAGGCGGCGCACGAGGCGCTGCCCGGCAGTCGGCTGGTGACGGTGCCGGGCGCCGGCCATTTCCCGCAGGTCGAAGCGCCCCTGGTCGTTACCGACACGGTGGACGAGTTCATCGCCAGCACCGCGCCGTGGCATTGGCACCGGCCGGCACCGGTGGGCGACGCCGCCGGCCTGACCCGGTGCTGAGGGTGATCAGCGCGGGCCGGTGACGGTGAAACCGGCCAGCCAGTCCTCGTGCATCTCGCCACCGATCGACACCCGCCACTGGTAACGCTGGCCAACCTTGAGGTCCAAGGGCGGGATCGTCGCGATGAACGGGATGGTGACCGGGGTGCCCTCCGGATGAACCGGGTTGCGCTGGGCGTTGATGACGCTCTCCTCGGTTTGGGCGACCCGCGCGCCGTCGCCGTCGATTAGTTCGGCCTGAATCGGGAATTCGCTGCCGATCTCCGACCACTGCACCTCGGCGAAGACGATCAGCACGTGCTGCGCCGTCGGGGTTTCGCTGGCATTCCAGCCCAGACCCAGCGCGCTGATGATGCCGCCCTTGTCGAGGTGACCGCTGTGCGCCAGCAGCACGATCGCCCTCACGCGAACTCCACCGCCAGACTTTTCTTGTCGATCTTCTCCCCGGCGAGCGTGGGCAGGGGCGCCGCGGTGATCCGCCACCGGGTCGGGATCGCGAAGTAGGCGATGAGTCCCTGAAGGTGTCGCGCCAAATCCTCTTCCGACGGCGGTGGTGCCCCGACGCGGTATACGACGATGGCTGCCAGTTCCTCCCCGAGTTCGGCATGGGGCAGACCGATCACCGCGGCTTCCACCACATCGGGATGCCGAAGCAGGGCGGCCTCCACATGCGGGCAGGCGATGTTCTCTCCGCCCCGGATCACCATGTCCTTGCTTCGGCCGTCGATGAACAGGTAACCCTCGGGGTGAAGATGACCGATATCGCCGGTATGCAGCCAGCCATCGGAATCAACTGCGCCACTGTCGATTCCGAGATATCTGGTCATTACAGTGGGGGAGCGGACGAGTATCTCACCGACGCCGTTGTCGTCGGGGTGGTCGATCGCGAGTTCAACCGTGGGCAGTGGCCGACCCACGGTGTCGGCGAAGCGCTCGAGGTCGGCGCCGGCTGCCAGGGTGAGGAAGCCGCCGCCCTCGGTCATACCCCACATGTTCGCCAGGCCTCGGCGGGCGAGT
>JAPLAO010000144.1 GCA_026393245.1 Mycobacterium sp. | reverse complement strand
GACGAACCTCTGGTCCACCAGTTGTCACACCAGTGGCACGGCTGGATAGCTACGTTCGGACAGGATAACCGCTGAAAGCATCTAAGCGGGAAACCTTCTCCAAGACCAGGCTTCTCACCCATCAAGTGGGATAAGGCCCCCCGCAGACTACGGGATCGATAGACCAGACCTAGAAACCCAGCAATGGGCGCAGGGAACTGGCACTAACCGGCCGAAAACTTACACACACACTCGCAACCACAATGCCACGCGGACAAACACCGCACCCCCACCACCAAATACAACCCCAGATGAAAAAACACATCTGAATAAAGTTACGGCGGCCATAGCGGCAGGGAAACGCCCGGACCCATCCCGAACCCGGAAGCTAAGCCAGCCAGCGCCGATGATACTACCCAACAGGGTGGAAAAGTAGGACACCGCCGAACACACATCAAGGAACACCCCCCGCAAAAACGGGGGGTGTTTCCTATATCTAAAGATGTGTGTTAATCAAATAGCGCCGGCGTCAACGAAATCGCATTCATCTCTAATTCCAGAAGGATGCGTTTGCGTTCAATGCCTCCGCCATAGCCGGTCAATCCGCCTGAAGATCCGATAACGCGGTGGCACGGCACGATAATGCTGATCGGATTACGGCCATTGGCCAATCCCACGGCGCGGGATGCGGCCGGCGAACCGATTTGTTCGGCGATCTGGCCATATGATCGTGTCTCGCCGTAGGGAATGGTCTGCAATGCCGCCCACACCCGCCGTTGGAACTCGGTGCCGTCGGACTGCATATCGACGTCGAACTCAGTCAGCGTGCCGGCGAAGTACGCATCGAGTTGTTCGACGACATCAGCGAAGGCGTCTGGGGCGGCGGGCTCCCAGTCCGACCTGTCCGGTGCATGGGATTGCTCGGCCATCACCAGATGGGTAAGGGTGCAACCCACGCCGGCCAACGTCAGTTCACCGATCGGGCTCGCAATCGACCGGAATCGCACGTGCATCCATGAACCATGGCATGGAGTCCCCGTCGATGCCAGTACGATCCGACGGTGCCCGAACAACTGGTGCAGCACTACCTCGACCAATTGGTGGCCGAGTACGCCGCGGTGACCGACGGAGCGCTGGCCAACTACATTCCCGAGCTCACCGAAGTCGACCCCAATGGTTTCGGGATGACGCTGTCCGCCTCGGACGGCTACCTGTACGAGGCCGGAGATGCCCGCACCGAATTCACCATCCAGTCGATCTCGAAGCCGTTCACCTATGCACTCGCCCTCGACCAGGTGGGGCAGGAGGCGGTCGATGCCAAGATCGGCGTTGAACCCTCCGGGGACGCGTTCAACGAGATCAGCGTCGATCAGCACACCAAGATCCCAAAGAACCCGATGATCAACGCCGGTGCCATCGCGGCGGTATCGCTGATCCCCGGCGCCAGCCCGGACGAACGGTTCGATAGGCTCCGGACCTTTTACTCTGCCTGCGCCGGCCGGCCGCTGGAACTCGATGAGGACGTGTACCGCTCGGAGAAAGCCACCGGTAACCGCAACCGGGCGATCGCCTACATGCTCACCAGCTTCGGGGTTCTCGAGGACCCTGATGACGTCTTGGACGTCTACTTCCGCCAGTGCTCACTGAAAGTCACCAGCGTGGATCTTGCCCGGATGGCGGCGACCCTGGCGCGTGGCGGTATCAACCCGCAAACCGGCCGCCGGGTGACTGATGCCAAAGTGGTGCAGCGCACGCTGAGCGTCATGGTCACCTGCGGTATGTACAACGGCGCCGGCGACTGGGTCAGTGAGGTTGGTATGCCCGCCAAGAGTGGCGTCGGCGGCGGCATCGCCGCGGTGTTGCCGGGACAGTTGGGCATCGGGGTGTACTCGCCTCTGTTGGACGGCCGCGGGAACAGTGTTCGAGGGGTTCTGTTGTGCCGCAGTCTTTCCCAGCGACTCGGTTTGCATTTCCTGTCCTTCGGTAGGCAGTCGCGCTCTACGATCCGTGCCGTCTACGACGCAGCAGACGGCATACGTGTCTATGAGATGCATGGAGATCTGATGTTCGCCGGAGCGGAGCGGCTGCTGCGCACGGCTGATCATGACAGTGATGCGTTCGGTGTTGCGATACTCGACGTCACCCGGGTCGACACCATCAACGACCCCGCTCGGGCGTTGCTTGCCAATATGAGCACCGCATTGCGTGCGGCCGGAAAACAGGGTTTCCTCGTCGACCCGGACGCGGCCGTCGTCCTGGCCGACCGTGGGTTCGACCATGTGGTGTTCAAGACACTCGATGATGCGGTGGCCGCAGCCCAGGAGTGGTTGCAGGCCAATCCGTCGGGATGGTCGTCAGCCAGGCCAGGACTCGGGCCCTAAGCTGAACCGGTGCGACTCGTGATCGCCCAGTGCCGGGTGGACTACCTCGGTCGGCTTACCGCCCACCTGCCGTCGGCCCGTCGGCTGCTTCTCATCAAGGCCGACGGTTCGGTGAGCATCCATGCCGACGATCGCGCCTACAAGCCGCTCAACTGGATGAGCCCGCCGTGCACGTTGACCGAGGTGGCAGAGGGCGACCAACCGGTGTGGGTGGTCGAGAACAAATCGGGCGAGCAGTTGCGGATCACCATCGAGGAAATCGAGCACGACTCCAGCCATGAGTTGGGTATTGACCCCGGACTGGTCAAGGACGGTGTCGAGGCCCACCTTCAGGAACTGCTGGCCGAACATATCGAGCTGCTCGGCGAGGGCTACACCCTGGTCCGGCGCGAGTACATGACCGCAATCGGCCCGGTGGACATCCTGTGTCGCGATGCGCAGGGCGGGTCGGTGGCGGTTGAGATTAAGCGTCGGGGCGAAATCGACGGCGTGGAGCAGCTGACCCGCTATCTCGAGTTACTCAATAGGGACAGCCTGCTGGCGCCCGTCACTGGCGTCTTCGCCGCCCAGCAGATCAAACCACAGGCCCGCACGCTGGCAGGCGATCGCGGAATTCGTTGTCTGACACTGGATTATGATGTGATGCGGGGTATGGACAGCGACGAGTTCCGGCTGTTCTGATGGCACCTCGCCGACGACGTCCCGGGGCCGGACCGCCACCCCTGCCGCCACCGCGCCGGGTGGAGCCGGGCACCGATGGCCACGATTACGAAGTCCGTCCGGTGCCGGGGTACCGGGCCACCAAGACCTACCGATGCCCGGGCTGCGATCACGAGATCCGTTCCGGCACCGCGCATGTGGTGGTGCTGCGGATCGACGACACCGACGGCGAGGACCGACGGCACTGGCACACTCCGTGCTGGGCCAATCGGGCCAACCGTGGACCCACCCGCAGGTGGTCCTGAGGTCAGTGCTCCGCCGGCTCCACGAGTTCCACCAGCACGCCGCCGGCGTCCTTGGGATGGATGAAATTGATCCGGGAATTCGCGGTCCCGCGCCGCGGGGTGTCGTACAACAGACGAACGCCCTTGGCGCGCAGGCGCTCGGAGAACTCATCGAGATCACTGACTCGGCAGGCAAGTTGTTGGATGCCCGGACCCCGCTTGTCGAGGAACTTGGCGATGGTGCAGGTGTCATCCAGCGGCGCCATCAGCTGAATCTGGGGGCTACCGGCGGGTGCTCCGCGAACCGCGAGCATCGCTTCGCGCACACCCTGCTCGGTGTTGATTTCCTCATGCACCACGATCATGCCGAGGTAGTCGTGATACCAGGTGATGGCATCGTCAAGGTCCGGCACGGCGATCCCGACATGGTCGATCGCGGTGACCAGGGCGCTCGCCAGTAAAGGGCGGGCATCGAGGTGCTCGGTGGTCATCGGGCAACGGTAACCTGACGACAGAAACCCGAACAACCAGTCGGTCAGATCGACCGGAAACCACCCGCTTTGGAGGCAGTAATGACGACGTCGGTGATCGTTGCTGGGGCGCGCACGCCCATCGGCCGGCTGATGGGGTCGCTGAAGGACTTCTCCGGCAGTGATCTGGGTGGTTTCGCCATTCGTGCGGCGCTGGAGAAGGCCGGCATTGCGGCTTCGCTGGTCGACTACGTGATCATGGGCCAGGTGCTGACCGCCGGTGCCGGGCAGATGCCGGCCCGCCAGGCCGCCGTGGCCGGTGGGATCGGCTGGGATGTCCCGGCGCTGACGATCAACAAGATGTGCCTGTCCGGAATCGACTCCATCGCGCTGGCTGATCAGCTCATCCGGGCCGGCGAGCTCGACGTGGTCGTGGCCGGCGGTCAGGAGTCGATGTCGCGGGCGCCGCATCTGCTGATGGACAGCAGGGCTGGTTACAAGTACGGCGATGTGACCGTGCTCGACCATATGGCCTACGACGGTCTGCACGATGTGTTCACCGACCAGCCGATGGGCGCTCTGACCGAGCAGCGCAACGACGCCGACCTGTTCACCCGCCTCCAACAGGACGAACTCGCGGCAGCGTCGCACCAGAAAGCCGCCGCCGCCTGGAAGGACGGTGTCTTCGCCGACGAGGTCGTGCCGGTGACGATTCCGCAGCGCAAAGGCGATCCGATCGAGTTCTCCGAAGACGAGGGCATCCGGGCCAACACCACCGCCGACTCGCTGGCGGGTCTCAAACCGGCGTTCCGGCCCGACGGCACCATCACCGCCGGGTCGGCCTCGCAGATCTCCGACGGCGGGTGTGCGGTAGTGGTGATGAGTAAGAACAAAGCCCAAGAGCTCGGCCTGAGCTGGCTGTGTGAGATCGGCGCGCACGGCGTGGTCGCCGGCCCTGACTCCACCCTGCAGTCCCAGCCGGCCAACGCCATCAAGAAGGCGATCGCGCGCGAAGGCATCTTGATCGACCAGCTGGACGTTATCGAGATCAACGAGGCATTCGCGGCCGTCGCGCTGGCGTCGACCCGCGAACTCGGCGTCGACCCCGAGAAGGTCAACCGCAGCGGTGGCGCCATCGCGATGGGCCACCCGATCGGCATGTCCGGCGCGCGGATCACCTTGCACGCAGCGCTGGAATTGTCGCGTCGCGGCTCCGGCTACGCGGTAGCTGCGCTGTGCGGGGCCGGGGGCCAGGGCGACGCGCTTGTCCTGCGGGCCGGCTAGCCGACTCGCAGGATCAAGGAAGTTTGCTGGGTGTGCCGAACGTAAGCCATGTGATGTTCGTCATACACCCCCACGCTCTCCGCTGATTCAGCAGGGGACGACGGCGCCGGTGGGCACGAAGCACAGGCAGGGTTCCGGACCCGGGGTGTAGTAGGCCTCACCCGATGGCGTGAAGCACGGCAGCTCGCCGGGGAAGGCGGGTCCGAGCGGATAGCCGTAGGGAATGTCGTAACGGATGGCCGCGTCGACAACCGGATCAACCCCGACCGGTCCCAGGACGCCTCCGACACCGACCGGGCCCACCGGGCCTAGGACGGGGCCGACACCGCCGACGCCGACGGGACCGACGGGTCCAGCGACGGGGCCGAGCGGACTACCGATGCCGCCGTAGCCGCCGACGCCGTACGGGTCGAACGGATCGCGTACGTCAGCGCCGGCTGCCGGTCCCGCAACGAGGGAACCCAGGGACATTGCCGCTACTGCCAGCATGGTTAGTGCCAACTTCTTCACGTTGAACTCCGTTCGTTCGAGCGGTCATTTTGTTTGAGACGATACCCGAATGCCCGGTGAACGGGGTCATGGCGCGGACGTGACAGACTTGGGCACGTGACTCGTCCCCGTCCGAGAAACTCGCCGGTGATGACCGGTGCGGTGGATCTCTCCGGTCTCAAGCAGCGTGCCCAGCAGGGTTCGGCATCCGGCGCCCCCGTTGGCGTCGAGGTCACCGAGGCCAATTTCGAGGCCGAGGTGCTCGTGCGCTCCGGCGAGGTCCCGGTGGTTGTGCTGCTGTGGTCGCCGCGCAGCGACGCCTGCGTCACACTGGCCGACGCTCTGGGCGCGTTGGCGGCGGCCGACGGCGGTACGTGGTCATTGGCAACGGTCAACATCGATACCGCACCTCGGGTGGCCTCGATGTTCGGCATCGAGGCGGTGCCGACGGTCGTGGCGTTGGGCGGCGGGCAACCCTTGAACAGCTTCGAAGGTCCGCTGCCACCGGATCAACTGCGCCGCTGGATTGATTCGCTGCTCGCGGCTACCGCCGGGAAACTCGGCGGCAGTGATTCTCCTGAGCAACCCGCAGATCCCGCGCTGGACGCTGCACGGGACAACCTCGACGCCGGCGAGTTCGCCGCCGCCGCGACCGCCTACCAGGCGATCCTGGACGCCGACCCCAACCATGTCGAAGCCAAGGGGGCGCTGCGGCAGATTTCGTTCCTCGAGCGCGCCGGCGTCGTCACGCCGGATGTCATCACGGCCGCCGACGCCGCACCCGACGATATCGACGCGGCCTTCGCCGCCGCCGATGCTCAGATCCTCGGTCAAGACGTCGCGGGTGCATTCGCGCGGTTGACCGGTCTGGTCAAGCGGACCGCCGGTGATGACCGCACCCGGGTGCGCACCCGGCTGATCGAACTGTTCGAGTTGTTCGACCCGGCCGACCCTGAGGTGATCGTCGGCCGTCGCAACCTGGCCAACGCGCTCTACTGATTGAACAGGGTTCCAGCGTCAGGCCGGTTCCAGCCACACCGCCGACGTCGGCGGCAGCACCAGTTCGGCTGAGGCCGGGCGGCCGTGCCATGGAGTCGCGAGGGCCTCCACCGCGCCGAGATTGCCCGCACCTGAGCCGTTGTAGATCGCCGCGTCGCTGTTGAGTACCTCGCGCCAGGTTCCGGCTCGCGGAAGTCCTAGGCGGTAGCGGTTGTGCTCGGTGCCGGCGAAGTTGAACACGCATGCCATTACCGAACCGTCGGTGCCGTAGCGCAGGAAACTCAGGACGTTGCTCGCCGAGTCGTTCGCGTCGATCCACGAGTAACCCTCCGGCCGGGAGTCCTGGCTCCACAACGCCGGCCGACTGCGGTAGACGGTGTTGACGTCGCCCATGAAGCGCAGGATTCCCGAGGAGAAGCCGTCCTCGTCGAGTTGAAACCAGTCCACCCCGCGTTCGTCCGACCACTCGGCGCGCTGGCCGAACTCCTGGCCCATGAAGAGCAACTTCTTGCCCGGATGCGCCCACTGATAGGCCAGCAGGCTTCGCAGTCCCGCAGCCTTGACATGGTCGTTGCCCGGCATCCGGCCCCACAGTGTGCCCTTGCCGTGCACCACTTCGTCGTGGCTGATTGGGAGCACGTAGTTCTCACTGAACGCATAGAGCATCGAGAACGTCATCTCGTGGTGGTGGTAGCTGCGATGGATCGGATCGCGACTGAGGTAGCCCAGGGTGTCGTGCATCCACCCCATGTTCCACTTCATCGAAAAGCCGAGTCCGCCAATATTTGTCGGGCGGGTGACGCCGGGCCAGGAGGTGGACTCCTCGGCGATGGTAACTACCCCGGGGACGATCTTGTGCACGGTGGCGTTCATCTCCTGGATGAACTGCACTGCTTCCAGATTCTCCCGGCCGCCGTAGACGTTGGGGGTCCAGCCACCATCGGGCCTTGAGTAGTCCAGATAGAGCATGGAGGCCACCGCGTCGACGCGTAGTCCGTCGATGTGGAACTCGCCCAACCAGTACAGCGCGTTCGCCACCAGGAAGTTACGGACTTCCGGCCGGCCGAAGTCGAAAACGTAGGTGCCCCAATCGAGTTGCTCGCCGCGGCGGGGATCGGAATGCTCGTAGAGAGGGGTGCCGTCGAAGCGGCCCAGCGCCCAACTGTCCTTGGGGAAGTGCGCGGGAACCCAATCCACGATCACCCCGATACCTGCCCTGTGTAACTGATCGACCAGGAATCGGAAATCGTCTGGGCTGCCAAATCGCGACGTCGGTGCGTAATAGGACGTGACCTGGTACCCCCAGGAACCGCCGAACGGATGCTCGGTGACCGGCAGTAGTTCGACATGGGTGAACCCCTGGGCCACAACATATTCGGTGAGCTGATCAGCCAATTCGCGATAGCTGAGCCCGGGACGCCATGAACCCAGATGGACCTCGTAGGTACTCATGGGTTCGGACACCGGGTTCCCCGCTGCCCGCTGCGTCATCCACTTTGCGTCGTTCCACAGGTAGTCCGACACGAACACCTTCGACGCGGTGTGCGGCGGCACCTCGGTGGCGAACGCCATCGGATCGGCCCGATCGGTGATCGAACCATCGACGCCGTGCACCCGGAACTTGTACAACCCGTCGGCGGCGAAACCCGGCCAGAACAGCTCCCACACCCCGGATGAGCCCAGCACGCGCAGGGGCGCGTCGTTGCCATCCCATCCGTTGAACTCACCGATCAGACTGACTCCCTTGGCATTCGGAGCCCACACCGCGAAGGACACCCCCTCGACGGTGCCGTCGGGTGTGGTAAACGTGCGCGGATGCGCGCCGAGGATCTCCCACAGTTTTTCGTGGCGGCCCTCGGCGAACAGGTGCAGGTCGACTTCGCCGAGGGTGGGCAGGAAGCGGTAACCGTCGGCGACGGCGTGAATACTCGGCTCACCGGTATCGGGGTAGCTGGCTTCGAGTCGGTAGTCGGCAAGGTCGGTGAACGGCAACGCCACCGCGAACACCCCGGCGTCGATATGCGCCATCGGGTAGCGCTGCCCACCAACGAGTGCGGCCACGTCCACCGCGTGCGGACGCAGTGCCCGGATCACGGTCTGCCTGCCGTACTCGTGCGCGCCGAGGATGCTGTGCGGATCGTGGTGTACGCCGGCGGCGAGCCGCGCCAGCGCCGCGGGATCAGGCGCGAGGTGTTTGTTGGCTCGCTTGGCAGTCATCGTGACGGCATTTCGTGGTTCATTCCCGGCGTAGCAGGTTGGTCCGCTCTTCGGCGGGGACCACCGGCATGTTCAGGATGTGCGCCACGGCTTTTGCCGGTTCGAGTCGAACATAATTGGACTGACCCCACTGGTATTCCTCACCACTGATCTCGTCGCGGACCCAGAACCTGTCGTAGGACGCCATCCCGAGCGCACCCATGTCGAGTGAGACGGTGCCCTGTTCGGCACCGAAGGGATTGAGTGTGACGACGATGAGCACGGTGTCACCGGATACCGGATCAAACTTGCTGTAGGCCATTAGTGCGTCGTTGTCGACATGGTGGAAGCGGATCGTCCGCAGTTGGCACAGGGCAGGGTGTACTCGGCGGATCTCGTTGAGCTGGTTCAGAAACGGCTCCAGTGAGCGACCTTCGGCAAGGGCGCCGGGGAAGTCGCGCGGGCGCAGTTCGTATTTCTCGGCGTCCAGGTACTCCTCGCTGCCGGGGCGTACCGGGGTGTTCTCGAAAAGTTCGTAGCCGCAGTACACGCCCCACGACGTGCCCATGGTCGCGGCCAATACCGCCCGGATGGCGAACATGCCGGGGCCGCCGTGCTGCAGGCTCTCATGCAGGATGTCGGGGGTGTTGACGAACAGGTTGGGCCGCGCGTAGTCGGCGTGTTCGGCGATCTCGCGGCCGAACTGCTCCAACTCCCATTTCGCGGTGCGCCAGGTGAAGTACGAATACGACTGCGTGAAGCCGAGTTTCGCCAACCCGTACATCCGCGCCGGACGAGTGAACGCCTCCGCCAGGAACAGCACATCGGGGTCGGTTGCCTTGACCTCACCGATCAGCCATGCCCAGAAGTCTGGTGGTTTGGTGTGCGGGTTGTCGACCCGGAAGACGGTGACGCCGTGGCTGATCCAATGCCGAACCACACGGAGAACTTCGCGGGAAAGCCCGACCGCATCGTTGTCGAAGTTCAACGGATAGATGTCCTGGTACTTCTTCGGCGGGTTCTCGGCGTAGGCGATGGTTCCGTCGGGGAGTTCGGTGAACCACCTCCGGTGGCTGGTGGCCCACGGGTGATCCGGCGCGCACTGCAATGCCAGATCGAGGGCGACCTCCAGGCCGTTATCGCGGGCCGCCGCGACGAACGCGTCGAAATCCTTGATCGTGCCGAGATCGGGATGCACCGCGTCGTGGCCGCCTGCGCTGCTTCCGATCGCCCACGGTGAGCCGACGGATCGGGTGAATCGGTGGTAGGTAGACGACGTTGAATCCCATCGCGGCGATCCGGCCGAGCGCGTTCGCGGCGGTGGCGAACGTGCCGTGCACCGCCTTACCGGCGGCGTCGCGCCCACCGGTGGACCTCGGAAATATCTCGTACCAGGCGCTGCAGCGTGCCAGCGGGCGGTCGACCCACACGCCGTACTGGTGGCCGCGGGTGAGCAGTTCGCGCAGTGGATACGCCTCGAGCAGGTCGGTCACCTGATGCGACAGCGCCGGTGCGGCCCGGATCAGCGGGTCACCCGGGCGGCGTAGGGCCTCGGCGGCCTCGCTTAGGGGCGCACGGTCGCCGCGGGGCACCCCGGCGGCGGCGCGCTCCAGCAGGGCGGCTCCCATCACGAGGTCGTTGTCGAGATCCTCCTCGCCCTGGCCGGCGTCCAGCTTGGCGCTGACCGCACGGCGCCAGGAGGTGATCGGGTCGCCCCAGCCGTCGACCCGGAACGTCCACAACCCCATCCGGTCCGGGGAGAACTGACCGTGGAACATATCCGGGGTGCGCCCGAGCGACATCGGGGACAGTGTGGGCTTGACCCGGGGTGCGGCCGGTTCCCGGCTATCCTTCCCGGCACCCGGCGACGCCGACGATCCGGGCCCCAACTGCGGGTACATCGGTCCGAGATACCGCACCACCAGCGTGGCCGCCACGGCCTCGTGCCCTTCCCGCCACACGGTCGCGCACACCGGTACGGTTTCGCCGACGACCGCCTTGGCCGGGTAGGTGCCCCCGGATACAACGGGTGCGACGTCGTCGATCGCGATACGCCCCGGCACCGAACACCTCGTTTCCGCAATAAAGGTTGTTCTCACCGTAGTGGCCGCGATCACCTCTCGGGAAGCGAAGCGAGGACTGCGAGCGGTGCGCGGCGTCAGTAAGGTCTGAGCCGTGAAAGCTCTCCGCAGGTTCACCGTTCGCGCCCATCTCCCCGACCGGCTGGCCGCGCTGGGCCAGCTATCGACGAACCTGCGGTGGTCATGGGACACCCCGACCCAGGATTTGTTCGAGAGCATCGACCCCGAGCAGTGGGCACTGACCGGGCGCGACCCGGTGGCACTGCTCGGCGAGGTGAGCCGGGCGCGGCTCGACGAACTCGCTGAGGACAACGCGTTCCTCGACCGCCTCGACCACCTGTCGGCCGATCTCAACGACTACCTGACCAAGCCGCTGTGGTACCAGCAGATGGCTGCCGACGCCGACGCCGAGGCGCCGATGCCCACTGGTATCGGGTACTTCTCGATGGAGTTCGGCGTCGCCGAGGTGCTGCCGATCTATTCGGGTGGCCTCGGGATCCTGGCCGGCGACCACCTCAAGGCCGCCTCCGACCTCGGCCTGCCGCTGATCGGCGTGGGTCTGAATTACCGGTCGGGTTATTTCGAGCAGTCACTGACCGCAGACGGATGGCAGCACGAGAACTACCCGTCGCTGGACCCGCAGGGACTGCCGTTGCATCTGCTGGCCGACTCCGGCGGTGCACCGGTGGTGGTGGAGTTGCCGATGCCGGAATCGCGGGTGCTGCGGGCCCGGGTGTGGGTGGCCCAGGTCGGCCGAATCCCGTTGCTGCTCCTGGACTCTGACATCCCGGAGAACGATCACGATCTGCGCCATGTGACTGACCGGTTGTACGGCGGCGACCAGGAACACCGCATCAAACAGGAACTGCTCGCCGGTATTGGCGGGGTGCGCGCCATCCGCGCATTCACCGCGATCGAAGGTCGCCCCGCCCCGGACGTGTTCCACATGAATGAGGGCCACGCGGGATTCCTCGGACTGGAGCGCATCCGGGAGTTCATGACCGCCGACTACCTCGACTTCGACACCGCGCTGACCGTGGTCCGGGCGAGCACGGTGTTCACCACCCACACCCCGGTGCCGGCCGGGATCGACCGGTTTCCGTTGGAAATGGTGGAGCGCTACTTCGGCGACGATTCCGAGCGGGGCCTGCTGCCCGGCGTGCCGGTGAAACGGGTACTGGCCTTCGGTGCGGAGGCCGATCCGGACAAGTTCAACATGGCGCATATGGGCCTGCGACTGGCTCAGCGGGCAAACGGCGTGTCGGAGTTGCACGGCCGGGTCAGCCGGGCGATGTTCGACGAGTTGTGGCCCGGGTTCGACCCGCCGGAGGTACCGATCGGGTCGATCACCAACGGGGTGCACGGACCCACCTGGGTGGCACCGGAATGGGTGCAGTTGGCCCGGGAGTTGGCCGGCTCCACCGAGGTATTGCGCGAGCCCGCTGAGTGGGAGCGACTCAACCAGGTGGACTTCGGTCACATCTGGTGGATCCGATCTCACCTTCGCGCCAAGCTGGTGACCGACGTTCGGAAGCGGCTGACGAAGTCATGGCTGCAGCGCGGCGCCGCCGAAGCCGAATTAAACTGGATTGCAACGGCTTTCGATCCCGACGTGCTGACAATCGGATTCGCCCGCCGGGTACCGACCTACAAGCGCCTGACGCTGATGCTGCGCGATCCGGAGCGCCTGGAAGCGCTGCTGCTCGATGAGGACAAGCCGATCCAGCTGATCGTCGCCGGGAAGTCGCATCCTGCCGACGACGCCGGCAAGGCGCTCATCCAGCAGGTCGTCCAGTTCGCCGATCGCCCGGAGGTGCGGCACCGGATCGCCTTCCTGCCGGACTACGACATTTCGATGGCCAGGCTGCTGTACTGGGGCTGCGACGTCTGGCTCAACAATCCGCTGCGGCCGCTGGAGGCCTGTGGCACCTCCGGTATGAAAAGTGCTCTGAACGGCGGGCTGAACCTCTCGATCCGGGACGGCTGGTGGGATGAGTGGTTCGACGGCGAGAACGGGTGGGAGATCCCGACTGCCGACGGTGTGTCCGACGAACGGCGTGATGATCTGGAAGCCGGCGCACTCTATGAATTGTTGGAGAACTCGGTGACGCCGAAGTTCTACGACCGCGACGATCAGGGCGTCCCACACCGGTGGGTGGAGATGGTTCGGCACACCGTGCAATCGCTGGGCCCGAAGGTGTTGGCATCGCGGATGGTGCGGGACTACACCGAGCAGTACTACCTGCCGGCCGCAGCGTCGACGCGCAGGACTGTCGAGGCGATCGACGGCCTGCCGTTCGGCCAGGCCCGGGAACTTGCGGCCTATCGGCAACGGGTTGCCGAGACCTGGCCGTCGGTGGCGATCACCGATGTCGACGGCACCGGCCTGCCGGATACCCCACTGTTGGGGTCGGAACTGACGCTGACGGCCACCGTGGCACTGGCCGGCCTGCGCCCCGACGAGGTGATGGTGCAGGCCGTGATCGGCCGGGTCGACTCCGGCGGCACACTGACAGATCCGCACTATGTCGACATGTGCCACACCGGTAGCGGCGAGGGCGGAACCGAGATTTTCACCACCACCACACCGCTGCGGCTGTCCGGATCGATGGGCTACACGGTTCGGGTGTTGCCACACCATCGGTTGCTGGCCGGCGATACCGAGTTGGGGTTGGTCACGCTGGCCTGAGGCCGCGCGACCGGGGAACGATTCGTGGTCCCCAGGACGCGCATGTAGGTTGCCTAACAAGGTTGCCGTACCCCCGGGGTATGCCCCGGGTTTGTCGTACCAGTCGGAAGGCGTTTGAACTCAATGATGCGTGGCGTGTCGGTGCTGGTGGTCGCAGCGGCGTTGATGGCGTCCGCGACGCCCGCGTCGGCCGAACCCGAACCTGTCACGCCGGACCCCGCGGTGGCCACGGTGGCCGCTGCCGAGGCCGCGCCGCCGGTCGACGACGGCAAGGTGGCATCGTCGCCGCCGGCGACCACGAAGGCACCCGACGGCTCGACGTTGACGATCTCGGCCAAGGACGAGACCCAGATGCCCGTGGCTCCGCTGACCACCGCGATCTCGACACGGGAGTATGTTGCCGCCGGGGTCTTCAATGCTACGGTCAAGGGCTCCGAAGAGACACCCGAGGGTGTCTTCGAGGTCGGCTACCAGATCGGCTGCGGTATTGACATGAGCACCGGCGGCGGTGTGCTCATCAACGCCAACGCCGGAGCCAATGCCTCCATCGGCTATTTCGGCCTGGATTTCTTAGGCACCCTCCCCGACGGCCTGGTACCCGGCATCGGCGGTCAACTCGGTGGCAGCGTCACAGTCGGCCTCAAGCCGGGCATCATCAACAACGTCCCGGTGACCAAGAAGGAATACAAGGGTGCCGAGCCGTGGGTGTCGATCAGCAACTTCCACGTCAAGATCGACGGCTGCGTGGGGGAGTCGTTCATCCGTTCCTACGCGACGCTGACCCACTCGACTGAGCAGGGCGAGGCGATCCTGTCCTGGTTCGGTGTCACAAAAGCGATCTGAGTTCGGTCACCCTGCAGAGCACGACGCCGACGCGACGGCGGTAGCGCGCCTCGGGCCAGTTTGCGCAATCGGCAGCCGTGGTCGCGCCGCAGCCTGTAACTTCCAGCCAACAGTTGCCAATGGGCGGAGGTTGGCAGGAATGTACCGGCATGCAGTGCTACTGACCGCCGCCGCAGCGTTGCTGGCATGGCCGGCATCGGTGTTGGCGTCGGCGGATCCCGGTCCCGCCGATCCCGACGGGGTGACGCCGGTCGCCGCGGCGGTGGCTGAAATCGGTCCGGCTGTCGAGGCCCCCCCGGTTGCCGACGGTAGGGTCGCCTCAAGTCCGCCCTCGACGACCACCCTGGAAGGCGTCACGCTGGCGATCTCGGCTAGGGACGAGACGCAAATGTCGGTCTTCCCGCTGACGACAGCGATTTCCACCCGCGAGTACGCCGTCGGCGGGGTGTTCGACGGATCGATCACCGGTTCGGCGGCGCGGCCCGAGGGCATTCTCGAGGTGGGCTATCAGATCGGCTGTGCCATCGACATGTCTACCGGCGGAGGTGTTCTGCTAGGTGCCTCCGCAGGGGGCACGGCAGTGGCCGACGTCGTACTCCCCGGCCTGGTCGGCTCTGCCTTTCCCGCCGCAGGAGTTGTCGGGGTCGGCGGCGGCGTCACCGGGCAAATCGGCGTCAATCTCAAGCCGGGCATCATCAACATCGTCCCGGTGACCAAGAAGGCCTACAAGGGTTCCGCTCCCGAGGTGGAGGTCAGCAATTTCCGGGTCAGGATCGACGGCTGCGTGGGTGAGTCGTTCATCCGCTCCTACGCGACGTTATCCAGGTCGACTGGCGAGGTCGAGGACATCGCATCGTGGTTCGGCGTTACGAAGGCGGTGTGAGGATGGGCAGATTCCTGCTGCGGGTGGCGGCGGCCGCTGCGGCGTTGCTGGTGCCGGTACCCGCGTCGGCCGATCCGGGTTCCGCCGATCCCGATATGGCGGCACAGGTTGTCGCGGCCGCTCCGGCGGCCGGAACCGGCCCGGCCGCTCCGGCGGCCGGAACCGGCCCGGTTGCCGACGACGGTAGGGTCGCGTCAAGTCCGCCCTCGATGAGCACCCTGGATGGCGTCACGTTGACGATCTCGGCGAAGAACGAGACCCAGATGGCGGTCGCACCACTGACGACGGCCGTCTCCACCCGCGAGTATCTCGTCGGTGGGGTGTTCGACGGATCGATCACCGGTTCGGATGCGGCCCAGGGCGTCTTCGAGGTGGGTTATCAGATCGGCTGCGGCATCGACATGAGTACCGGTGGCGGTGTGCTGCTGAGCGTCTCCGCACTGGGAGGGTTGGGGTCCGATTCCTTCACCGGCGGCAGCCTGAACGGCTACGTACTTCCAGCTGTCGGCCTGGCCGGCGGGGCCGGCCTCATCACCGGCCAACTCGGCGTCTCCCTCAAGCCGGGCATCATCAACAACGTTCCACTGACCAAGAAGACCTATAAGAACTCCGCTCCCGAGGTTGAGGTCAGCGACTTGCGGGTCAAGATCGACGGCTGCGTGGGTGAGTCGTTCATCCGCTCCTATGCGACGCTGGCCAACTCGACTGCCGAGGTCGAGGACATCGTGTCCTGGTATGGCGTGACGAAGGCGGTCTGAGGATGGGCAAATCCATGGCGCGGGGCGCTGCGGCACTGGCTGCAGTAGCGGCGTTGTTGGTGCCCGCGGCGCCCGGTGTGCCCGCCTCGGCCGATCCCGACCCCGCCAACCCGAACGGGGCGACACCGGTCGCTGCGGCGGAGGCCGGTCCCGGCCCCCCGCCGACCGGCACCCCGCCGATCGATGGTGCCCCGCCGACCGGCACCCCGCCGATCGATGGTGCCCCGCCGATTGATGACGGAAAAGTGGTCTCCGCCCCGCCTACGACGATGAAAGCGAGCGACGGCGTCACGCTGACGATCTCGGCCGGGGACGAGATCCAGTTGCCGGTCCCACCCCTGACGACCGCAATCTCCACCCGGGAGTACATCGTGGGCGGCGTGTTCCGCGGATCGATCTCCGGTTCGGCCGCGCCCAAGGGCGTCCTCGAGGTGGGTTATCAGATCGGCTGCGGTATTGACATGGGCACCGGGCCCGGTGTTCTGCTGGGCGCCAACCTCGGTGCCAATGCGTCGCTCGGTCTCCTCGCGTTTAACGGAGACTTGATCCCGATTCCGAATGTCGGTATCACCGGCGGCGGCAACGTCACCGTCGCTCTCAAGCCGGGCATCGTCCTCACCGTCCCGGTCACCAAGAAGCAATTCGCCGGCGAGGCGCCACGGGTGTCGATCCGCAACTTCCGAGTCCGGATCGACGGCTGCGTGGGCGAGTCGTTCATCCGCTCCTACGCCATCCTGGCCAGGTCCACCGATGAGCGCGAGACGATCCTGTCCTGGTACGGCGCCACCAAGGCGGTGTAGCGCCTACGGGAACCGCTTGATACAGCGGTTGGTATCGCCGAGTACCCCGACCCGGAATGCGTCGATGCGGGAGAACCCGGCCGGCACCGACTCGCCGTTGACATCGCCGGCCGCCAGGCCGTTGGTCAGCAGACCCGACACCGCCTCGTCGATATCGCCCGCGGTGAGTGCCACGGTAATGCCGTCGGGCGTGGTGATGTTCTCGGACAGCTTGCTGGTCGCCACCCCGGTCAGGCAGGCGGTCCGAAGGCCGGCTTCGGCATCGTCGAGCACCAGGCCGCCGTGCTCGTGCTGCCAGGCCATCATGTAGCGCGACATCAGCGCCGAGTAGGCGGTGTTGTCACCCTGCAGGTTCGGGCCTTCCAGGCCCTCGGAGGGCGCCCCGATGGCCTGCAGGCCTGGGAGGTCGACGGCGATGGTGTTGGTGGTCGGGCAGTAGGACGCCGGCGGACTGGGCCGCGCATCCGGGCAGGTTGATGCTGCTGCGGCGTCAAAGGTCAACTGCGGCGGGTTCTTTGGCGTGAAAATGATGTTCATCGCGTCGATCAGTGACCGGACGGAGGCCTCGGTCACCGGTAACTCGCCGGTCTCATCCGACGGCAGGGCCACCGGCAACTCGCCGCGGCGCTGCTTGATCTCCGGCAGGTTGATCGCCGCGCATGCCGACGCGCCGTCGGTGAACCCGAATTGGAACGCCGAGACGCGTTCGAAAGCCGAACCGTGCTCGTCTCCGTCTGAATAGTCGTTCTGGCTCAGCAGGGGATCGCGGAACGAAATCATGGCCGCCAGAAGGTTATTCAGACCCTCGCCGGTGTTCAGCGTGAACCGGGGTGACTTTCCTTCCGCCACCCAGCGCAGGTACACCCCGGAGAAACAGTCAGCCTGCTGTTCGGCCACCAGTGACGGCACGCCCTTGGGATTAAGCGTGGCCATCTTCTGGATCGCGTGGCCGTACTCATGGGCCAGCACCATCGTGATCGCCATATCGCCGTTGGCTTGTCGTAGTGAAGGCATCAACACGGTGCGGTCCCAGCCGATGGTGTTGTCCTCTTCGCAGAAGGCGGCGTTGACCAGACCCTCGGTGGTCTCGCCGCAGAACCTCCCGTCGTAAGCGTCGGAATCCCAGGAGACGATTTCTTTGACCGGTTCCAATTCACCGTCGAAGGTGTCCGGGTAGGCGAACTTCCAGAACTCCTCGAGATCGCTGACCGATTGGCCGGCGAGTTCGTCGACCTGGCCGCCGTCGGTGTCGGTGACCGCGCGGGACTCCGTCTTGGCGTTCGGGCGCAATCCGGTGGGCCCGTCGACCGCTTCCAGGCCCGCCACCTTGAACGGATCGGAGAACACCGAGACGGGGTTGCCCTGAATGGCCGTGCCGCAGGCGCTGAGCAGGATCGCGATACCTGCCGCGGTCAGCAGACGGATTCCGGTGCGGGGTGGGCGCATCCGACCACAATAGATCGCGGACCCACTTCCGGCAGATCCCGACCGACGCGGTAGTTTCCCGGTCGGTCGATCGTCATCGTGCGCTCGACCTAATCGCCCCGCGGCGTGTGTAGCCGCGTCAGCGATTCTCGGACCACGGCCGGATCGGTGGTGGCCCAGAACGGCGGCAGGGACGCGCGTAGGTATCCGCCGTAGCGCGCCGTCGCCATCCGCGAATCCAGAATGGCGACGACACCACGGTCCTCCGCGCGGCGCAGCAGGCGTCCGGCGCCCTGGGCCAGCAGCAGTGCGGCATGGCCTGCGGCGACCGTCATGAAGCCGTTGCCGCCGCGCGCGGCGACGGCGCGCTGCCGCGCGGTCAGCAGCGGATCGTCGGGCCGGGGAAATGGGATGCGGTCGATGATCACCAGTGAGCACGACGGCCCGGGCACGTCAACGCCCTGCCATAGCGACAGCGTGCCGAACAATGAGGTCTGCGGGTCGGCGGCGAACTGCTCAACCAGCGCGGAAGTGCTGTCGTCGCCCTGACACAGCACCGGGGTGTCCAGCCGCCCCCGCATCGCCTCGGCGGCGGCCTTGGCCGCGCGCATCGAGGAGAACAACCCCAGTGTCCGGCCGTCGCAGGCCTCGATGAGTCCGGCGATCTCATCGAGTTGCGCCTCGGAACCTGCGCCGTCGCGCCCCGGCGGGGGCAGATGTGCGGCGATGTAGAGGATGCCGGCCCGGGCGTGATCGAACGGCGAACCGACGTCGAGCCCGAGCCATTGCGGCCCGTCGGCAAGCCCCCAGGCTTGGGCCATCGCGTCGAAGGTTCCGCCCACGGTCAGCGTCGCCGAGGTGAGCACTGTCGTCGAGGTGTCGAAGAGTCGGCCGCGCAACAGGGCCGCGACCGACAGCGGGGCCACCCGCAAGACCGGGACTATTGTCGCCGACCGAGCGGCTCCGGCCCGCGGACCCGATCCCCGTTGCTCCTCGTGGTCGAGCCAGACGACATCGGTGCGGTCGGGGATCGCCGGGCCAAAAGAGTCCAGCGCGCGGGCGGCGGCGTCGGCGATATCGGTGAGTGCCGCGATCGCCTCGGTGCGGGCCGCGGCCGCCTTGGGATCCGCCGGGGCGGGGTCGATTCCGGACCGGGCCGCGGTGGCCGCGTCGCGCAGGGCGGTCAGATAGGTCTGCAGCTCATCGTCGAGGTAATCCATCCGGCCCGGTTGGGTGTCGTGGATCGCCGCCGAGAACGTCGCCACCGCGGCTTCCATCCGTTGGCTGAGTTCCGGGCTGACCAACCGGCTGATGCGCCGGATCGCCACCCCCAGCGGGGTAGGTGTCAGTTCGGCGGTGGCCGCCGAGGTCACCCGGTCGACGAGTTCGTGGGCCTCGTCGATGACGAGGAGGTGATGCTCGGGCAGCACCGACGCCTCCGCGATTGCATCGATGGCCAGTAGCGCGTGGTTGGTGACGACCACATCGGCACGGCCGGCCTCGCCGCGTGCCTTTTCGGCGAAACAGTCGGTGCCGTAGGGGCAGCGCGCCATGCCCAGGCACTCCCGTGCCGAGACGCTCACCTGGGACCAGGACCGTTCCGGCACGCCCGGGCTGACATCGTCGCGGTCACCGGTTTCGGTAACCGACGCCCACTTCGTCAGCCGCACCACGTCCCGGCCCAGTGCGCTCGCGGCCACCGGCGAGAAGAGCTCCTCCTGCGGGATGTTTGATGCTTCCTCGTCGGCGCCGTTGTGAATCTTGTTAAGGCACAGGTAGTTTCGTCGCCCCTTCAGCAATGCGAAACGCGGCCGCCGAGGCAGAACATCGACGAGCGCATCGGCCAGTCGAGGCAGGTCGCGGTCGACGAGTTGGCGTTGCAGCGCGATGGTCGCGGTGGACACCACCACCGGTGAGTCCTCGGTCAGCGCCCGCGCTATCGCCGGCACGAGGTAGGCCAGCGACTTGCCGGTGCCGGTTCCGGCCTGCACCGCCAGG
>JAPLAO010000337.1 GCA_026393245.1 Mycobacterium sp. | reverse complement strand
GTCTGATCCGGTGAGCATCGATTTGGGCCCGACGATCTCGGTTTGAATCCGCGCCGTTTCGTGCAGGATCCGCGACATCGCGATCTTGCCCAGTGCCATCAGGGTGGCCGCCTCGGTGCGGTCGGTGCTGGTCTTGGCGCGCTGGGTGTTCCATCGGTTGACCGTCGCCAGTGACTCGGCCCGGGCGATCTCCTGGCGGATATGGGCGTCGCCGAGAACGCCTGCCGCCCGGGCCATTCCGATCAGGCTGTCGGCATCCGGTTTGAGGTCCCGGGTGGATTTGGCGGTGCGTGCCAGATCGCCCATCAGTCGGCGTTCGTAGGCCAGGGCCAGTTGCAACACCGCCCAGCCGCCGCCGGGTTCACCCACCAGATTGGCGTGCGGCACACGGGCATCGGTGATGAACACCTCATTGAACTCCGACTCCCCGGTGATCTGGTGGATCGGCCGGATTTCCACACCGGGTTGGCGCATCGGGAAGATGAAGAAACCGATTCCCTTGTGCTTGGGCACATCCCAGTCGGTGCGCGCCACCAGCAGTCCGTAGTCGGCGGTCTTCGCGAACGACGTCCAGACCTTCTGCCCGTTGATGATCCAGTCGTCACCGTCGCGGTCGGCGCGGGTGCGCAGTCCGGCAAGATCCGAACCCGCGCCCGGTTCGCTGTAGAGCAGGCACCACCGGGTCTCGCCGCGCACCGACGGCGGGATCAACCGGTGCTTCTGTTCCTCGGTACCCAGATCGCGCACGGTGCAGGACAGCATGTCGGCTCGGTCCGCGCCAGTGCCGTACGCGCCGACGTTGGCGAATTCGGCTGCGACGAGGCGTGATTGCGCACTGCTCAGGCCGCGACCACCCCACGCCGGCTCCCAACTCGGTGCCGACCACCCGGCGTCGAACACCTTCCGACTCCACTCGGCGCGGCCCAGGGCGGGGTCGACGTTGTCTGCCAGCCAGGCGCGCACCTCAGCGCGGACGTCGTCGTCGGTCATGTCGGTCATGAGTTGTCCTCCCGTAGTCGAACGTAGCGATCACGGTGCCAGTTCGAGTCGCCGAAAATCTGCGCGTCGGTGCGGGCACGACGCAGGTAGAGGTGTGCGGGGTGCTCCCAGGTGAAACCGATTCCGCCGTGGACCTGGATGTTGGTGGCCGCGACGAACACGAACGCATCCGAGCAATACGCCTGGGCCAGAGCCAGATCGGCTAACCGGTCCGGTTCGCAGGCGTCGAAGGCGGCGGCGACGTGGCGTGCCGCCGAGGACGCCGACTCCGCTTCCAGGAGCATGTCGACGCACATGTGTTTGACCGCCTGGAAGCTGCCGATGGCACGGCCGAACTGGTGGCGGACGCCGGCGTAATCGGCTGCCATCCGCATGGCGTGCATGGCACCGCCGGCCTGTTCGGCGATCAACGCCACTGCCGCACGGTCGAGTGCGTGTTCCAGTGCGGCCGTGCCCTTGCCGACGCCGCCGATCAACCGGGCGGGGGTACCGGCGAGGGTCAACCGGCCTTGCCTACGGGTCTGGTCCACGGTGGTCAGCGGCGCAACCGAGAATCCGGGCGCAGTGCGTTCGACAGCGAACACCGCTGAGCCGGAGTCGCAGTGGGCCTGCACGTAGAAGCGGTCCGCAATGGTTGCGTCCAGCACATAAGTCTTTTCACCCGTCAGCGTCCACTGGTCGCCGTCGGCGATGGCTGTGCTGACAGACCGCTCCGGTGGCCGCGCCGAACCTGCCTCGGCGAAGGCAACCGTGGCCAGCAACTCACCCGCCGCGATCCGCGGCAGCGCCTCGGCACACTCGGCTGGATCGCCCAGCGCCAGGAGCAGATACGGGGTCAACACCGCCGTCGACAGGTACGGCGCGCACAACAGCACCCGGCCCATCTGCTCGGACACCACCGCCAATTCGGTGGCACCGGCACCCGCACCGCCGAATTCCTCGGGGATGATCAGGCCGAGTAGGCCCATCGCCGCCAACTCTGCCCACACCGCGGCGTCGTAGCCGGAGTCGTCGGCCATCAGTCGTCGCACCTGCGCCTCGGGCGAGCGCTTGGCCATCAGGTCGGAGACGGCGTCGCGCAGGTCGTTCTGCTGGTCGGTGAGCACGGTCGACATCGCGGTCACACCTTCAGAGCTTGCTGCAGGCTCGCGATCTGGCTCTCGAAATAGGCGCGTGCGACCGATGACTTCGCCGCGATCCGGTCGAAGCCGTGGAACGCCCCTTTTGCGATATGCACCTCGCAGGGCACGCCAGCCGCGGTGAGCCGTTCGGCGTAGAGCAGATCCTCGTCGTGGAAGAGATCGAGCGTTCCGACGCCGAGCCAGGCGGGCGCCACGCCGGCGAGATCCTCGCGGCGGGCAGGGACGGCGACGGCTGGGTCGGCGCCACCGAGGTAGGACTGCCAGCCGATCCGGTTGCTCCCGGCGTTCCACAGCCGAAAGCCGGTGTCGTTCAACGCTGGATCGATGGTGCGATCGTCGAGCATCGGATAGGACAGGACCTGCAGCACCGGTGTCACCTCCGCGCGGTCGCGGGCCAGAAAAGCCAGTGCCGCCGTTAATCCACCGCCGGCGCTGGCTCCGCCGATTGCGATCCGATCGGAATCAATCCCGGGCAGTCGTGCCAGCCAGGTCAGCACGCTGTAGCAGTCCTCGAGCGGGATCGGATACGGATGCTCCGGAGCCAGTCGGTAGTCCACCGCCGCGACCGTGATGCCGAGACGCTGAACGTATTGGCGGCATACGTCGTCGTCCTGGGCGGCGGTACCGAACAGGTAGCCCCCACCGTGGATCCACAACAGCGCGGCCGTGGAACCCACGGCGTTGGCGGGGCGGTGCAACAGAACACCTGCCCCCGACGGCAGCGTCAGCACCTCGACGCCGGTGTTCGAGGGCTTGCGCAGGT
>JAPLAO010000089.1 GCA_026393245.1 Mycobacterium sp. | reverse complement strand
TCAACGAACTGGTGCGGGACACCTACTCGGAGGTTGATGTGATCGGCCTGTGCTTCCCCGCCGATGAGACAATCGGCCCGGGCGACCGGTGGATCTTCGAACAGATCCGCGCGGTCGCCGCCAGGACCACCCTGGTGATCCTTGTTACCAAGATCGACAAGGTAACCAAGGATCGCCTTGCCGCGCAGTTGATGGCAGTCAACGAACTCGTCGGCGAGCATGCGGCAGCGATCGTCCCGGTGTCAGCCATCACCGGCGAACAGGTGGACCTGCTGATCGACGTGCTGGTTGATCAACTGTCCCCGGGGCCGGCGTTCTATCCCGACGGGGAACTGACCGACGAACCCGAAGAGGTGCTGATGGCCGAGTTGATCCGGGAGGCCGCGCTGGAGGGTGTGCGCGACGAGCTTCCGCATTCGCTGGCCGTGGTGATCGACGAGGTGAGCCCACGTGAGGGCCGCTCGGAGGAACAGGGTGACCTGATCGACGTGCACGCGATTATCTACGTCGAGCGGGACAGCCAGAAGGGCATTGTCATCGGTAAGGGCGGCGCCCGACTCAAGGAGGTCGGCACCAACGCGCGGCACCAGATCGAGAAGCTGCTGGGCACCAAGGTGTACCTGGAACTACGGGTCAAGGTGGCCAAGAACTGGCAGCAGGACCCGAAACTGCTCGGTCGGCTGGGTTTCTGAGTGTCAGAGCCGGTTGT
This sequence comes from Mycobacterium sp., assembly GCA_026393245.1. Classification (GTDB taxonomy): domain Bacteria; phylum Actinomycetota; class Actinomycetes; order Mycobacteriales; family Mycobacteriaceae; genus Mycobacterium. The sequence goes on along the minus strand of JAPLAO010000089.1, from coordinate 4,544 downwards.
TGTCCCATCGCGGTGACAGACTGAGCCGATGCGACTGTATCGGGATCGGGCGGTCGTGGTGCGCCAGCACAAGCTCGGCGAGGCCGACCGCATCGTCACCCTGCTGACCCGCGAGCATGGTCTGGTTCGTGCGGTCGCCAAGGGGGTGCGCCGGACCCGAAGTAAATTCGGCTCCCGCCTGGAACCATTCGCCCATATCGACGTCCAACTCCATCCCGGCCGCAATCTCGACATCGTCACGCAGGTGGTCTCCATCGACGCTTTCACCACCGACATCGTCAGTGACTATGGCCGGTACACCAGCGCGTGCGCTGTTCTGGAGACCGCCGAACGGCTCGCCGGCGAGGAGCGCGCCCCGGCGCCTGCGCTGCACCGGCTCACCGTGGGTGCGTTGCGGGCGGTCGCCGACGGCGCGCGTCCCCGCGAGTTGGTACTCGACGCCTATCTGCTGCGCGCCATGGGCACCGCCGGCTGGGCTCCGTCACTGATCGAGTGCGCGCGCTGCGCTGCACCGGGTCCGCATCGCGCCTTCCATATCGGCGCCGGCGGCAGCGTCTGCATGCACTGCCGTCCGTCCGGTTCGACCACTCCGCCGCAGCCCGTGCTGGAACTGATGGCGGCGCTGCATGACGGTGACTGGGCGACTGCGGAATCCTCGTCGGCGTCGCACCGCAGCCACGCCAGCGGTTTGGTCGCCGCACATCTGCAATGGCATCTGGAACGCCAGCTTCGGACATTGCCGCTGGTGGAGCGGGTCTACTCCCGGCCCGCTGAATACGCTTCCACGAACTTCAGGCAGGATGTGGCTCATGGCGATGGACCGGTTGACCAGCTCCTGGCGGGGAGCTGAGCGCAGGCGAAAGGAGCAGTTTCCCCAGCTGCCCCCGCCGCCTGACGACTACCCGGTGTTCCCCGACGTCTCGGTGTGGCCGGTGGTCTTCCCGGAGTTACCTCCGGCGCCGGACGGCGGCCCTCGTCGTCCTCCCCAGCACGTGTCCAGGGCCACCCCGCCGGCCCTGCCGGCCGATCAGTTGCCCCGCCACGTCGCCGTGGTGATGGACGGCAACGGCCGGTGGGCCACCCAGCGCGGGCTGAGCCGCACCGAGGGCCACAAGATGGGCGAGGCGGTGCTCATCGACGTCACCTGCGGCGCAATCGAATTGGGCATCAGACACCTGTCGGTCTATGCGTTCTCTACCGAGAACTGGAAGCGCAGCACCGAAGAGGTGCGGTTCCTGATGGGGTTCAACCGCGAGGTGGTGTGCCGCCGCCGGGAGAACCTCGACGTGATGGGCGTGCAGATGCGCTGGGTCGGATCGCGGGCGCGGATGTGGCGCAGCGTTATCAAGGAGTTCGACATCGCCGAGGAGATGACCCTGGACAACCGGGTCATCACGGTGAACTACTGCGTCAACTACGGCGGCCGCGCCGAAATCGCCGAAGCCTCAAAACAGATCGCGCGCGACGCCGCCGCCGGCCGGATCGACCCGGAACGGGTGGGGGAGTCCACCATCACCGAGCATCTGCACCGGCCTGATAACGGTCGAGCAACTTCCTGCTGTGGCAGGCCGCCTATGCGGAGTATGTGTTCCAGGACAAACTGTGGCCGGACTACGACCGCCGGGACCTCTGGGCGGCCTGCGAGGAGTACGTCCATCGCAACCGGCGTTTCGGCCGTGCGTGATGCCCGCCGCTCATCACCTGGCCGATGTCCTCGGGCAGGTCGCGTCCGTTGAGGTCACCGATGACGACGCGCTGACGGTGCAACACGACGGCACATTCGCCTCGCTGCGCACGGTGACGATCGCCGATGGACTGGAACTGATCTCGCTGACCCAAGCCCTGACCTGGGACCTCACCCCTGATGCCGATCTGCGCAAAAGCGTTGCGGCACAGGCTGCTAAGACGATGTTGGGCACTGTGACCCTCGTCGAGCATCCGGACGGGGGAGCCGACGCCGGACGTGCCGACGTGGTACTGCGCTACAACTTCCCGTTCGCCGGACTCGATGATCAGGCGTTGCAGACGCTGGTGCTGATGGTCCTTGCTGCCGGCGCAGACGTCCGGCGGGCTCTGCTCGCCTAGGGTCGCCCGCAGTCTGCGCACGTGCCGAACAGTTCGATGGTGTGACTCACCTCGGAAAAGCCGTGAGCCGCGGCCACTTCGGCAGCCCACGACTCCACCTCGCGGCCGCTGACCTCCACCGCCGATCCGCAGTCGCGGCAGACCAGGTGATGGTGATGGTGCGGCGCCGCGCAACGCCGGTAGACCGATTCGCCGGTGTCGGTCCGCACCATGTCGACCAGATTCGCGGCAGCTAACGCCTGCAGGGTGCGGTAGACGGTGGTCAGGCCGATGTTCGCGCCGCGACGACGTAGTTCGTCGTGCAGTTCCTGCGCGGATCGGAACTCCTCGACGGTATCGAGCAGTGCGGTGATCGCTCCTCGCTGCCGGGTGGCGCGCACACCTGCGCCGGTGGAACGCTCAGCGCTATCGGAGACCATTTCCACTGACGATTTCACGAGCGATGACGCATGTCAAAGCCCGGATGACCGGTCGCTTAGGCTGTCTAGGTTCGCTTTCAGCAGACTAGGAGTGCAACCCAACGTGGCGTCTGTCATCGAGTCCGTCGTCAACCTGGCCAAGCGCCGCGGCCTGGTGTATCCCGCCGGCGAGATCTACGGCGGTACCCGGTCGGCCTGGGATTACGGACCGTTGGGCGTGGAATTGAAGGAGAACATCAAGCGGCAGTGGTGGCGGTCGATGGTCACCGGACGCGACGACGTCGTCGGCCTGGACAGCTCAATCATCTTGCCGCGGGAGGTGTGGGTGGCCTCGGGCCACGTCGAGGTGTTCAACGATCCGCTGGTCGAATGTCTGCAGTGCCATAGGCGCCATCGGCAGGACCACATGCAGGAGGCGCACTTCGAGAAGAAGGGCGCCAAGGAGGGCGTACCGGATCCCGAATCGGTGCCGATGACCGATATCGTCTGCGTCGACTGCGGCACAAAGGGTCAGTGGACCGAGCCGCGTGAGTTCAACATGATGCTCAAGACCTACCTCGGTCCGATCGAGAGCGAAGAGGGTATGCACTACCTGCGGCCCGAGACCGCCCAGGGCATCTTCGTCAACTTCGCCAACGTGGTCACCAGTTCGCGCAAGAAGCCGCCGTTCGGGATCGGCCAGATCGGTAAGAGCTTCCGCAATGAGATCACCCCCGGAAACTTCATCTTCCGCACCCGCGAGTTCGAGCAGATGGAGATGGAGTTCTTCGTCGAACCCGAGACCGCGGCGCAGTGGCATCAGTACTGGATCGACACGCGGCTGCAGTGGTACATCGACCTCGGCATCAAGCGTGACAACCTGCGGCTCTTCGAACATCCGAAGGAGAAGTTGTCGCACTACTCGGCCGGCACCACCGACATCGAGTACCTGTTCGGCTTCAGCGGCAACCCGTGGGGCGAACTGGAGGGGGTAGCCAACCGCACCGACTTCGACCTCAAAACCCATTCCGAGCATTCCGGGACCGACCTGTCGTTCTTCGACCAGACCACCGACACCCGGTACGTGCCGTATGTCATCGAACCCGCTGCGGGACTTACCCGTTCGTTCATGGCATTCCTCATCGACGCCTACGCCGAGGATGAGGCGCCCAACGCCAAGGGTGGGGTGGACAAGCGCACCGTGCTGCGGCTGGATCCGCGGCTGGCGCCGGTGAAGGCCGCGGTGCTGCCGCTGTCTAGGCATGCCGATCTCAGCCCCAAGGCCCGCGATCTGGCTGCTGAGTTACGCAAGAACTGGAACGTGGAGTTCGACGACGCCGGTGCGATCGGGCGCCGCTACCGCCGCCAGGACGAGATCGGAACCCCGTTCTGCGTGACGGTCGACTTCGACACCCTCGAGGACCAGGCCGTCACCGTGCGTGATCGCGATGCGATGACCCAGGAGCGCGTCGGCCTCGACGCCGTGGTGGGCTATCTGGCGCCGCGGTTGCTCGGCTAGAAGCGCCCGCCGCCGCCGACCCAGTCGCCGCCGCCGCCGCCGGATGAGCCGCCGTAGGAGTTCGTCGACCAGCCTGCGCCTCCGCCGCTGTAGCCGCCGCCGCCGCCGAACCCGCCGGTGAGGATGTTGCCCAGGATGATGCCGCCCACCATCGCGCCCATATCGGACTGCCGTCCGCCGCGGTAGCGGGTCTGATACTCCCGCTGGCCGGCCTGAACGTCGTCATTGGCCAACTGCTGGGCTTGCGCGGCCAGCATCGCCGCGCCGTTGGCGTGGGCGATCGCCTCGGTGATGTTGGTGGTCGACTTGGTCTGGGCCGCTTCGAGTTGACGTACCGCCTCGTTGTACCGGGTCCGTGCCTCGGGCCCGACGCTACCGCGGCGGGTGTCGATGTAGTCCGACACCGAGCGAACGCGTGACTGGGCGGTGAACAGCGCCTGCTCGTAGGACTTGTTCAGCCGTTCGGTGGCGTCGCGTTCCTCGGCGACTCCGGCAAGCAGTCGGTCCAGATCGGCATCGGCCTGGGTCAGCAGGGTGAAGGC
>JAPLAO010000128.1 GCA_026393245.1 Mycobacterium sp. | reverse complement strand
GGTGGTTTCCGGTGCGGCCAAGGCAGACGCGGTGGTCGCCGCGATAGGTGGCGCCGACCCGGCCGACGTGCCCGCCGCAGGCGCGGTGGGTCTCGAGACGACGCTGTGGCTGCTGGACACTTCCGCGGCACGCGGGCTGAACAGCGAGAATGCCTGAGAACCCCGCGGGTCCAACTGCGCGGTAAACTCCACCTGTAGTTCAAACCGTCCGGCCTAGGTGAAATTGAGACAAGATATGAGCGACTTAAAGCAGTCCTATAGGGATGTCCAAGCCCACTACGACCTTTCGGATGATTTCTTCAGCCTGTTCCTCGACCCGACTCTGACGTACACCTGCGCGTACTTCGAGCAGGACGACTACGAACTCGAACAAGCCCAGATGGCGAAGATTGACCTTGTTCTGGGAAAACTCGATCTCAAACCCGGGATGACGGTCCTCGATATCGGCTGCGGCTGGGGGTCCGCGCTGGCGCGGGCGACTGAAAAGTACGACGTCAACGTCATCGGGCTGACGATCAGCAAGAACCAGTATGAACACGTCAAGGGGCTTTTTGCGGGCCTGCCCGGCGAGCGCACCAAGGAGGTTCGCTTCCAGGCCTGGCAGGAATTTGACGGTAAGTTCGACCGTGTTTTCATGATCGGCTCGTTCGAGCACTTCGGCTTTGAGACCTACCCGGAGTTTTTCCGCAAGATGTATGCAGCCCTGCCCGACGACGGGCGGATGCTGTTGCACACGATCGTCGCCCACGATATCGACTTCTACCGCGATAACGGGGTCACGCTGACAATCAGCGATCTGAAGATGATCCTCTTCATGGCGAAGGTGATCTTCCCCGGATGCCGCCTGCCGTCGCCGGAGATCATCGCGGCACGGAGTTCGGAAGTGGGATTCTCCATCGAGCGCATCCAGGAGCTGGGCCAGCACTACGCCCGCACGCTAGACATCTGGCATGCAAATTTGGTCGCCCATCGTGACGAGGCCATCAAGGTGGCGGGGCAACAGGCTTATGACGACTACGACAAGTACATGATCGGCTGCGCCAGCGGATTCCGAAAAGGCATCGTCAATCTGATGCAGTTCACCATCGTCAAATAGCCGCTCTCGAGGTGCTCAGCGCTTTTTGGCGTTGAGCACGTTGTCGATCGGGGTGCTATCGCCCTTGGCGCGCTTCACAGCCCGCTTCTCTTTCAGCGATTTCCCGGGCTTCTTTGTCATGGCTTGACGCGGGGACTTGTCAGACACGGTTGACCCTTTGGCTTATGGGGCCTGCCTGGTCCCGTCCCTCGAACTGTACGCCGCTGATGATGCTTCAGCCGCTGTTGCGCAACGCCGAGGCTAATCCGCTCATTGTCAGCAGGATTCCGCGTTGAACCAGGTCGTCGTCATCACCGCCGCGATACCGACGCAGCAGTTCGACCTGCAGATGGTTGAGTGGCTCGAGATACGGGAATCGGTTGAACACCGACCGGGCCAGCGCCGGATTGTCGGCCAGCAGATCGTCCTGGCCCGTGACCAGTTTGTGCATCGCAATAGTGCGTGCGTGTTCGGTGCGGATCATCTCGAACACCCGATGCCGCAGTTCGGTGTCGGCGACGAGTTCGGAGTAGCGAGCCGCCAATCCCATATCGGACTTGGCCAGCACCTGCGCCATATTGGACAGCACCGTGCGGAAGAACGGCCACTTGACGTAGAGATCGCGCAGTACCTGAATGCGTTCTTCGTTCCCGGCGATCCACCCCTCGATCGCCGTCCCGGTGCCGTACCACCCCGGCAGCATCACCCGGCACTGGCTCCACGCGAGCACCCACGGGATCGCGCGCAGATCGGAGATCGCCGTGGTTGCTTTGCGACTGGTGGGCCGACTGCCGATATTGAGCGAACCGATCTCGCTGACCGGTGTAGAGGCCTCGAAATACTCGACGAATCCCGCTGTGCGGTGGACTAATTCGGCGTAGGCGTGCTGGGCGAGGCCGGCGAGTTCGTCGAGTACCCGGTAGGCGGGCCCGGCTTCAGACCCGAGGCCCTCAACATCGAGCAGGGTCGACTCCAGGGTTGCCGCGACCAGGCTCTCCAGGTTGCGATGCGCGATCCGCGGTTCGGCGTACTTGGCGGCGATCACCTCGCCCTGCTCGGTCAGGCGCAACGAGCCGTTGACCGCACCGGGTGGCTGAGCCAGGATCGCGTCGTAACTGGGTCCGCCACCGCGGCCGACGGTGCCCCCGCGGCCGTGGAAGAGGCGCAACCGGATGCCGGTCCTGCGGGCCGACTCGACTAGGTTCAACTCCGCCCGGTACAGCGCCCAGTTCGCCGCCAGATAGCCGCCGTCCTTGTTGGAGTCGGAGTACCCGAGCATCACTTCCTGGGTATCACCCCACGCCGCGACCATCGCCCGGTACAGCGGGATCGCCACGGCCGACTCGACTACAGTCGCGCCGCGTTGGAGATCGTCGATCGTCTCGAACAGCGGCACGATCCCCACCGGCGCATACAGGTGATCACCCGAAACATCAAGCAGCCCAGCCTCTTTGAGCAAGAGAGCCGCCTCCAGCAGATCCGACACCGACTGGCACATCGAGATGATGTAGGCCGGGACCGCGGCGGCGCCCAGTAGCCGGACAGCCCGTGCAGCGGCGACGACGATGTCCAGTTCCTTACGAGCAAGTTCGGAGATTTCGGCATCGGCACGAACCAGGGGGCGTCGGGTGGACAACTCTGCGACCAGCACATCGACTCGGTCCCGCTCCGACAATGCGGCGTAGTCGGGGTGCACACCAGCCCAGGCCAGCAGTTCGGCTACCACCTGTTCGTGGGTTTCGGAGTTCTGTCGCATGTCCAGCCCGCAGAGGTGGAATCCGAAGGTCTCGACGGCATTCCGTAGCCGAGCCAGGCGGTCGTCGGCCAGCAGCGCACTGCCGTGGGCGCGAAGCGAAGCGTCGATCACGCCGAGATCGGCGAGCAGTTCGGCGGGGGTCGGATACAGCGGCAACCCGAGGTCCAGTACGTGCTCGGGTTGGCGGTCGAGGATGCCCACCGCGGTCGAGGTCAACCGGGCCCGCACCACCCGAACCGCCCGACGGTACGGCTCGTCGGCGCGGTCCGGTTCGGCACAGTCGGCGGCGAGTTCGATCAGCGCGGAGTCGACCTGGACCAGCCGGGCCGACATCGACAGCTCCTGCTCAAGAGCAGCCAACTCGTCGAAGTAGTGGCGAAGCGCGGTGGCGGCGGCGCTGCCGATGGCCAATTCGACCACCTCCGCGGTGACGTTCGGGTTGCCGTCCCGGTCGCCGCCGATCCAGGATCCCGGCCGCACGATCGGGTGTTCGGCCAGCCGCGCATCGGGCCAGCGGCTCCGTAGTTCGTCCCGCACCGCGGCGTTGACCTTCGGAATCACCTCGAAGAATGCCGCCGGGTAGTAGCGCAGGCCCGATGCGATCTCGTCGGAAATCTTCAAGCGCGACAACCGGATCAGAGCGGACTGCCACAGGGTAAGGATCTGCAGCCGAAGCTCGGTGTCGATCGACCTGCCGTCCTCGGTCTGGACTTGGCCGTGCAGCCGCATCCGCATCAGCCTGGTGATGTGGTTCTGGGTGTCAAAGATCGTGCGCCGACGGGTCTCGGTAGGGTGCGCGGTGATCACCGGTGACACCATCGCGTCCCGCAACGCGTCGGCGACGATGTCGCCGCGCAGGCCGGCGGCGTCGAGTTTGCGATAGGTCGCCGCGAGTGTGCTGTCGGCCGGCAGCTCCCCCGCGTCGACGTGGATGGCGCGGCGCCGTTCCCGGTGAATGTCTTCGGCGACATTGGCCAGCAGCGCGAAGTGGCTGAACGCCCTGATGACCGGGATCGCCTGGCGAATGTCGATACCGTCGAAGAGTCGGGCCATTTCGGCCCGGTCAATTTCCGAGCGCCGCACCCGGAACGACTCCACCCGAGCCCGCTCCACCAGCGCGAACACCTCGTCGCCGTTCTGCTCGCGCACGGTGTCACCCAGCATTGCCCCGAGCAGGCGAATGTCCTCGCGCATGGGCTCGGTGGCCTCTCGGCCGACCGCCGTCCGATAGACCGCGCCGATCGGTTCCAGTGCGGTATCCGGGGATGGCGCGGTCATGCGATCAGTATCGGTGTCCGGCGGGCGTGCCGCTGACCGAGGACTGCGGCACGCCCGTTCTCCACAGTCACAGTTTCATCCACAGTGGCGGGGTTTGTCGCCGTATATCGAACAGGTGTTCGATAGTGTCGGCTCATGGACTCCACTGCCCAACCGCTCACCGCCGATGCGGCGCGCGCCCGGATGCGGGTCGATCTGGACACGATCGACGCCGCGCACGATCGCCTGCGGGCACTGTGCACGGATCTGGTGGGCAACGCGTTCCGAGTCGAGGTCGCCGGGCGCCTGGAGACTCAGGGCCGCACCAATCGCGGTCTGTCCTACCGGATGTTCGCCGAGCTGGCCGACCCTGCCGACGGATCCAACGATCCCGGGCTGCGCCGCGAGGTCTCGATGCGTGACCAGCTGGCCAACCGGCTGCGGCTCACCCGCGGTGAGATCAACCGCAGATTCCGGATTGCCGCGAGAATCCGGCCGCGGCGCTCACTGATCGGCCCGGCGGTGCCGGCGGAACTTCCAGAACTGGCCGCAGCGGTGGAGGTCGGCGAGGTCGGCGACGACCACATCGCTGCGGTCACTCGTGGGCTCGACCTGTTGCCCGCATCGGTTACGGGTGCCGATCGCGACGCGGCCGAACGCACCCTGGTGCACTACGCGCGCGCCCAGGATTCGAAGTTCGTCGACGCCGTCGCGACCACAATCGCCGACTGCCTGAATCCGGACGGTAATTTCAGTGACGAGTACCGCGCCAAGCGCCGCGGCCTGACGCTGGGTCGGCAGGGCCCGGATGGGATGAGCAGATTATCCGGCTGGCTGGATCCGGAGGCGCGAGCATGCGTCGAAGCCGTGGCTGCCGCGGTCCGGCCCGGCCGGCACCTGCCCGGGAATGTCGGATCGGCCGACGTCGAGGTCGCTGATGCAGGTGATAAGGACTTCCGCACCCGGGAGCAGCGCTGCCATGACGCCGTGGTGCTGGGCTTGAAGACCGCGATGGCAGCCGGCGCCCTCGGTCAACACCGCGGTATGCCGGTCACGGTGATCGCGACGACGACGGTGGCCGAACTCGAACAGGCGGCGCGTGCCTGCGCCGATCCCGGCATCCCGATGCCGCCGCCGGCCCGAACCGGTGGC
>JAPLAO010000097.1 GCA_026393245.1 Mycobacterium sp. | reverse complement strand
GGGTTGTGCGCCACCGTGAACTCGATCGCGTCGAGTGCCTGCCGGATCGCGGCGTCACCGATGGCGTGGATGTGGATCTGCAGACCCAATTCGTCGACGCGCCGGGCAGCCTCGGCCAGCGAATCGCCCTCCCAGGTCCGCATGCCGTGACTGTGCAAGCCCGAACAGTACGGCGCGAGCAGCGCGCCGGTCTCGTTCTCGATAACGCCGTCGGCGAAGAACTTCACCGTATTGGCGGTCAGCAGCGGTGAGCCGGTCTGCTCAACCTGGCGCCTTGATTCGGCGAACTGCGCCACCTGCTCATCGAAGTAGCGCGGATCGGCGTAGAGCGCGAGGTTGAACCGCATCCGCAGGGCGCCGGCGCGGGCCGCCGCCAGGTAGGTCGCGACATCGGCCGGTTCGACCCAGGCGTCCTGCACCCAGGTGACACCGCGGGCCAGGAAATAGTCGGCGGCGGTGCCGAGTGCTGACACCCGAAGCTTCTCGTCGCGGGCCGGCATGACGGCCGAGACCAGATCCATTGCGCCCCATTCGCGTAACGTGCCGAGTACGGAACCGTCCGCGCGATGCGGAATCTCGCCCAGTACCGGATCCGGGGTGTCCGCGGTGATACCGGCTCTCTCGATCGCCACCGAGTTGCACCACACCGTGTGGTAATCCCAGGCCCGCAGCACCACCGGGCGATCGGGCGCGGCGGCATCCAACCATCGCGAGTCGAACAGTCCATCGGGAGCGAGGCTGCTGTCGTAGGACGCCCCGACGATCCACTCCTCGCCCGGGTTGTCGGCGGCGAATTGCTTGACCGCAAGCACGATTTCGTCAACGGAAGCGCAGCCGCGCACCGCGGGTCCCACGGATTCCAGCCCGCCGTAAAGCGGATGGGCGTGACCGTCACCGAAGGACGGCATCAGGAAGCCGCCATCGAGATCCACGTGGTCTACGGCGGCGGTCTGCGAGGCCAGCGTGCGCGCCTGATCGCCCACGGCGCGAATGACGCCATCGACGACCAGCAGTGCGTCGGTATCCGCGCTACCGGTCCAGATCGCGCCGCCGCTAAATAATGTCGCTGCCTGCTCGGGAGGCATCAGGCGATCCGGGTCCTGGTCACCGACTTACGTTAGCCCCCACCGGCCGGTTGGTAGAGAACCGATACGCTGGGTAAATGAGTGTGCACGCCGGCCATGATGTCGCCGGCCCGGACGTCGCTGTGCGCGATACCGTGCACGACGCCGCCCGGCGGGCCCGGGTGGCGGCGCGCACGCTCGGGTCGCTGAGCACATCGGTAAAGGACCGCGCCCTGCACGCCGCCGCCGATGCCGTGCTGGCGAACGTCGATCAGATCCTGGCCGCCAACGCCGAGGATCTGGCGGTCGCCCGCGATGCGGGCACACCCGAGGCGATGCTGGATCGTCTCGCCCTCAACCCGCAGCGCGTCGACGGGATCGCCGCGGGCCTGCGCCAGGTCGCGGGTCTGTCCGACCCGATCGGGGAGGTGCTGCGCGGTAGCACCCTGCCCAATGGTCTGCAGGTGCGCCAGCAGCGCGTACCACTCGGCGTGGTCGGGATCGTCTACGAGGGCCGACCCAACGTCACCGTCGACGCATTCGGGTTGACGTGCAAATCCGGTAACGCCGTTCTGCTGCGCGGAAGTTCGTCGGCGGCGGCCTCCAATGCGGCACTGGTGGCAGTGCTGCGCGGCGCGCTGAGCGCGGAAGGCCTGCCCGCCGACGCGGTGCAACTGCTGCCCAGTGCCGACCGCTCCAGCGTCACCCACCTGATCCAGGCCCGCGGGCTTGTCGATGTGGTGATCCCGCGTGGGGGTGCGGGCCTGATCGACGCGGTCGTGCGGGACGCGACGGTGCCCACCATCGAGACCGGTGTCGGCAACTGCCACGTCTACGTCCACGCCGCGGCTGACCTCGACATCGCCGAACGAATCGTGCTGAACGCCAAGACCCGTCGGACCAGTGTGTGCAACGCCGCCGAGACACTACTGGTGGACTCCGCCATCGCCGAGACCGCGGTGCCCCGGTTGGTGGATGCGTTGCAACAGGCCGGGGTCACCGTGCACCAGAACCCGACCGACGAGCAGTTGCACGCCGAGTTCCTCTCAATGGATATCGCACTGGCGGTGGTCGACGGTCTCGATGCGGCCATCGAGCACATCGACACCTACGGAACCGGCCACACCGAAGCCATCGTCACCGCCGACCTCGCGGCCGCGCAACGCTTCACCGATCGTGTGGACGCCGCCGCGGTGATGGTCAACGCATCCACCGCGTTCACCGACGGCGAGCAGTTCGGCTTCGGCGCCGAGATCGGTATCTCCACCCAGAAATTGCACGCCCGCGGACCCATGGGTCTGCCCGAACTGACCTCGACTAAATGGATCGTCATCGGTGACGGTCACATCCGACCCGCCTGACCCGGCTCATACGATTGGAGACCCTGACTTGACTGACTCCCAGGCACGCACGGCACCGCTGTTCGCCGATATTGCTGATGTCTCCCGCAGGCTGGCCGAGACCGGGTATCTGCCCGACACTGCGACCGCGACAGCGGTTTTCCTGGCTGACCGCCTCGGCAAGCCGTTGCTCGTCGAAGGTCCGGCCGGTGTCGGCAAGACCGAGTTGGCCCGCGCCGTGGCGCAATGCACCGGTTCAGACCTGGTGCGACTGCAGTGTTACGAGGGAGTGGACGAGGCTCGCGCGCTGTACGAGTGGAACCACGCCAAGCAGATCCTGCGCATTCAGTCGGGTGCCGGTGACTGGGAGTCCACTAAGTCCGATGTGTTCAGCGAGGAGTTCCTGCTGTCACGTCCGCTGCTCACCGCGATCCGGCGCACCGAGCCCACCGTGTTGCTGATCGACGAAACCGACAAGGCCGATATTGAGATCGAGGGTCTGCTGCTGGAGGTGCTGAGCGATTTCGCGGTCACCATCCCGGAGTTGGGCACCATCGCGGCTACCCGCATTCCGTTCGTGGTGCTCACATCGAATGCCACCCGCGAACTCTCGGAGGCGCTCAAACGCCGCTGCCTATTCCTGCACATCGACTTCCCGGATGCCGAACTCGAGCGTCGCATCCTGCTCTCCCGGGTTCCGGAACTTCCCGAGCGTCTCGCCGATGAACTGGTTCGCATCATCGGCGTGCTGCGCGGTATGCAACTCAAGAAGGTGCCGTCGGTGGCCGAGACCATCGACTGGGGCCGGACCATCCTGGCGCTGGGCATGGACACGATTAGCGATGCCACGATCGCCGCGACACTGGGTGTGGTGCTCAAGCACCAGTCCGACCAGGTGCGCGCCGCCGGCGAGCTTCGGCTGAACTGAGGGCGCCGACGATGGCCATCCGCAGAACCCGACCCGCCCAACCGCTGGCACCGCACGGTCTTCCAGGACATCTGGTCGGCTTCGTCGAAGCCCTTCGCGCCCAGGGAATCTCGGTCGGTCCGTCGGAGACCGTCGACGCCGGCCGGGTGATGAGCGTGCTAGGCCTGGGTGATCGTGAAGAACTGCGCGCAGGTCTGGCGTGTGCGGTGTTGCGCCGGTCCGACCATCGCGCCACCTATGACGCGTTGTTCGACCTGTGGTGGCCGGCCGCCCTGGGCGGCCGAACCGTGCTAACCGAGGAGGACGCGGACGGTTCGGAGATTCCGCCGACGCTGTCGCCGGAGGATATCGAGGCGATGCGATCGATGCTGCTCGATCTTCTCGCCGACAATCCCGATATCAGCGATCTCGATGAGCGCCTGGTGGCGATGATCGCGGCCATTGTCGAGGCGCATGGGCGCTACCAATCCAGCCGCGGTCCGTCGTACTCGTCCTATCAGGCGCTCAAGGCGATGGGACTGGATGAACTCGAGGGCCGATTGCTGGCCGGACTGCTGGCGTCGCACGGTGACGACCCGTCACCGACGCAGGAGCAGATCGCCAAAGCACTTGCCGCGCAGAAGATCGCGCAACTGCGCAGGATGGTGGAGGGCGAGACCAAGCGTCGCACCGCCGAACAATTGGGCCGCGACCACGTGCAGATGTACGGAATCCCGCAACTGGCCGAGAATGTCGAGTTTCTGCGCGCCTCCGGTGACCAGTTGCGTCAGATGCGCAAGGCGGTCGCGCCACTGGCCCGAACGCTGGCCACCCGGTTGGCTGCGCGGCGGAGGCGGTCCCGGGCCGGGGCCATCGACTTGCGCAAAACCCTGCGCAAGTCGATGTCGACCGGCGGTGTGCCGATCGATCTGGTGTTGCGCAAGCCGCGTCCGGCCCGACCGGAGTTGGTGGTGCTGTGCGACGTATCCGGCTCGGTGGCCGGGTTCAGTCATTTCACTCTGCTTCTCGTACACGCACTGCGCCAGCAATTCTCCCGTGTTCGGGTCTTTGCCTTCATCGACACCACCGACGAGGTGACACACCTGTTCGGACCGGATGCCGATCTGGCCGTCGCGGTCCAGCGGATCACCCGTGAGGCCGGGGTGTACACCCGCGACGGGCACTCCGACTACGGCAACGCGTTCGTCTCGTTCACCGAGAACTTCCACAATGTGCTCTCGCCGCGCAGTTCACTGCTGATCCTGGGCGACGGGCGCAACAACTACCGCAACCCGGCCGCCGACGTGCTGGCACACATGGTGACGGCCAGCCGCCACGCGCACTGGCTCAATCCCGAGCCCAGACACCTCTGGGGCAGCGGGGACTCGGCGGTGCCGCGCTACGACGGCATTATCACCATGCACGAATGCCGGTCGGCCAAGCAGCTCGCCTCGGTCATCGACCAGCTTCTCCCGGTCTAGCGCTGAAGTAAGCTCGCAACCCATGCACTCTCGGCGCAGGCTCGGCGTGATGGGCGGGACGTTCGATCCCATCCACAACGGCCACCTCGTCGCCGCCAGCGAGGTCGCCGATCTTTTCGGCCTCGACGAAGTGGTGTTCGTACCTACCGGTAGACCGTGGCAGAAGGACAGCCGTCACGTCACCGCCGCCGAGGACCGCTACCTGATGACGGTCATTGCCACGGCCTCCAATCCACGTTTCTCGGTCAGCCGGGTCGACATCGATCGCGCCGGGCCCACCTACACCAGGGACACCCTCGCCGATCTGCGCGCACTGAATCCCGATAGCGACCTGTACTTCATCACCGGCGCCGATGCGCTTGCTTCGATCCTGTCCTGGCAGAACTGGGAGGAGTTGTTCAGGCTGGCGAAGTTCATCGGTGTCAACCGTCCCGGCTACGAGCTCACCGGTGAACACATCGGCTCGGCATCAGACCAACTGCCTCCCGACGCGCTGACCCTGGTCGAGGTTCCCGCGCTGGCCATCTCCTCAAGTGACTGCCGCGCGCGTGCTGCCAACTCGCGGCCGATCTGGTATCTGGTGCCCGACGGCGTCGTGCAATATGTCAACAAACTGGGTCTATACAGCAATCCGGTTGCGGCCGAACAGATCCTGACCCCGGGCACCGGGGAGGAGAAGCAATGACTGCATCCGCCGAAGCGATTCTGATGGCAACAATCGCCGCGCGGGCCGCGGCCGCCAAACTCGCCCAGGACATCGTCGTCATCGACGTCTCGGGACAGCTGGTGATCACGGACTGCTTCGTGATCGCATCAGCGTCCAACGAGCGCCAGGCCAACGCTATCGTCGACGAGGTCGAGGAGAAGATGCGCCTGGCCGGACACAAACCGGCCCGCCGCGAAGGTGCCAGGGAGGGCCGCTGGATCCTGCTGGACTTCATCGACATCGTGGTGCACGTCCAGCACACCGACGAGCGCAACTTCTATGCACTCGACCGGCTGTGGCGGGACTGCCCGATCGTCGACGTTGACCTCGACGCCGTCACCCCAAGCGCCGAGTCGACGTGAGGGTGCGGCGGCTGGTGATGCTGCGCCATGGCCAGACGGAGTTCAATGCCGGCAGCCGGATGCAGGGTCAGCTCGACACCGACCTGACCGACCTCGGCCGGAGCCAGGCTCTGGCCGCCGCGGAGGTGCTGGCCAAACGGCAGCCGCTGCTCATCGTCTCCTCCGATCTGCGCCGCGCCTACGACACCGCCGCGACGCTCGCCCAGTGCTGCGGACTGCCGGTTCACGTAGACCCCCGGCTGCGGGAAACCCACCTCGGCGACTGGCAGGGCCTGACCCACCACGAGGTGGATGCAGGTTCGCCGGGTGCCCGGTTGGTGTGGCGCGATGACGCGAGGTGGGCACCGCATGGCGGGGAGAGCCGTGTCGACGTTGCCTATCGCAGTACGCCGCTGGTTGCCGAGTTGGTGGCTGGTGAGCGTCAGTGGGGCGCCGACGATGCCGAGCGTCCGGTGGTGCTGGTGGCCCACGGCGGACTGATTGCCGCTTTGACCGCGGCGCTGCTCGACCTGCCGGTGGACAACTGGCCGGTGCTCGGCGGGATGGGCAACGCCAGTTGGGTCCAGTTGTCCGGGCACGGGGCCGCCGACGCCGACTTGGCCGATATCCGCTGGCGGCTGGACGTATGGAACGCATCCGCCCAGGTTGCCAACGATGTCCTCTGAGCCTGTCTCCGTCCCGAGGCGGCGGGCCCTGCTGGTATTCGCGGACTCGCTGTCCTACTACGGCCCGCAGGGCGGTCTGCCTGCCGACGACCCGCGGATCTGGCCCACTATCGTTGCCTCCCAACTTGATTGGGATCTGGAACTCATCGGTCGGATCGGGTGGACCTGTCGCGACGTCTGGTGGGCAGCCACCCAGGATCCTCGCTCCTGGGCGGCGCTGCCTCGGGCGGGCGCGGTGATTTTCGCGACCAGTGGCATGGACTCACTGCCGTCACCGCTGCCGACCGCACTGCGCGAGGCGATCCGCTACGTGCGTCCGCCGTGGTTGCGTCGGTGGGTGCGCGACGGATACGGCTGGCTGCAACCTCGGCTCTCACCGGTGGCTCGACCGGCACTGCCGCCGCGCCTGAGTGTGGAATATCTCGAGATGACCCGTGGCGCAATCGACTTCAACCGCCCGGGAATCCCGATTGTGGCGTCGCTTCCATCGGTCCACATCGCGCAGACGTATGGGTATTCGCACCGTGGCCGACGCGGTACCGTCGCCGCGATCACGCCGTGGGCTGCGCGCCACCGGATACCACTGGTGGACCTCAAGCAAGCCGTCGAACCGCACGTCCTCGGTGGCCGCGGTAACCCGGACGGGATTCACTGGAACTTCGAAGCGCACGAGGCGGTCGCCGAGTTGATGCTCACCGCACTCGCCGAGGCCGGCGTCACACCGGGGCGTGGCCAGTGCCGGTGATCGTGGTGACGGACTCCTCGGCCCGGTTGCCCGACGATGCGGTGGCTGAGTGGGGGATACGGGTGGCTCCGTTGCACATCCTCCTCGACGGTACTGATCTGCGCGACGGTGTGGACGAGGTGCCCGCTGATCTGTATCAGCGCCATGTCAGCACCGCCGGTGCCAGTCCGTCGGAGATGTCAGCGGTGTACCGAGAAGCACTGGCGCACAGCGGCGGTGACGGCGTGGTGGCCGTCCACATCTCCACGGAACTGTCGAGCACAATCGGAGCTGCGGAGCACGCCGCACGTGAGTTCGACGGTGCGGTGCGGGTGATCGACTCGAAGTCGGCGGGCATGGGCACCGGTTTCGTTGCGATTGCTGCCGCCCGCGCCTCCCGGCATGGCGATGATCTCAATGCTGTTGCCGCTCAGGCGGAATCGACGGTGCCGAAGGTTCACGCCTATCTCGTGGTTCAGCGGTTGGAGAACCTGCGGCGCAGTGGCCGGATCAGTGCGACGGCGTTCCGGCTTGGAACCGCTCTGGCGCTCAAGCCACTGCTGCGGATTGATGGCGGCAAACTCGTTCTGGCCCAGCGGATTCGGACCACGTCCAAGGCGATTGTTGCGATGGTCGAACAGGTTCTGGAGGTGGTGGGGGAGCGCCGCGCCGCGCTGGCCGTGCACCACGTCGACAATCCCGCCGCCGCCGCCGAGGTGGCCGCGACACTGGCCGGCGCGCTGCCCGGCTGCGGTCCGGCGATCGTCACCGACCTCGGTCCGGTGCTCGGGGTGCACTTGGGCTCGGGTGCGGTCGGGGTGGTCCTGGCGCTGGAGTCGGAATGAGGCCCGCTACCGGGAGGCTGCGGCCGCTGCCCGGGTGCGCCGGGCTCGCGACAACAGATCGGCGCTGAACACCGCCAACGCCACCCAGATCAACGCGAAGCCGAGCCAACGGGCCGGCGGCATGGGTTCGTGGCCCACCGCCACACCCCAGATCATCTGCAGCGATGGGGTCATGTACTGCAGCAATCCGAGGGTGACCAACGGCAGTCGCTGGGCCGCGGCCGCGAAGCACAGCAGCGGTATCGCCGTAACCGGCCCGCACAGGATCATCAGCGCCGCATGCCCGGCGCCGTTGTTGCCGAACTGAGCGCCCCCGCTCACGGTCAGAATGACGAGGAAGACGATCGCGAACGGTGCGGCGATGGCGGCTTCCAGTCCGACACTGACTCTCGGATCGACCGGCACCACCTTCTTGACGGCGCCGTAAAGCCCGAAAGACAACGCAAGAACAAGAGCGATCGCCGGGATGCGGCCGGTCGTGACGGTCAGTATCGCTACCCCCGCGGCGGCGATGAGCACCGCGGCCAATTGAGCCCGGTGAAGCCGTTCGCCGAAGAACACCACCCCGATCAGAACGGTCACCAGTGGGTTGATGAAGTAGCCGAGTGCGGCGTCGACGACATGGCCGTTGCTGACGGCCCAGACGTAGACGAGCCAGTTCACCGAGATCAATGCCGAGGCGGCGGTCAACAGCAACCAGGTATTGCGGGTAAGCGACCGCAGATCGGACAGCCTGCGCATCACCATCAGAACCACTGCCATCAGCAGCATGGTCCACACGATGCGATGCGCCAGTATCTCGACCGCGCCGGCTGGCTTGAGCAGCGGGAAGTACGCCGGATACAACCCCCAGGCGCCGTAGGCGCCGAGGCCATACAGCAGGCCGGTGGTTCGCCCGCCGGGGTCGCGCTGTTCGTTCATCCGATTCAGTCAATCAGGCGGAACCGGGCTCAGCAGCAGCGCGCCCCCGGGTCGGCTTCGGCCTGCAGGTGCCGCTTCCGCCAATATTCCGCCTCGGTCAGCACCGGCTGGTCCGGATGCGCCCGGCGGTGGTGCGCAAGGTAGCGCTGGTAGTGGTTGTCGCCCATCAATGAGCTGACGTACCAACGGATCTGACGGCCGAGTCGGGCAGCGCGCTCCATTGCCTTTGCACCTCCTTCTCGACCGGCGTGGCGAGTAGCCGGGAAGGACCGAAAATCCGGGATGGCACCGGCGGTTCCACGGCTAGCGGCCGCCCGCGCCCTTGCATCGAGCGGATGGTCATGACGATGGCCGATGCGACAACGATCAACACCACCGTGGCGAAGAGGATCGACAGCGTGCCCTGGATGAACGTGTTGCGGATGACATCGTTGAGCTGGTCGGGGTTCTTCGCCGCACCCAGTGACGTCTTGCCGGCGTCCCGCGCATCACGGTACTGAAAGTGCTGGGTCCAATAGCCCAGCTTGGGATTGCCGGAAAAGATCTTCTGCCACGACGCGGTCAGGGTGACAGTCAGATCCCACAGCAGCGGAATGCCTGGAATCCAGGCCCATTTCAGCAGTCCCATCTTGATCACCACCACCGTCACCACGGTCAGCGCGATGGCGGCGAGCAACTGGTTGGCAATGCCGAACAGCGGGAAGAGGGTGTTGATGCCGCCGAGTGGGTCGGTGACGCCCATCAGCAGGATGGAGCCCCAGGCCGCGACGACGATGATGCTGCACACCCACGCACCGATCTTCCAACTGGGATCGTGCAGACGGCGCAGCGGCCCGCCGAGGTTGCTCAGGCCGTCCGACAGCATGAACCGGGCCACCCGGGTGCCTGCGTCCAGGGTGGTGAGGATGAACAGCGCCTCGAACATGATCGCGAAGTGGTACCAGAACGCCTTGAGCCCGCTGCCGCCGAAAACCGACAGCACCTGGGCCATACCGAAGGCCAGCGTGGGGGCACCGCCGGTGCGCGAGACGATCGACTGTTCACCGACACTCGCGGCAGCATCGGTGATCTCCGCGGGAGTGATCGGCGGTCCGGACAGCCCCAGCTTGTTGACGTAGGCCGCCGCCGTCTCCGCGGTGCCCCCGGTGGCCGCGGCGGGGGCGTTCATCACAAAGTACAAGTGCTGGTTCAGGATTGACGCGGTGATCAGCGCCAT
>JAPLAO010000151.1 GCA_026393245.1 Mycobacterium sp. | reverse complement strand
CGACACCTTCGACGCGGAGGTCATCACCCCACACCTGCTCAACCAGTTCGGCATCGTGGCGGCCTTCGACGTAGATCCGGCCGGCCAGCGCTACCCGGGCGCGCGCGTCGGCGACCTTCACCGATCCCGCAGCCGTGCGGGTAGCGGCCGCCGCGTGGCGCAGTGGCGCGGTCAGGATCACCGGGCGACCCTCAAGCAGGAACCCCGGCCCCAGCGGGAACACCCGGTTGCGCCCGCGACGGTCCTGCAGTTCGACGCGGCAGCCCTCGATGCGCACCACGGCGCCGACGAATCCTGATTGCGGATCCTCGACCACCATCCCGATCTCAGCGCAGCGCTCCACTGAACGGACTTTGCGGTTGTTGTGCGGATCCCTATGCGGGTCATTGGCGAGCACATCGGAGCCATAGCGGTCAGCCACCCGGCGATCGTAGGGAGCTTTAGTGCTCCCGGGTCGTAGGCGCGGCGGCGGGTCGTCGACGGCCCGAATTCGCCGCCGCCACCATCGCGAGACCAGCTGAGACGGCAATCGCCCAGGGCGCACTTGCCCTCGCCGGAACCGTCGCCGATGCCGCCTCTTTGGGCACAATTCGGCAACGATTGCTGACGCGCGCGGTCTGAACTGCGGTTTCGGACCGTGTCGGGGTACCGAACGGGTGTGTTGGACTGATATTCTTAAGGCCTATTTCTTAAACTGATGTTTCGCGCGGGTGACCTTCCCCTGCTCGTCAAAGCCAAGGGTGAGGTGCGATGCAGCGAGTGATGACCGACCTGGAGCTGCTCCAGGAACTTGAGCAGGTCGCCGAGAACAATCTGAACCGGCATTTGTCCGTGGCGACGAACTGGCATCCGCACGATTACGTGCCGTGGGATCAGGGTCGAAACTTCGCGGCCATGGGTGGCAAAGATTGGGATCCGGCGCAGTCACGACTCAGTGAGGTCGCCAAGGCGGCGATGATTACCAACCTTCTAACCGAGGACAATCTGCCCTCTTACCATCGTCAGGCGGCCGATAACTTCTCGCTCGATGGAGCATGGGGAACCTGGGTCGGGCGGTGGACGGCCGAAGAGAGCCGGCACAGCATCGCCCTGCGCGACTATCTCGTCGTGACCCGCAGCGTTGACCCGGTCGCCCTTGAGCAGGCGCGCATGGCCCACATGACCCACGGTTTCGCCCCGACAGCCGAAGAAGAGAAACGTCACAAGACCGACTTCCTGCTGTCGATCGCGTATGTCTCCTTCCAGGAACTCGCGACCCGGGTCAGCCACCGCAACACCGGCAAGGCATGCGGTGACCCGATCGCGGACCGGTTGCTTGCCCGCATCGCCGCGGACGAGAACCTGCACATGATCTTCTACCGGGATACCTGCAGCGCCGCACTGGACCTCGCACCCGACCAGGCCATGGAAGCTATCGCCAGTATCGTCGAGAATTTTCGGATGCCCGGTCAGGGCATGCCCAATTTCCGCCGCAACGGTGTACTGATGGCCAAGCACGGCATCTACGATCCGCGCCAGCATCTCGAAGATGTCGTGACACCAGTCTTGCGTAAGTGGCGCATCTTCGACCGCACCGACTTCAGTGCCGTTGGCGAGCAACGCCGCGAACAACTCGCCGTCTACATCACCGACCTCGAGGCCCAGGTACTCAAGTTCGAAGAGCAGCGCGATCGTATGCTCGCCCGCGAAGAGCAGAAGCGGGAGCGTCAGGCGTCCTGAGCTTCGCGTAGCGCTGCCACCGCGGTAGACACCTTCATCACCAATCGGTTTTCACGTTTACCCACCGGCGTGAAGTGGAAGCGCTCGTAGAACCGCCGGGCATTGTCGTCCACTGCATCGACGGCGATGAGTCGACCACCGCCGATCTTCGAGGCAGCAACCACCCGGCCCAACGCATCGAGTAATAGCTGCGCGCCGTATCCATTACCCCGTAACGACACGTCGATCGCCAACCTCGCGATGAGGTACCCGGGAATTCGTGAATAGCCGCCCGACATCGTCCCGGTAATACCACTTTCACTCCGGACCAATTCGGTCGGACAGATCGCGAAATAGGCGCAGACATCCGGTGATCCAGCCGCGGTCCAGACGTAGACGTTAGCGATTCCGCGGGCGTCGGCACGACGAGCATGATCAATCAGCCAGGCGTTCAACGACTCCGTGCCGCAGTCGAAGTTCCCCAACACGTGGTTGTCGTCGAGTCGCGCCGAGTCAAACACGCTGATGCCTCAACCGCGCTTAAACACCGAGGGCTCTCGAGCTGCCGCTGCCAGTCTGGGCGCGGCATCAGCGGTATCGAGCGAGGACATCAAATCGTCGAACTGCACAGGCTCCATCACTGTGATCAGCTCATGTCGCAGCACATCTTCGGCCCGCTGCAATGCGGCTTTCCGGACGAATTCGGACATCTGCTCGTCCACGGCGCTGGCCGCACGCTGAATACGGTCCAACGCTGCCGCCTCCGCCCGGATCTCCAGACGCTTGGCTTTGATAGTCATTGCGACACCTCCACCCAAAGTGTACGTACAATCGCCGTACACCGCCACTGCTCGATCATCACGGAGGACCTATGCCCGGGTGCGCCGCCGGCTGATCCGTCAACACCGCCGTTAACATGTACGTATACTGACGTTATGTTGAGAGTGAGTGATGAAACCCGCGAGCAGGTCCTGCGCATCGGCCGGGACGAGTTCGATGGCGCGTCGGCTGATGAGACCATTCGCCGGCTGATCGACGAGCATTGGCGGGCTGCCGCTGTCGCCGCTGTCCGCCGTTCACGCGAGACCGATCCGCAGGGCTGGGACGCCTACCTTGCCGAGGCCCACGAGTGGGAGTCGGTCGAGGCGCCGGTCGCCGAGTGAGGACGCTCCCGCCCGTCGAGCCGGGCCAGGTCTGGTTCGTCGATTTCGACCCCGTACGCGGCCGCGAACAGGGCAGGGACCGTCCCGCGTTGGTCGTGTCATCGCGCTTCCACTTGGAGATCACCGGGGGTCAGCTGATCTGCGTCGTGCCGCTGACCAGTGTCGAGCGACCCGGTTGGTTGCATCGAGTGCACGTCGCCGCCGGCAGCGGCTGGGTGATCACCGAGCAGATACTTACGATCTCTGTTGAGAGGTTCCGTCGGCCTGCCCCGAAGATCCAACTCAGCGCAGCCGAGTTGCGCGAAGCAGGTCGAATCCTGACTCAGATGCTGCTCATCGCCGGTTAGGACGATGCACGCCAATGGCTGAGTCTCGGGTCAGCCTCGCGGCAACGGCTGCTGCTGGGTGATGCAGTGGATACCGCCGCCGCGGGCGAACAATGGCCGAGCATCCACCGTCACCACCGTCCGGCCCGGGTACTGCTCGGCAAGGATCGCCACCGCGTCAGCATCGTGAGCGTCGCCGAATCCACACGCAATGATGCCGCCGTTGACAATCAGATGGTTGATATAGCTGTAGTCGACGAACCCCTCGGAGTCGGTCAGCGTTGCCGGAGCGGGTATTTCGGTGATTTCCCATGAGCGCCCCGCCGCGTCGGTGCTGGCTTCGATGGCGGCACGAATCCGCTGACACACCTGGAAGTCGGGATGGGATTCGTCGCGTTGGGAGTGCAACACCAGCCGTCCGGGTGAGGTGATTGCGGCGACGATATCGACGTGGCCGCGGGTGCCGAACCGTTGCGAATCCCGGGTCAACCCTTCGGGCAGCCAGATCACGTGGGTGGCCCCGATGGTGCGGCCCAACTCCGCCTCGACCGCCGCTCGGGTGATACCCGGATTGCGGCCGGGGTCGAGTTGCACGGTGTCGGTGACGAAGACGGTGCCCTCGCCGTCGACCTGGATGCCGCCTCCCTCGTTGACCATCTTCGAACTGATGATGGGTGTGCCGGCGGTGTCGGCGACGAAGCGGCCGATCTGCGAATCGAGATCCCACTGCGCCCAGTCCTGGGCACCCCAGCCGTTGAAGACCCAATCCACCGCGGCCACCGAACCATCGGCGGCATGCACGAACGTCGGCCCCATATCGCGCATCCAGGCGTCATTGAGGGGCGCCTCGACGATGTCGATATCCGCCGACAGGTAGCGGTCGGCAATATGGCGTTCCCTCGGGTGCACGACCATGGTGACGGGTTCGAATTCGGCCGCCGCGTGGGCCACCGCGGCCCAGGTGGAACGCGCCTCGTCCTGAGCCTCGGCAGACTCGCCGAGGGTGTACCCGTCACACGGGAAGGCCATCCAAATCCGTTCCTGCGGAGCGTATTCGGCGGGCATCCGGTTACCGTCTGAGATCTCTGCGTTCATGGGTCACCTTTCATAGTGGTGGTGTTCGCGGTGGAGGGATGCGCCGATCACCGGTCGCTTCGAATGCTGCGGCAAAACCCAGTAGCACGTTGTCGTCATACGCGCGGCCGGCGAAGGTGAGCCCGACGGGCATGCCGATATCGGCCATGGTTCCCATCGGAACCGTCACGGTCGGGATGCCCAGATGTCGCGGAACCAGGTTGCCGTTGGCCACCCACACGCCATTGCGCCAACCCAGATCGGCGGAGGCGGGGTTGACGTCCATATCGGCCGGGCCAACGTCGGCGACGGTCGGGAAGATCACCGCATCCAGGCCGCGTCGGTGCATCCACTCCTCAAAGTCGACCTTGCGGGTGCGTTCCAGTCCGCGGAGCCCTTCCTCCAGATGCGGGATGTCGAGGAAGGAGTCGTATACGTGATCCCGAATGAAGTCGGGGTAGACATTGATCTCGTCACTGCCCTCCCCGAACCCCTGCACCCGATCCGGCAGTGCGCCCGGGTCGTTCACCCAGATCAAGCTTCCGTCGACTGCGGCAAGGTTCGGCAGGTTCGGGTCGCCGTTGTCGCGCAGGAAGTCGTCCCACGCCCATGCCGACAGATCGAGGACCTCGCGCTCAAGGAATTCCGGGCTCACCAGTCCGCGGGTCTTAATCGACGGCACGCCCTCGCGGTCATGCTCGTAGTTGGAGACCACCGGGAAATCCACCAGCACGACATCGGCGCCCGCGGCCACCAAATCGGCACCGGCGGCACGGAACAGGTCGAGGATCGACTGCCGAGTCTCGATACGCTGGCCGGTCGCGCCACCGATGCCCAAGCCCTCGCCCACGCCCGCCTCCAGATCGGCATTGACATACATGCGGGGCACGCCGAATCGCTTGCCCGCCAACGTCTGCCGAGCAGCGTCGCGGTCACGGGGCAGCAGAGCCGGGTATGACTTGGGCCGCACGTTGGACGCCGGCCGAATCTTGACCCACGGTTGCGTGCGCCACAGATCGCCGCGCGGAGTCGGATCATCGGCAACCAGGACGTCCAGCACCTCACACATATCCGCCATCGTGCGGGTGTGCGGCACCACCACATCCATGGTGGGAACCAATGGCCAGTTGCCCCGCACCGAGATCACCCCGCGCGACGGCGTGTACGCGCACAGGGCATTGTTGGTAGCCGGAGCCCGGCCACTGGACCAGGTCTCCTCCCCCAACCCGAATGCCGCGAAACTCGCCGCCGTGGCGGTGCCCGACCCGTTCGATGAACCCGATCCGAACGCCGACGTCAAATACTCTGCGCTGTAGGGGCTTTCGGCTCGCCCGTACACACCACGCTGCATACCGCCGTTGGCCATCGGCGGCATATTCGTCAGCCCGATCAGGATCGCACCGCCGGCCCGGAGTCGCTCGATCGCGAAAGCATCCTGGTAAGCGATGAGGTGAGCGAACGCGTGCGAACCCGCCGCCGCGGTCAGACCCTTCGCCAGGTAACTGTCCTTGGCCGTGTACGGGATGCCGTCCAGAGGGCCGAGCAACTCGCCCCGGGAGCGGCGTTGGTCGGATGCTTCCGCCTCGGCCAGCGCATCCGGATTGAAGACAACGATGGAGTTGAGTGCCGGGCCGCCACGGTCATAGGCCTCGATCCGGCGCAGGTACGACTCGACCAGTTCGCCGCTCGAGACTCGACCGTCCTCGAGGGCGCGGCGAAGGTCGGCAATCCCTGCCTCGGCAACCTGGAACAAACCCACGCTCACCTCCCTCAGACCATGCGCGTTCATCGAATCATTTCACGTTGCTAGGTTGGCACAATGGACGCAACCACCGCAGCCTCGACCGTCGCCAGCCCCCTGGGGAGCTTGGCCGCCAACTTCTACTTCTCGCCCCAGGCCACCGCCCGAGGCGAAGGCATCGGACTCGACGTCATCTCCCTCTACGGGGCAGGTCGGGCATCCATCCTCGGCGGTGTCGACGCGCAGACCGCTGACAGCGTCTTCTACTTCTTCAAGCCCGGCATGGTCGCCGCAGTGGTAGAGCGCGGTCGAAGCCTGGCCAGTGAAGACACGATCGCCGCCGCCCACCTCGGCGCCGCCGACGACTATGCCGACGCACATCTTGCGGGAGTGGACTCGGCCACCCTGGGTGCCTTCACCGACGCGGTCAATGGCCTCGCCGCAACAGTTCCCTCGGGCTCCTGGCCGCTGTTCGACGGTTATCGCGCAGCGCCGGCCGCGACGACGGACGCCGCTCGGGCCTACCGGGCCGCCATCCTGCTGCGCGAACTGCGCGGCGGCGTGCACACCGACGCCGTGAAGGCCTGCGGCCTCTCCGCCGCCACGGCGTGCCAGTTCGGCGGCGATCTGGGTCACTTCCAGATGCACGGCTTCTCCGACGAGGACATGGTCGAGCACACACCGGAGATCGACGCGCAGAAAGCAGCGGCCGAAGTGGCAACGACCGCACAGATGGCAGCGTTGTTCGCCCCGCTGTCACCGGCTCAACTCGAGGCGATCGTCGCGGGCACACAAGCGCTGGAGTCCGCCGCCAGATGATCGGGATCTGACTATCCCCCCACTGACGTTCTCGCGGTGACCGAATACCAGAACCCCGGTAAGCGCTACCGATCAGTTCTCGTCACGTGGCAGAGGCCCGACCCACCGTTCGCCGCCGGCGATTCCGTCCGGGTTAGCGCGGAGGACGGCATCGACTGCCGCCGCGAGGGCAGGCACCGCGGCGCGGGTTCGTGTGCGCGCTGACGACAGCAGGATCAGACCCGGGTGTATTCGGCCGGTCGCGAGCCACTCGGCTGCCAGCGGACGGAAATCCTTGATGTTGTTTGTCACTAGGGCGCGGCCTTCGCGGCTCGCGGCTTCGAAAACGATTCTGTCGCTGCATCCCAGAATGTCTTGGCGATCAGCGACGGCGAGCACGTCGTAACCGGCAGCGCGCAGCACTACGCCGATCTGTGGGGAGAGCTGCTCATCGAGTAGCGCCCTCACCCGCGCAGGGCCTGCTCGCCGGCTGCGGCGGCGGCCCGGCCACGCTCATACTCAGCCTCATTGAGTTCGATCTCGGCGTCGATCTCGTCGCGGTACTCGCCGTAG
The DNA here is from genome assembly GCA_026393245.1 of Mycobacterium sp. Classification (GTDB taxonomy): domain Bacteria; phylum Actinomycetota; class Actinomycetes; order Mycobacteriales; family Mycobacteriaceae; genus Mycobacterium. Next base: position 8,441 of record JAPLAO010000151.1, on the reverse strand, counting down.
TAGGCGACTACCGCCTCCACCAGCCCCATGGGGATCTGCAGATACCCGGCTGCCTCGGTACTCGACCCGTCGTTATCGCGCACCGTGGCGACAACCTCCCAGACATTCAGTCCCCGACCGACCAGGCTCGCCCGCCGCCTACTCGGACCATCGAGAAACTGGATCAACGGATGCGCATCGTGGCGCAATCCTTCCTCGACGTAGCGCTGCGCCAGGGTGCGTTCAGGCAGACGAGCCCGCCGCGCCCCTTCAGTGAGTCGCTGCCGCAGTCCCGGAGCCAGTCGCAGGGTGAAGTGATCAGACACCAATTCACCGTAACACTGTGTGCCACATTGTGGTGCAACATGCGCCGTCACGCCAAAAGCGGTTGAGATCAGCGGTTGAGGTGAGTAGCGCATCATGATGCTTACACGTGATGCTATGCTGACGCATGCGAACGACGCTGAATATTTCGGACGATCTGTTGGCTGAAGCCAAGGTGCTTGCCGTCCGGACGCGCCGCCCGATTGGCGCGGTGGTCGACGACGCGTTGCGGGTGCTCCTCCGGCGCGATGACCCGGAGCCGACCGCGGCGTGGACCTTCCCCACCGGTGGCGCCGGAGGCCTTCAGCCCGGAGTGAATCTGGAGGACACAGAGGCCCTTGCCGACCTGATGGGTGACAATGCTTTGCCCTGACGTGAACGTCCTGCTGTATGCCTTCCGCCGCGATAGCGACGAGCACTCCCGATACGCGCAGTGGTTGCAGCAGATCATGACTGGGCCGGAGCCCGTGGGTGTCAGCGAACTCGTGCTGTCTGGAGTCGTGCGGCTGGCCACCAATCATCGGGTCTATCGCCAGCCGAGCAGCACGGCGGAGGCGCTCGATTTTTGCCAGGCGGTGCGCCACGCACCGGCCGCCGTCCCGTTGCGGCCGGGCGGGAAGCACTGGGAGATCTTTTCCCAACTCTGTCAGGCAGTTGCCGCCACGGCCAACGACGTGCCCGATGCGTACCACGCCGCTTTGGCCGTCGAGCACGGCGCCGCCTGGGTCACCAATGACCGCGGCTATGCCAAGTTCCCGAACTTGCAGTGGCACAGCCCATTTGACGGGATGCGATGAGGGCCGCCCACTGCTCGGCGGCTGATCCGCTCAGCTACCAACGAACCCTCTCCAGTTCGACATGTAGTCGATAAACACCGGTCCCAGTCCCTCGGCGGCGAGGGTCTCCGTCGCGACGGGAAGCACACGCATCGCGGCGGTGGGGTCCGCTTGCACCAACAGCGGAAAATCGTGGTTGGTGATCGCCGCTCGCCCGATCGCCACGATGTCGGCGCCACGATCAACTGCGCGCTGCACATCTGATCCCGAGTAGAGGTGACCGGCGACGGCGAGACGAACCAATCCTCGGTCGAGGGTGGTGAACAATTCGAGCAGCGGCCGGGATGCGAATTCCTCGCTCGCGGCCTCCTTGAATACATCCCAGAGCGAGAGGTCGATGAAGTCGACCGCCTCCGTTGCGACCAATCGCTCGAATGCGTCGATCACGTCAGCCGTGGCCAGTCCGAATCGCTCAGGCGAGAGCCGCACCCCCAGCTGAAAGTCCGGACGACACCGCCGACGGATGCCTGCAATGATCTCGTCGAAAATCCGGAACCGCGCCTCGCGGCTGCCGCCATAGTCATCAGTTCGGTCATTGAACTCGGCGTTGAGGAACTCGCACAGCAGGTAGTCATGCGCGCCATGGAGTTCGACGCCATCGAATCCCGCCGCATCGCACCGGACTGCAGCCGCGACGAATGATTCGATGACGTCGTGCACCTCATCCGTCGTCATCCGTCGCGCTCCATACTTCGCGTCATCGGCGGGAGCCAGAGGGGCCGTGCCGATGAGCTCAGCCGGTGCGCGACGTCCCGCGTGGTGCAGTTGAACGATGGCCACACTCCCCTGTGCCCGAATTCCTGCGGCCAGGCGGCTAAGGCCCGGGAGATGGTCGTCGCTGAAGCAACCCAACTGCCCCGGAAAGCCCTGACCGCGCAGGTCGACGTGGCTCGCGCACGTCATGGTCATGCCGAACCCGCCGGCGGCGCGCATCGTCAACCACCGCTCCTCGTCATCGGAGAGCGTCCCATCGGGATTGCTCTGCTGATTGGTCAGCGGCGACACCATGAATCGGTTCTTCATGGCCGGCCCGTGGGAGAAAGTGACACCGTCAAACGGTGTTGACATGGTGCTCCTTGACGATTACCGGAGAGTGAGCTGTAGTCGACCACCTCTCAAGAGTGCACGCTAGCAGCAAAACCGCTATTCCGAATTGCAGTAATACTGCAATTCGTGCAAACATGGTGCTATGGCGTTCCGTGGGTACGTAACCGTTCAGTCCAGAGGAGTTGTGGCGTTGCCGGCCGAGGTGCGCCGCAGGCTGCACCTCGACGAACCAGGCGCACAGGTGGAAATCGTCGAGCGCAGCGACGGAGTGTTGGAACTGAGGCCCGCATTGCCTATTTCGGCGGATCAGCGATGGTTCTGGACCGAACGGTGGCAGCAGCGTGAGCGCGAGGTGGACAGCCATGTCGCCGCGGGTCAGGTTTCCGTGCACCGCGACGGCGACGCATTACTGGAACACCTCGGCCAGCTCGACGCGCACGCGGACGGCCAGTGAAGTTTGAAACCACCCCTGCCTTCGACGTTGATGTCAAACGGCTCAAGCCCGAACATCGAGCGGCATTCCGAGAGGCACTGAGGGCCAAGTTCATACCCGCGTGCGCGGCACTGGAGGTCGATCCTGCAGCAGTCTGGCCGCAAGGGCTGCGAGTGAAATCCGTCCAAGGCGCCCCGGGCGTGCTTGAGATGACGTGGTCGTTCGCGAGCCCTGACGGCCGGGCCACCTTCGAACTTGTCACCGTCGACGAGCAGCTGCGATGCCGCTGGCGTCGGGTCGGCGACCACGACGTCTTCAAGGATCCGTAGCGCCTCCCCGATTACTCGGTGATCCGGGGCCCCCTCACGGCGGTTGGGACCGCTGCGCCCACACGGCGAAGAGCGGGTCGCCCGGCGTCGGGCGCTGTTCGATGCGGGGCGCGTCCCAGCCGGCCGAGCGGCGGAAGTACTCGGCCACGAGCCGCACATGGAACTCGTCGTCGGTGGCGAGCCAACCCCGGATCGCCTTGGTCGGGAAGCACCGGTTGGAGAACGTGCACACGAACGGCGCGCCGGGCCGCAGCACCCGGGCCACCTCGTCGAACACCTCGAGCGGCCGGACCAGGTAGTCGACTGACACCGTGCACATCGCCCCGTCGAAGCTGGCGTCGGCGAACGGCAGCGCGGGCTCGCGGTTGAGGTCGCGCACCACCCGTTGGTGCGCCTGCGGGTTCTGGTCGAGCTCAAAGGCATTCATGCCGAGCACGACCAGCCGTTGCGGGGTCCGAGCCAGGTGCGACACCCAGGAGCTGCACAGGTCGAGCACCTCGCCGTACAGGCCGAGCTCGTCGTAGAGGTCGCGCACCGCCGCAATAGCACCGTCGTCGATGTGCTGCACCAGCCGCGGTTGGCCGTAAAAGCCACGGTCGTCGCCTTCGTCGGACCGGGTGAAGAAGCCGTCGGGGAAATCGTGATAGCGGTCCTCGCCCGGGATGGACGTGGCGTTGTCGGCGGTCATCTCACTCACCACCAAATAGTCTCATCACGCCGCGTGACCACCATCGCAGGCCCAACCGGGTGGACACTCGGCCGCGGCGATCGCGGCACCTGAGGCGATCGCGGTGTAAGCGGATAGATGATCGCGCGATGACATCCAAGCACCGCTGGAGTACAGCCCACACCGTCGCGCCGCGGCTGCGACCACGCGGAGCCGCGAGATGTCAGCACTTCGAATGTCTGTTCGATACGATGACATCCCGGCAGTTCCTTACTCCGGAGCGGCGTGTCGAACCCGGCAGAGCCGCCCCCACCGCTACGACGCTGTTTCCTGCAACCACACCACGTCCTCCAACCACACCACCACAAAGTCACCGCCGCACACTGAGAGGTCCGACCACCCGTGAGCTACACCGCCGCCGACATCACCGAACTCGACGACGTCCAGCACACCCGCCTGCGTCCCGCGGTGAACCTGGGACAGGACGTCATGCTCACCGCGTTGCGCGAGCTCGTCGACAACGCGGTGGAAGAAGTTGCCGACCCCAGCCACGGGGGGTCCACGGTGACGATTGTTCTGCACGCCGACACCTCGGTGACGGTCTCCGACGACGGACGCGGACTGCCGGTCGACTCCGATCCGGTCAACAAGAAGAACGGCATCGTCAAGACACTGGGCACCGCGAGGGCCGGCGGCAAGTTCTCTGCACACACCGATGCCGACACCGTCGGCGCCGGGCTCAACGGAATCGGCGCCGCGGCCGCAGTGTTCATCTCCGCCCGCACCGACGTCACCGTGCGCCGTGCCGGCAAGACCTACGTGCAGAGCTTCGGGTTGGGCTATCCGGGCACGTTCAGCGGGAAGGACTTCGACCCGGCGGCCGAGTTCGTCCGCGACGACACCCAGAAGCTGCGCGGCGCAAACAACCGGCGGCCCGATGCCCACGGCACCTCGGTGCGCATTCTCTTAGACCCGACCGTCGCCCCGGACTGCGTCATCGACATCAACGAGGTGCTGCTGCGTGCCCACGCCGCGGTCCGGATGTGTCCCGGCGTGCATCTGCGGGTGATCGACGAGGGCTGGCCGCTCGGAAATGTGCCCGAGATGCTGACCTCGCCGTTCGACGGGCCGTGGGGCACCGACGCGCTACTGGACCTAATGTGCACGGCGGCGGATGCCCCCACGCCGGAGCTGAACCTGCTGATCGAGGGATCCGGTTCCTACGCCACCGGCCGGGGATCCACTCCGATGCGCTGGTCGGTGGCTGCCGGCCCCGCCGAGCCTGCCACCGTGGCGGCGTTCTGCAACACGGTCCGCACCGCCAACGGCGGCTCGCATCTTTCCGCTGCGGTGCGAGGCCTGACCGAAGCGCTGGCTGAGAAGGCCAGCCGTACACGTGATCTCGGCCTGGCCAGGGGCGAGGCTGGGCCGGAGGCGCAGGACTTCGCGGCCGTCACCGCCCTGGCCGTCGACACCCGTGCACCGGACGTGTCGTGGGACTCCCAGGCGAAGACCTCGGTGTCATCGCGGTCGCTGAACTTGGCGATGGCCCCGGAGGTGGCCCGCGCGGTCACGGTGTGGGCGGCCAACCCCGCCAACGCCCCGGCTGTCAGCACCTGGGCGAAGCTGGCCCTGGAATCCGCGCGGGCCCGCCGCAGCGCCGAGGGCGCCAAGGAACGCTCCCGCGCCGCCTCAAAAGCCAAGGGGCTGGGCACCAACCTGTCGCTGCCGCCGAAGCTGCTACCCAGTAAGGAGAGCGGCCGCGGTAGTGGCGCAGAGCTGTTCATCTGCGAGGGTGACTCAGCGCTGGGCACCGTCAAAGCCGCGCGTGACGCCACGTTCCAGGCGGCGTTCCCGCTGAAGGGTAAGCCGCCCAACACTTTTGGCTGGACCGCGACCAAAGCCCGCACCAAGGAAGAGTTCGATTCGATCGAGCGGATCCTGGGCTGCGGCGTGCGGGATCACTGCGACCCGGAGAAGTCCCGCTACGACCGAATCCTGTTCGCCTCCGACGCCGACCCCGACGGCGCCAACATCAACTCGAGTCTCATCTCGATGTTCCTCGACTTCTACCGTCCGCTGGTCGCGGCGGGCATGGTCTATGTGACGTTGCCGCCGCTGTTCGTGGTCTACGACGCCGATACCCGCGTCTACTGCCAGGACGAGTCCGAGCGTGACGAGGCGGTGGCGAAGCTGCGGGCATCGTCACGGAAAAAGGTTGAGGTTCAGCGCAACAAGGGTCTCGGCGAGATGAACGCCGATGACTTCTGGAACACCGTGCTCGACCCGACCCAGCGCACCGTCTACCGGATCAGCCCCGACGACAAGGCCGAGAACCTTCACCACACCCTCTTCGGCGGTCCGCCAGAGGGACGCCGCGACTGGATGGCCGCGGCAGCCGCTCGCATCGACATCTCGACGTTGGATCTGGAATAAGGAGCCACCATGACTAACACCGCTATCGAACAGAATCCCGATCTTGTCCTCAACGTCTCTGCGGACGACTACTGGAATCGCTACCAGTTGCTCTTCGCTCTCTACAGCACGTCCGACCGCGCGATCCCGTCCGCCTACGACGGTCTCAAGCCCGGACAGCGGCGCCTGCTATACCAGATGTACTCGTCAAATCTGTTGCCCGGCAACAAGCCTCAGAAATCCTCGAAGGTCTGTTCAGCGGTGACCGGCAACCTTCACCCGCACGGTGGGGCCGCCATGTACGGCGCCGCGGCGCTGCTGGCCGCCGATTTCCAGCGGGTGAAGATCATCGACGGCCAGGGAGCATTCCCCCGCATCCAGGGCGACATCCCGGCGGCGGACCGCTACACCGAGATGCGACTGTCGGCTGCCGGAGCGGCGCTCACCGCGGAACTGGCCGACCATGCCGTGCCGATGACGGAGACCTTCGACGGCGAATGGATTGAGCCCACCGTACTGCCGGCCCGCTTCCCCGTGCTGCTCGTCAACGGCGCCATCGGCATCGCCGAGGGCTGGGCCACCAAGGTCCCCGCCCACAACCCGCGCCAGGTTATGGCCGCCTGCCGGGCGCTACTGAAGAAGCCGGGACTCTCCGACGACAAGCTGATGGAGTTGCTGCCCGGACCCGACTGGGGGTGCGGCGGATCGGTCGTCGGCTCCGACGGGCTGCGCGACTACGTCACCTCCGGACGGGGCTCGTTCACCGTGCGCGGGACGCTGTCGGTGGAGGGCCGCAACGTCGTCATCACCGAACTTCCGCCGGGAGTGGCCAGTTCCACCGTCCAGGAACGCATCCGCGCACTCATCGCCGGCGGAGACCTGCCCGGCGTGAACGACATGTCCGATCTCACCGACCGGCGCAACGGGCTGCGCATCGTGGTCAGCGCCAAGCGCAGCCACGACCCGCACCAACTGATCACCTCACTGCTGGCGCTGACCCCGTTGGAGTCGACGTTCGCCGCCAGCCTGGTTGCCCTCGACGCCGACCGCATCCCGCGGTGGTGGTCGGTGCGGGAGCTGATCACCTCGTTCCTGTCGCTGCGCGACTCCGTCGTGGTCCGCCGCAGCGAGCACCGGCAGGAGAAGGTAACGGCCAGAAGGCATCTGGTGGCGGGCCTGCTGCTCATTCATATCGACATCGACGCCACCGTTGCGGTGATCCGCGGCTCGGACACCGTCGACGAGGCCCGCGCCGGCCTGTGCGCCCGGTTCAACATCGACGAGGTTCAGGCCGACTACGTGCTGGCACTGCAGCTACGCCGGCTGACGAAGCTGGACGTCATCGAGCTGCGCACCGAAGCCGACAAGCTCGACGCCGAGCATGCCCAGCTCGCCGAGCTGCTTTCCTCCCCCGACGCCAGGAAGAAGCTCATCGACGCCGAGCTGGTAGAGACGGCCAAGCTGTTCGCCGGCCCGGAGTTCGACCGGCGCACCACCCTGGACTTCGACGCCGCTCCGGTGGCCTTGAGCGCTGACAACGACGGCCCCCGCAAGCCCAACGCCGCATGGCGTCTGGACCACCAGGGCATCCTCTCCGACAGCCACGGCGACCTACTCTCCGAAGGGCTCGGCTGGGCCGTCTGGACCGATGGGCGGGTCAAGTTCACCACCGGCGCCGGCCTGCCAACCAAGGTCCGCGACGCGCCGGTAGCCCCCGACATCACCGGTCTGCTGCGTTCCGGGGTCCTGCCCGAAGGGGCACACCTGGCGCTTGTCACCCGCCGCGGCAAGGTGCTGCGCATCGACCCGTCGGTGATCAACCCGCAGGGCGCCGCCGGCAACGGTATCGCCGGAGTGCGACTGGCAGAGGACGGCGACGAGGTGATCGCTGCGCTACCGATCACCGGTGAAACCACCGAGGCTCTGCTGTCGGTGTCGGAGAAAGCTTGGAAAGTCACCGCCTGCGCAGACATCCCGGTCAAGGGACGCGGCGGCGGCGGAGTTGGATTCCACCCCTTCGTCGCTGGCGAGGACACGCTCCTATCGGTGACTGTCTCCCCCGCCGGATTTGTCCGGAACGGAAAGAGGGTACGAGCCGAGGTCAGGTCAAAAGCGACAGTGAAGGGCGCAGCCGGAACCATTGGGCCCGCGGAGTGATGTGCCCGATATAGTGCGCGGATGCCCGTCGCACGCTCCGGCCACCGGCTGACGCTGAGCGCTTTCCTGGCGATCATCATGCTGCTTTGCGGCGCGCCGACGCCGGTGTCGGCGGATCCGACCGCGGCAGGCGCGCGTCCGGGCATCGAGGTCTTCCTCGATGACGTGCCGGCTGCCTTGCGCGGTAAACGGGTCGGCCTTATCACCAACAACACCGGCGTCGACCGGTCAGGCGCGTCGGACATCGATCTGAT
>JAPLAO010000188.1 GCA_026393245.1 Mycobacterium sp. | reverse complement strand
GCGCGGTCCAGGACGACGACGGATCCTGGTGGTGGGAGCCTGACGAAAAGTTCGATATCGACAACCACGTGGCGTTAATATCGCTGACGAATCCGGGCGATCCCCGCGCGCTGCAAGATCTTGTCGCAGCCCGCCGAACCGAGATGCTCGACCGCGATCGTCCACTGTGGCAGGCGATCTGGATCAAGAACTACCTCGAGGGCAGTGCCATGATCCTGCGCAGCCACCACGCGATTGCCGACGGTGTGCGGATGATGCAGTTGGCCATGAGTCTGTTCGACGACTCCCCGCGCGGCACTCCGATCATGACCCCGGCAATCATCAAGCAGGTCGGCCCGCACCCACCCGGCCAGCCGCTGGCCCGGCGGGTGCGGTCCAGTGCTGCCGGTATGGCCAATGTGGCCGGCGGCGTCCTCTCCGGCGTGGTCGACGCCGTCGCCGATTCGCCACGTCTGATCGGTCGGGCCGGCCGGCTGGGCCGGTTCGCGCTGCGCAACCCGCTGGGTGCGGGTAACACCGTGGTGACCGCGGCGCAGGCGACGGGTGCGGATATTGCACACACGCTGAGCATGGTTCTGCCCGGCGGCGGATCACTGGTCGACATCTTCTCCGCTGCGCCCGGCGATTTGGACACGGTGCGCAAGTTGCTCCTGGGCACGCGCAACGATTCCACGATCTGGACTGGGACCGCCGGCGGCGACAAGAGCGTCGCGTGGTCGGAGCCGTTGTCCATGCCGGCGGTCAAGGCAGTGGCGCGGGCCAATCGCTGCACCGTCAACGACGTTCTGGTGGCGTGTGTGGCCGGAGCGCTGGGCGACTACCTCAAAGCCCACCATGCGCGCTGCTCATCGGTGACGTTCATGGTGCCGGTGAACCTCAAACCCCTCGACCGGACGTTGCCCGACACCCTGGGTAACGAATTCGCGCTGGTGCAACTCGAACTGCCGACCGACGAGCCCGACCCGCTCAAGGTGCTCGCCGCGGCCAAGCGCCGGATGGATCGGATCAAGCACGGCCACGAAGCCGCGGTGGCGTTCCGATTCCAGGAGACCATCGCCGGTTTGGGCCGCGGCCTGTTCGAGGCATCGGTGGACATGTTCGCCAACCGCACGCTCGGCACCCTGACCAATATCCAGGGTCCGCCGGATGCGGTCTATCTGGCCGGCTCACTGGTGGACGGCATGGTTAGCTGGGCGCCGATCTCAGGAGACCAGCCGATGAGCTTCACCATCTCCAGTTACGACGGTGAGGTGATCGTCGGAATCGCCTGCGACACAAAGCTTGTACCGGATCACGAGATGATCGTCGATGGCTTCGCGGTCGCCTTCACCAGGCTCTTCGAAGAGACGCCAGGCGCGGAACTGATGCCTATCAGGTGGGCAAGGGACGCGCGAGATCGTCGCCGAAGGCGATGAGTGCGCGCCGGCCGATGGCCAGTATCTCCTCGTCGAAGTCGGTGTTGTCGCGAAACGAGAGTTCCAGAATGCGATCGGCCATCTCGACGGCGACCAGGATGGCCCGGGGGTCGGTGTCGGCCGGAATCAGTTGTCGAGCAACCAGGCTCGTGTGCATGCGGCCGGCCAGATTCTGCATACGGGCCCGCACGTGCCTGGTGACGGTGGGGGAGGTGCGGCCGGCCATCCACAGTCGCGCCGCGGCCGGGTACCTGCGGTAGTCGGCGACGTGTAAGTCGAGCTCGTTGTTGAGCAACTCGGCCACCGAGGTGACGTTCCAGGTCTGCTCGGCGGCCACGCACCGGGCGTCGAGCTCGGCGCAGTGCCGTTCGAGCAATTCGTCGAGGATCGCGTCACGGTCGGCGAAGAACCGGTACAGCGATGGGTAGGACACTCCGGCGCGGTCGGCGATCGCCCGCGTCGTGGTGGCGTCGACGCCGTGTTCATCAGCGATCGCGGCGGCGGCGTCGAGGATTCGGATCACCGTCAGCCGGCTGCGAGCCTGCCTCGGCTTGCGGCGCTGGACTCCCGCGAGGGTCATCGGGGTCCTCTCCGGTCGGCGATCGCTACCGAAGACCTTGACAGCGACCGTGCAAAATATAACACTATTCTCGTTACTGTTACTAGACCCGACCCGGGAGTGCCCATGTCCGTCATCTCGCTCGACCAGGCCCGGCCCACAGCGCCGCTGACCGGACACGTCGACGTACTGATCGTCGGCGCCGGGATCTCCGGTATCGGCCTGGGTCACTACCTGGTTACCAAACAACCGGGCCGAAGCTTCGCCATGGTTGACGGCCGCGAAGCGATCGGCGGAACGTGGGACCTGTTCCGCTATCCGGGCATCCGGTCGGACTCCGACCTGCACACCTTCGGCTACGCATTCAAACCGTGGACTTCTGATAACGCCATCGCCGACGCGCACGAAATCCTGGACTACCTGCGGGAGGTCGTCCGTGATGATGATCTGGCGCGGCGAATCCACTTCCGGCACAAGGTGTTACGTGCCGACTTCTCCAACCGAACCGCACGGTGGACGGTGACGCTGGAGTCCGACGGCCGGCAGTGGGATGTCACCTGCGATGTGCTGTTCTCGGCCTGCGGCTACTACGACTACGCCGGTGGCTACACCCCGCACTTCGACGGCCAGCAGGACTTCGAGGGCACGATCGTGCACCCGCAGGCCTGGCCGGAGGATCTCGACTACGCCGGCAAGAAGGTCGTCGTGATCGGCAGTGGCGCCACCGCGGTCACGCTGATTCCGGCGATGGCCCCGACCGCCGAACACATCACCATGCTGCAGCGCTCCCCGTCGTACGTGATGCCGTTGCCGCGCAAGGATCCGATCGCCAACGGGCTGCGCAAGGTGCTGCCAGACGAAGCTGCCTACCGGGTCACCCGCAAGCTGAACATCGGCAAGCAGCGCCTCATCTACGGCGCGAGCCGGCGCTACCCCAACCAGATCCGCCGCCTGATCCGCAAGTTCAACGTCAGCGCGCTGCCCGAGGGCTACGACGTCGACACCCACTTCAACCCCACCTACAACCCGTGGGACCAGCGGATGTGCGCAGTGCCGGACGCCGACCTGTTCCGGGCCATCTCCAAGGGCAAGGCCTCGGTGGTGACCGACAAGATCGTGCGCTTCACCAAGACCGGAATCCAGCTGGAATCGGGTCGCGAACTCGAGGCCGACGTCATCGTCACCGCCACCGGCCTGAACCTGCAGGCCTTCGGCGGAATCACATTGTCGGTCGACGGTAATCAGGTCGACCTGCACGAGTGCCTGGCCTACAAGTCGATGATGCTCTCGGGCGTCCCGAACTTCGCATTCGCGATCGGCTACACCAACTCGTCGTGGACGCTGAAGGTCGACCTGGTGTGCGAGCACCTGATGCGGATGCTGGCCTACATGGATCAGCACGGCTACACCACGGTGGTGGCGGTGGCCGACGATCCGACCATCGCACGCCGGCCACTGCTGGATTTCTCCGCCGGCTACGTGCTGCGCTCGCTGGACAGTTTCCCGCAGCAGGGCGATAGCGGACCGTGGGCGGTGGCGATGGATTACAAATCCGATCGCGAGCGGCTGATCAACGGACCGGTTTCCGATGCCGCGCTGCGGTTCAGCACCGCCGACCGTGCCGCCGTCGGCTCGGGGGCGGCCAGGGCATGAGCCGGCCCGTCTTCGTCGATGTGGGCGGACGTCGCGTCCGGGTCCGGGTCGACGGCGACGCCGCCAATCCGCCGGTGCTGCTGTTGCACGGCATCGGCCGGAGCCTGGAGGACTGGGCTCCCCAGCAGCAGCGGCTTTCCGTCGCGCACCGGGTGATCGCCGTCGACGTACCGGGCTTCGGGTTCTCCGATCGGCCCGAGGGCCCAATCACGTTGTCCGCGTTCGCCAAAGGTGTACTGGGCGCGGTGGATGCGCTTGGCGAGACCCGTCCGCTGAACGTCGTCGGCAACTCCCTCGGCGGCGCGATCGCCATGCAACTGCTTGCCTATCGCCCGGAGCGGGTGGCCAGTCTGGCTCTGATCAACAGCGCGGGCTTCGGCAGCGAGGTCACGGTGCTGCTGCGGATCCTCGCCGTGCCGGTGCTCGGCCCGCTGAGCACCCGTCGGCCCACGCGGGCCAGTGCGCGTCTGC
>JAPLAO010000058.1 GCA_026393245.1 Mycobacterium sp. | reverse complement strand
CGACGACGACACAGTGGTGTATCCCGGACACGGTGATGACACAGCGCTGGGTGCGGAGCGCCCGCATCTTGCGGAGTGGGAGCAGCGCGGCTGGTGACCCTCGGTAGTGGCCCCAGTCATGCATGAGTTAATATCTGCATATGAACGCAGATAAAGGGACTTGCGGTCGCCGGCTTCCTGCAGACGAGGTGGATTTAGTAGTCGAGATCTTCCGCATGCTGGCGGATGCCACCCGCGTTCAAATCCTTTGGGCACTGGTACGCCAGGAGATGTCGGTGGGCGACTTGGCGGATCACGTCGACAAGCCAGCCCCGAGCGTCTCCCAACACCTAGCGAAGCTCCGGATGGCACGTCTGGTGCGCACGCGCCGTGAGGGCACCACTATTTACTACAGCCTCGACAATGACCACCTCAAGCAACTCGTGACTGATGCCGTGTCCAACGCCGAGCATGCCGGACCCGGTGTGCCCGGCCATCATCGAGATGCCGCCGACCTCACGCTGCTGCACACTGCATCCGCTCCCTCTGTGCAGTCGAACCGCAAGGGAAGCCGCGCATGACACACGAGCCACGGGGTTCATCGACCGGACACGAAGACAGCCACGACGTCGGCCATGACCATGACCACCCTCATGGCCACGACCACGACCACGGCCACGGGTTCACGGCAGCAGTCCGCGAGTTATTCATTCCGCACAGCCACGACGCCGCCGACAGCATCGACGGTGCCCTGGAGTCCAGTGCCGCCGGTATCCGCGCTGTGAAGATCAGCTTTCTGGCGTTAATGGCGACCTCGATCGCCCAGGTGGTGATCGTGATTATCTCGGGATCGGTGGCACTGCTCGCCGATACCATCCACAACTTCGCCGACGCGCTCACGGCGATCCCGCTGTGGGTCGCGTTCGCACTGGGCACCAGGCCCGCGACCCGCCGCTACACCTACGGCTTCGGTCGCGCCGAGGACGTCGCAGGGCTCTTCGTGGTCGCGATGATCGCGCTGTCGGCGATCGTCGCCGGTGTGGAATCGGTACGCCGCCTGACCAACCCCGTCCCGATCCACTACGTCGGCTGGGTCGCCGCCGCCGGACTCGTCGGCTTCATCGGCAATGAACTTGTCGCCGTGTATCGCATCCGGGTCGGACGCCGCATCGGCTCCGCCGCCCTCGTCGCCGACGGACTGCACGCCCGCACCGACGGATTCACGTCGCTGGCGGTGCTGCTGGGTGCCGGCGGAGTCGCTCTCGGCTTCCCGCTTGCCGACCCGATCATCGGGCTGATCATCACGGTGGCCATCCTCGCCGTCCTTCGGACCGCCGCTCGCGATGTATTCCGCCGCCTCATGGACGGCGTGGACCCGGAGTTGGTGGACTCCGCTGAGGCGGCACTCGCAGCAGAGCCGGGCGTTACCCGAGTGCGCAATGTGAAGATGCGGTGGATCGGCCACCGACTGCACGCCGAGGCCGAACTCGACATCGACGCCTCCGTGACTCTCGCTGATGCACACCGGATCGCCCACGAGGCCGAACACACCCTCACCCATGCGGTGCCTAAACTCTCGACCGCACTCATCCACGCCTACCCTGCAGGCATCGACTCCTGAACTGGGTGAACCGGCCGGGGGATGCATCGTTGCGCCGAAAGTGGAAGTTTGCCAGCCGCTGGGTTACGGTAGATCTGAGCCAGGGGGCAAACGTGATTCCGCATCGCAATACCGGTCGTATCAGCACATGGGCGATTGCCCTGGGCATTGGCGCGGCGATGACCGCCGCAGGCACCGGAGTTGCCAGCGCCGATCCGGCAGCTTCCGCCGCCGAGCCCCCGACGGCCGCCGACTCGGCGGCCCGGACCACGGCGCCGAATTCCACAGCGACGAACTCCACAGCGACGAGGACCACAGCAGCTAAGACCACAGCGACTCGGCCCGGTCCGCCGCGTCAAGGCCCCCGGCCGGAACAGCCCGCCCGCCAATCGGCGGCCCCACCGGACCGCGACGCCATCGATCCGCCGACCACCTCGCGCCCCGCAGCGCTCGCGGCACCGACACGGACCATCGCCGCGCTAACGGCACCGACACGGACCATCGCCGCGCAACGGCGGACGGCTCGACTGACGAACCCGGACCGCAGCATCGACCCGGCCAGCGGCCCCGCTGACGGCCATCCGATCGAGTCGCCGGTGTCGTGGATGGCGGCGGCGGCCGCATCGCGAACGTTGGGCAGCGCCGGGGCAGCGGCACTGCAGGCGAACCCACCATCGACGCCCCAGCCGCTCAGCCCTGCCGGCCCTAAGGCCGCCGCCGCCCAGCAGCCGACCGACCCGTTCAGCGCCGTCTTCTCCGGCCTTGCCGCAGCCTTCTTCAATCAGACCCCGACGCTTCGCCCGGGCCAGTCCGGACCGAGCGCCAGCGGCGTCGTCAACGGCAACCTCAACGCCGTGGATCCGGACAGCCCGGCGCTGCGGTTCACCATCACCGGTAAGCCGACCCGCGGTACCGCCACGGTCAACCAGGACGGCACCTTCTCCTATCTTGCGGACCCGTCGGTCGCCGCAACCGGCACCACGGACACGTTTCGGGTCACGGTCAGCGACGCCGCGAGCGGATTCCAGCTTCACGGCATCGGCGGTTTGATCAATTTGTTGAGTTTGGGCCTGATCGGCCAGCCCGGCGACTCCAGCACCAGCACCGTGACCGTCACCGTCTCACCGTTCAACAATCTGCCCACCGGATACGCCGTCTTCGGTAGACCGGACCCGACCACCGGCGTGGTGCTCGGAAGCGTCGTCGGCAGTGACGCAGACAGTGACCCGCTGATCTACAGCGGTTCAGCCACCACCGTTAAGGGTGCCGTAATCGTCACTGCTGCAGGTGATTTCACCTATGTGCCAACCAGTCAGGCGCTACAGAACGCCACAGCGCCCACCGCCACCGCCGCCGACCGACAGGACAGCTTCAACGTCACCATTGACGACGGTCGTGGCGGAATGGCGGCAGTCGCAATCAGTGTTCCGGTCGGCACGACCGACACCCTG
>JAPLAO010000062.1 GCA_026393245.1 Mycobacterium sp. | reverse complement strand
TTCAAAATGTTCAAAGAATCCGGTGTGGCCGTCAGTCAGCAGATCGGCGGTCTGATGCTGTCCGCCATCATCTCCGACACCCTGCTGCTTAAATCCCCGACGTGCACCCCGGAGGACATCGCGGCTGCGCAGGAACTTGCCATTATCGCCGGCGTCGATCTGCAGACCTACGGTCTGGAGTTACTCAAGGCGGGCGCGAATTTGCGCGCCCGGTCCATCGCGCAACTGGTTTCGACGGACTCGAAGGAGTTCTCGATGGGCGGGGCGAAGGTGGAAATCGCTCAGGTCACCGCGATTGACGTCGATGACGTGTTGTCCCGCCAGGACGAGTTGGAGGCGGCGCTGCGCGATATCGTCGCCGCGAAGGGGCTGGATCTGTTCCTGTTCGTCGTCACCGACATCCTGAACAACGATTCGGTCGCCGTGGCACTGGGCCCGCGTGCGGCCACCGTCGAAACGGCCTATGACGTGACGCTGGAGAACAACCGCGCACGACTGAAGGGCGTGGTGTCGCGCAAACTGCAGATCGTCCCGGTGCTGACGGAGACGTTCAGCAGAGGGTGATCGCCGCTGTAGCTACGGCAGTCGGGCCTCAGCGCAGCACGGCGTTCGCTGCCGCCTCGCCACTGGTGTAGGCACCGTGGACGGTTCCGGCATGGTCGTGCGAACAGGCCTCGCCGGCGAAGAAGCGGCGTCCCTCGGCCGCCGCGAGCGCATCGCGGTCCGCCAGCGAGGCGCCGACGCCGATGAACGAGTAGCTTCCGAGTGAAAAGGGATCGACCGACCACGTCGAGCGGAGCAGACCGGTCGGCGCGGGCACCACCGGGAACGCCGGTGTCAAAGCGCTCGACGCACTCGCGATCACCTCGGCGTCGGTCATGGTTTCCACGGTGCGGGCGAACTTCCCGGCGTTGAACATCATCAGTGCGGGCACGTCCACCAGTCCGGTGAGACTCAAGGACTCCACCCACTGACCGCGCCGCGACGCGGAGGGAACGATATCGACGAGCTCTGCATCGTCCGGCCAGAATTGCGATTCGAACCGTAGGCAGGTCTTCGAGAGAGCGCCCATCCCGAGTGTGGCGATGGCCCTCGACTTCGGCTCCGAAAGCGCCGGTGAGAACTGGATAGAGCCCGCCTTGAGGACACCGAGTGGCACCGTGACGACCACGGACTGCGCCTCGAAACTGCCCTGCGAGGTGACGACGACCGCACGATCGCCCGCGGTGTCGATGCTTGTGACGACGTGGCCGAGGCGCACATCGAGCCCGTTCGCCACCGCCGTAACGACCTGGTCGTAGCCCCCGGGCAGCAGGGCGTCGCCCCCGGCTTCGTCGGCGCCGTCGTCGAAATTCGTCGCTGACAAATTCACTGCGTCGGTGGCGTACTCGTGTTCGATCGACGCGGTGATGCCCATCTCGACGTTGAGTAGTTCCGACGGGTCGAGATCCGCGGCGCCGATGGCGCGGTCGAGCGCGGCCCGAAGTGGTTCGTCGGTGTCGGGGGAGCCCTCGCGGCCCGCCTCGACTAAGTCGGCCACCTGTTCCTCGATAGCGTCAAGTGCGCCATCGCCAAGTCGCTTGCCGTCGGCGCCGTACATGACGGACTCGTAGTCGGTGGCCTGCGTTGTGATTCCCTTCGCCGCGGCCAGGGCAGCGATCGGATTGTTCTCGACCCCGTGGATCCAGGACGCACCGAGATCCACGGGAACGCCCCAGGATCGATCCGTGTAGATGCGGCCACCAAGGCGATCACGCGCCTCGAGCACGATGACGCGGCGTCCGGCCGCAACGAGCACCTCGGCGGCGCGCAATCCGGCGATGCCGGATCCGATGACGAGCACGTCCGCATTCCGCTCGGTCGACCCAGTTTTAGGCGCCGACGTTGATGTCGATGTCGAGTTCGAGGCCTTGTCCGACCCGGACGCCCCGCAGCTCGCGGCCAGGCTCGCAGGCAGGGCCAGGGCGACCAGCCGGACAAAGTTGCGACGCGGAAGGTAGATCATGCCCGCGAGGTTATCGCTCCATGGCGGGGGCTGAGGCGGTTAGATAGAACCTATGCGTATCGGAGTCCTCACCGGCGGCGGCGACTGCCCCGGCCTCAATGCCGTCATCCGCGCCGTGGTGCGGACCTGCGACGCCCGCTACGACTCCACGGTGGTCGGATTCCAGGACGGCTGGCGGGGCCTGCTGGAGAACCGGCGCATCCAGCTCTACAACGACGACCGCAACGAGCGACTGCTG
>JAPLAO010000085.1 GCA_026393245.1 Mycobacterium sp. | reverse complement strand
CGCGGTGATCAGCGCCATGATCGCCACGAAAGACTCCGTCAGCATTCCGCCGTAGCCGATCAGCCGCATCTGGCCTTCCTTCTCCAGCAGCTTCGGCGTGGTGCCCGAGGCGATCAGCGAATGGAAGCCCGATAGCGCGCCGCAGGCGATAGTGATGAACAGGAACGGGAACAGCGAGCCCGCGAACACCGGACCGGCACCGGATTTGGCGAACTGAGAGATCGCCGGGGCCGCCATGACGGGCCGGGCCACCACGATGCCCACCGCCAACAGTGCGATGGTGCCGACCTTCATGAACGTCGACAGGTAGTCGCGCGGGGCCAGCAGCAGCCACACCGGCAGCACCGACGCCGCTAGGCCGTAGATGATCAGGCACCACGACAGGGTGACCTTGGACAGCGTGAACCACTGTGTGCCCCAGTCGGTATGGGCGATCCAGCCGCCGGCCACTACGGCCAGCAGCAGGAGTGCCACCCCGATCAGCGATACCTCCGAAACTCGGCCCGGCCGCAGGTAGCGCAGGTATACGCCCATGAAGAGGGCGATCGGGATCGTCATCGCGATGGAGAACACGCCCCAGGGACTCTCGGCGAGCGCGTTGACCACCACCAGGCCCAGCACCGCCAGCAGGATGACCATGATGACCAGCACGCCGACGATCGCCGCGGTTCCGCCCACCGTGCCGAGTTCGTCGCGCGCCATCTGGCCCAGCGAGCGCCCCCGCCGGCGGGTTGAAATCGCGAGCACCAGGTAGTCCTGCACACAACCGGCCAGCACCGCGCCGAGGATGATCCAGATGGTGCCGGGCAGGTAGCCCATCTGGGTGGCCAGCACGGGGCCCACGAGTGGGCCGGCCCCGGCGATCGCGGCGAAGTGGTGCCCGAACAGCACCCGCCGGTCGGTGGGCATGTAGTCGGTGGCGTTCTCGTAGATCTCGGCCGGAGTGGCGTGGTCATCGCGCGGACGCACGATCTTCATCTCGATCAGCCGCGCATAGAACCGGAACCCGAGGACGTAGGTGCAGATCGCCGCAACCACGAACCACACCGCGTTGACGGTCTCGCCTCGCACGAATGCGATGACGGCCCACGCCAGCGCTCCCAGCACGGCCACAGCGCCGAAGACAAGCTTGTGCCGGGTGGTTATCGGTGAGCGGTCGATGATCGCGACCGGCGGCAGATTCCTATCGGTGCGGACGAAGGTGACGTCGCCGCGGGTCTCCTCGATGAAGTCCGGTGGTGCGACGGGCGGCGATCCCACGGTGGTCTCCTCTGCTGGGCTCGGCGGTGATCATTCCACGGTTGCACCACTCGTCGCGCGGACACTCGGTTGCTAATCCCGTCTTCCGGCGGGCTCGATCAGAGTGAAGCGAATCGACCGGTGACCGGCGGCAGATCCTTCAGCGTCACGATGCCCGGTGGTGCAGCCACCACGGCGGGCACCGCGTTGGTCACCGGTAATGCGGTGTAGATCATGCCCAAGCCCATGAACCCGTCTTCGGTCCAGTCTCTGGGCGGAAGGCAGTGCAGCACGGTGCGCATGTTGGGCACCCCGAACACCTGAATGACGTGACCGTGCTCCAACGGCTTCGGCGGCACCACATGGTTGCCCATGATCCAGTTGAATCCGACACTGACCACATTGCGGTCGCCCACCCAGCCGCGGTGGTAGCCCATCACGCCGGCCACGGTGCCCGCCGGGATCGTCATGAACCCCAGATCGGTGTCGCCGGTCGCCGCGGTGAATGTCACGTCGAAGGTCATTCGGTCGAGTTCGGCGCCGATCGCGTCGGCCATCATCGCCGCCGACTCGGCGAAGACCGCGCTCGCCTCGGCGACGCTCTCGGCGAGACCCGGTGTCTCGGGATCGCAGGAGAACCCCATGGCGGTCTGGGTGCCGGCCGACTCGTAGGTCGAGCAGTCCACCGATTCGGTGATGCGGATCTCGTCGACCCGCTCGCAGGAACCCGAGAGCACCATCGCGACCATATTGGTCATACCGGGGTGTGCCCCGTTGCCGAAGATGGTGGAATGGCCTCGCGCACAAGCGTTTCGGATCCGCTCGAGGTCGTCCGTACTCTGCTTGCCGCCGGTGATCCAGGCCGCCGATGTGCACACGTTGACACCCGATTCCAGCAGCCTCTCGAGTTCGTCGATGCTGGGCCACAGCGGGTTGTAGCAGCACGCGTCGGGCTCTGTTGCTAACAGCGCGTCGATGTCATTGGTCGCCGTGATCCCGGTCGGCTTTCCCGGTCCCAGCGGCCAGCCGGCCAACTCGGCGGCGTCCATCCCGACCTTGTCGGCACCATGGGCGTACACACCCACCAGTTCCATATCGGAGCGGCTGATGATCGCGTGCAGCGATCGGCGGCCGATATTTCCGGTGGTCCACTGGATCACCCGGAGCGGCCGGTCCGTCGTTACGGTCATATGCGTTCTCCTGTGTCGGTTCGGTCGTGTGCAGTATGGACACGCGCGGGGTGCACAGTCCGGGATTCGTCCACAGCCGGGCGACGGTACGGTCCCGGCCGGCGGTACCGGGTCGGTTCCCGACTCTACGGTCGCCGCATGCGCACTGAGCAGCCACTGGCCATCCTGCACCGGCGCCTTGGAGCCCGGCCCGAGGCGGTAGCCGTCCGCGGCCCAGACGGTGACGACCCAGACGGTGATGAGAGCGACGACGGTAGTGGTGACGAACTCGGGGTGCCGGTCCCGAGTTGGGTTCCCGACGGTCGGTCACCGCGAGGGCAGGCCTGGCTCTCGGCGATCCGGGCCGACCCGGGCCGCTCCGGCGGTATCGCACTGGGCGTCATCGGCGCGCTGGCCGTGCTGATCACGGTGTTCACCTTGGTTCGCGATCGCCCGGCGCCGGT
>JAPLAO010000011.1 GCA_026393245.1 Mycobacterium sp. | reverse complement strand
GTCGATCGCGCCCTACCGCGAGGTGGTCAAGACCCTGCGCTCGCGCACGACCGGACAGGTCGAGTCAGTCTCGATTGAACAGTTCCACCGTGACCCCGACGGTCAGTCCGGCCAGCGGACACCGGAAAGCCTGGCGCCCGACTTCGCCGACCGCACCGACACCGTCCTGGTCGTCGCCACGTCGGTGAGCGAGAACGCCGGCGCCAAACCCACCACGGTGCGGTGGAATCTCCGGCTGGGTGTTTCCGACGTAAACGGCAAGCCGATGATCTCCCGACTGGAGTCGGTGCGATGAGGAACCTGGCCCGGGTGCTCGCCTTCGATGTTGCTGCACCGCTGGCCGCGATCTGCGCCCTGCTGATGATCGGCGTGATGCTCGAGTGGCCGCTGTGGTGGGTGTCGGTGGGTTCGATCCTGTGCCTGCTGATCGTGGAGGCCGTCGTCGTCAATGTCGTTCTGTACCGGCGTGATTCGGTCACCGTGGGCACCGATGACGACAAGCCCGGCCTGCGGCTGGCGGTGGCGGGTATCGCATCGGCCGCGCTATTGTCGGCGGCGGCGATCGGCTACAACAGCTGGGTGCAGCCGGACCGGGCCTTCACCGCGGACTCCGCCGACGTCGTGCGGATTGCCGCCGAGGTCGCCGAGGCGACCGCGACCTTCACCCCGTCGGATCCGAACTCCTCGATCGATCGCGCTGCCTCGCTGATGGTGCCCGAGCGCGCGGAGGCGTTCAAGGCGCAGTTCGGTTCGGCGACCGCCGACATGGCCAAGCGCAGCATGTCCGCACAGGCGCTGACGGTCTCGGCGGGCTTGGAGGCGCTGGGGCCGGCCTCGGCCAGTGTGGCCGTTCTGATGCGCGGCACCCAGAGCGCGCCCGGTCAGGAACCCAGTAGCGCGGTGCTGTCGCTTCGGGTGGCACTGTCCAAAGAAAGTGGCAGCTGGTTGGTGGTCGACGTGTCGCCGATCAACGCGCGCTGATTTGCTCAACGCGCCGATTTGCTAAAAACGCCCAATCCTCGACAAGTCAGGGTGCCGCCGTGCATACTTTCGGGGACTTTTGGCAAACTTCTGCACACTTGAGGGGGACCTGAGATGACCTCAGCACAGTCCAGCGCGGCCCGACCGACCACTGACAGCGTTCCTTTGCTGCGGCCGGTGACCCCGGCACGTTATGTGGGCCGGGTGGGAGCGTTGGCCGTCGCGTTGGGTATCGGGGCGTGGGTCGCCTACGCACCCGCGGTGGCACTGGCCGATTCCGGAACCGAGGGATCAACCCCGTCGGAATCCGCCTCGGCGACAACGCCACGGGCGAGTGCGCACTCCCGGGCGCCCCGAACGGCGGCCCGCACCTCGGCGCCGCGTGCAGCGTCCACCGCGCTGAGATCCGCGTCTACCGTCGGCCGCGCCAGCGTCGCCGTGGCGGCACCCGCGGCGGTTCTTGCCGGTTCGACCGCAGTGGGCACGCCGCATGCCGGCACCAATCCTGTTGCGCCACAGGCGGAGCCGTTGGCGTGGACGGCTTTGGCCTACGCCCGGCGGGACAGGAGCAGTGCTCCCCGGAGTGCGCCATCCGCCAGCACGTCGACATCCCGGGCGTTCGCGCCCGACGTGGCGGCCAATTCCGTCGTGGGCACGCCGACGGCCGCAGCGGCGAGCCTGGGCAACCCGGTCGCCGACTTTGTCCGCTTCTTCATCGGAAACGGCACCGCCGATAACGCCAACGGCGGCCTGCTGATCGGTAACGGCTTCAACTTCGATGCGGTCTCCTGCACCGGCGGGTCGGCATGTACTGGCGGTACCGGAGGCCTGATCGGCAACGGCGGCAACGGCTACAACGGCGGCAACGGAGGATCAGCCGGCTGGCTCGGTAACGGCGGAGCCGGTGGCAACGGGCTGACCGAAGGCAACGGTGGCAACGGTGGCAATGGTGGCTTGTTCATCGGCCGCGGTGGCCTCGGCGGCGTTGGTGGCAACGCGACCGGATCGGTGGGCAGCGTGGCCGGCACCGGCGGTAACGGCGGTGATGGCGGACTGCTGGCCGGTAACGGTGGCCGCGGCGGTGTCGGTGGCTTCGGCGGTACCGCAGGCTCCGGTGGTACCGGCGGCAACGGCGGCGCCGTGGGCGGGCTGTCATTACTGGGTCGGGCTGCCGACGGCGGCAATGGCGGTGTGGGCAATAACACCAACGCCGGCGGCAACGGCGGCGCCGGCGGCAACGGCGGAGACAACGGCCTGTTCGCGGTGTTCGGCGACGGTGGACGGGGCGGCATCGGCGGCAATGGTGTCAATGCCGGTAACGGCGGTAACGGCGGAACAGGTTCGGTGCTGACCGGTAACGGTGGACGTGGCGGGGCGGGCGGAATTTCGACCGGAACTAATGGTAGCGGCGGCAATGGCGGCAATGGGGGTACTGCTGGCTTCATTGTTCTGCTGGGTAGCGGCGGCGTGGGCGGCACCGGCGGTACCGGAACCGGCACCGGCACCAGCGGTTCGGGCGGCAACGGCGGCGGCGGCGCCCTGCTGATCGGCAGCGCCGGAGACGGCGGTACCGGAGCCTCC
>JAPLAO010000336.1 GCA_026393245.1 Mycobacterium sp. | reverse complement strand
CTGCGCGAGACGGGGACGGTGAGCCCTGGCCAGGTAGGCGGCCATAAGCCCCGTGTGCTGGCGGGCGAGACCGCCGACTGGTTGCGGGCGCGGATGGCCGAAGGCGCCTTCACCACACGCGGCCTCGTGGCCGAGATGGCCACGCGCGGCATCAGGACTGACCAGCGTGCGGTGTGGGTGTTTCTGTGTCAATCGGCACGCAAACGGGACCCCGGATCGGCGTGCAAAAGGGACCCCCTTTTGACGTGCATGGACGTGCCCGGGTTGGCTGCTGCGGAGCCGTAGGCGCAGCGGCAGCCAACCCGGGCGCGGTGGCGCCTTCTGAGATGGATCAGGCGCGGTTCTTGAACCGCCAGCTGTCGTTGCCGGTCTCGACGATGTCGCAGTGATGCGTCAGGCGATCCAGCAGCGCGGTGGTCATCTTGGCGTCGCCGAACACGCTCGGCCATTCGCCAAAGGCCAGGTTCGTCGTCACCAGGATCGAGGTCTGCTCGTACAGCCGGCTGACCAGGTGGAACAGCAACTGCCCACCTGACTGCGCAAACGGCAGGTAGCCGAGCTCATCAAGCACCACGAGATCAACGCGGCATAACTGGTCAGCCAGCCGCCCCTGGCGCCCCGCCCGTGCCTCTGCCTCGAGCCGGTTCACCAGGTCGACCACGGTGTAGAACCGCCCGCGTGCGCCATCGCGGATGCAGGCCCGTGCTATGGCAATCGCCAGATGCGTCTTGCCAGTTCCGGTGCCGCCCACCAGCACCACGTTGCGCTGATGCGTGAGGAAGTTCCCCGTCGCCAGATCGCGCACCAGCGTGTCGTTGATCGGCGTGCCCTCGAACCGGAACTCCTCCACATCCTTGGCCAACGGCAGCTTCGCCAGCGTGATCTGGTACTTGATCGACCGCGCTTGCTTTTCCGCGATCTCGGCCGCGACGAAATCGCCGATCACACGCTGTGGCTCATGCTGGCGCTTCACCGCCGCACCGACGATCTGGTCGAACGCCGACTTCATGCCATACAATTTCAGCTCGCCCATCGTGGCGAGGATCTCGGACCGCTCCATCACGCGCTGCTCCTCAGGCTGTCATAGCGGGCGCAGTCGGCAACAGGCTCATGCCGCAGCCGCAGCGCCTCGGGCGTCAGGATCGTCACCGCCGCCGGCGGCTCGCGCTGACGCGCCAGAATGTTCAGCACCACATCCGCCGAGTGCACCCCCTCGCGCAGCGCCTCCGCGCAGGCCGCCTCCACCGCCGGCAGGCCGTCGCTCAGCACCGCGGTCAGGATGTCCACCATCTGCCGGTCGCCATCGCCGACACCGGCCAGCTTGCGGCGCACGCGTTCCAGCGCCCAGGGCAGCAGCCAATCCTTGAACGGCGCACCGTTGCGCCATGCGCCGGGCTTGCGCGCCAGAACCGGGACATAGTGCCAGGGGTCGAACACCGTCTGGCCGCGGCCGAACACCCGACGATGCTCGCCGACCACGCGCCCGTCCTGGCGCAGCTCGATCCGCTCGGCATAGGCACGCACCTCGACAGGCTTGCCGACCGCGCCCGCCGACACCGAGTATTTGTTGCTATCGAACCGCACCAGGCAGGTCTTGGAGACCGATGCCGGCACCGCATGGAACCCATCGAACCGGCCCGCGTAACGCACCAGGCTCGGCCGCTCCGCCTCGAACATCTCCCACACCGTCCGGTCGCGCTGTTCGGGATGCGGATGCGCCCGCGCGTAGGCCACGCAGCGGTCAAGCAGCAGCGCGTTCAGCTCCTCGAAATTCGCCACCCGCAGCCGCGGCGAGAAGAACCTCTCGCGCACCAGCCCGACCTGGTTCTCGACCTGACCCTTCTCCCAACCCGAGGCCGGCGTGCACGCTACCGGCTCGATCAGGTAGTGGCTGCACATCTGCTGGAAACGCCGGTTGTAGCTGCGCTCCCGCCCCACCAGGATCGCCTCCACCGCGGTTTTCATGTTGTCGTAGATGCCCCGCGTGCAGGCACCGCGAAAGAACGCGAAGGCCCTGTCGTGCGCGTCGAAAACCATCTCTTGGCTCTCGCGCGGATAGGCGCGCACGAACATCATCCGGCTGTGGCACAGGCGCATATGCGCCACCTTCACCGTCATCGTCGCACCCGCCATCACCACAACCTCGTGGCTCCAGTCGAACTGATACGCCTCGCCCGGTGCGAAGCTCAGCGGCACAAACGCCGCCGCCGAAACCTCCGACTGAGATCGCTGCCAGCCGCGCGCATAGCGACGCACCGCGTCATAGCCGCCGCCATAGCCGAGGCCGCGCAGCGCCTCGAACACGCGCATCAGCGTCAGCCGCTCACGGCTCGCCCGACCCGCATTCTCCGTGAGCAGCCGGTCAAGCTCGTCGCGCCACGCGCCGAGCTTGGGCTGCGGCTGCTCGGCACGTTCGTAGCGGAACTCCGTCGCCCCCGAACGCAGAACCTTCCGCACCACCTTCCGCGACAAACCAAGCTGCCGGCAGATCGCCTTGATCGGCAAACCCTGACCCAAATGCAGCCGACGGATCTTCGCAATCGTCTCCACCACCAGCATCCCAACCATGACCCCCGGCAAACCCGAGAGCCAACGTGAACCCACTCAGCAGAGGGGTCCCGTTTGGACGCCGATCACCCCTCCATGGGGGTCCTTCTTCCACGCCGATACACACACCGCGCCGTCCGGGGAGACGCGGATGCGGAGTCCAGGCACCCGATCATCCCAGCGCACAGAAGGGCGGCTTGATGTCCACACCTGCGGGCAAGCGTTCAAGCCAGCGCTGGGTGATGGGTGTTTTGGCCATGTGGCCGATTTCCCCTGCCGCGGTCCCCTGCCGGGGGACGCTTCGGGGACCATATCGCGCGCTGATGGAGCCCCCAAGGGGCGATCTGGTAGCCGGTGCTACCGGCCGGCTACCAACGGAAGCCGCTGCGACGGATTCCAATGGTGCAGCAAGGGAACTGAAGGGAGCTTAATATGCCCACTCAATCAGGACGTTATGGGAGGAGAATGGCGCGCCCGGGAAGATTCGAACTCCCAACCCCCAGATCCGTAGTCTGGTGCTCTATCCATTGAGCTACGGGCGCTTGCCGTGGACGCGCGAGATAGCGGAGGGGCCACCCCTGCGCAACCCCCGCAAGCCGTTTAGGCGGCGAGTTTTTCCAACTCGCGCACAATCGCCTCACCCATCACGCTGGTACCGACGCGCGCGCGGCCCGGCTGCATGATGTCCGCGGTGCGGAAGCCGGAATTCAGCACGCGTTCGATCGCGGTTTCGATCAGTTTCGCATCCTCCTCCATCCCGAAGGAGATGCGCAGCAGCATCGCGGTCGAGAGGATGGTCGCCAGCGGATTGGCCAGTTCCTTGCCCGCGATGTCGGGCGCCGAGCCATGGATCGGCTCATACAGCGCATGCCGCTTGCCGGAGGGCTGCACGGCGCCGAGCGTGGCCGAGGGCAGCATGCCGAGCGAGCCGGTCAGGGCCGCCGCCAGATCCGACAGCACATCGCCGAACAGGTTGGAACCCAGGATCACGTCGAACTGCTTGGGGCGGCTGGCCAACTGCATGGCGCAGTTGTCGGCGTACATGTTTTCGAGTTCCACATCGGCGTATTCGGCCTTGTGGACCTCGCCCACCACGGCGCGCCACAGGCGGCCGGACTGCATCACATTCGCCTTCTCGACGCTGGTGACCTTGTTGCGCCGGCCGCGCGCGAGATCAAACGCCACACGCGCCACGCGGGCGATCTCGTCTTCCGAATAGACCTCGGTGTCGATGCCCACGCGCTTGCCTTGGGCGTCCATGTGAATGACGCGGGGTTGGCCGAAATAGATGCCGCCCGTGCTCTCCCGGACGATCATGATGTCCAGGCCCTTGACCAGTTCCGCGCGCAGCGCGGAGGCATCGGCGAGTGCTTCCATCACGATGGCAGGGCGCAGATTGG
>JAPLAO010000020.1 GCA_026393245.1 Mycobacterium sp. | reverse complement strand
GACGGCCAGCACCGCGTCGGCCCGCAACTGCGGATCGCTCACGACACCACCCGGGCCGACCTGATTGCGCCCGACTTCGAACTGCGGCTTCACCATGGGAACGATATCGGCGTGCGGGGCCGCGCATGCAGTCAACGCGGGTAGCACTGTGGACAAAGAAATGAACGACAGATCCGCGACCACCAGGTCGACTGCCCCGCCGATGGCGTCCGGGGTCAGTTCGCGGACGTTGGTGCGCTCGATGACCCGCACCCGGGAATCCGAGCGCAGCGACCATGCCAGTTGGCCGTAGCCGACATCCACCGCGACGACCTCAACCGCCCCGCGGTCCAGCAGCACCTCGGTGAAGCCTCCGGTGGATGCGCCGGCATCCAGGCAGCGCCGGCCGGTGACGTCGATCCCGAAGTGATCCAGGGCGCCGATCAGTTTGTGCGCGCCGCGCGATACCCAGGTCTTCTCATCGGATCCCTCGACGGCGAGTGCGGCCGTGATCTCGACGGCGGTCGCGGGTTTGGCCGCGGGCATTCCGTTGATAGTGACCCGGCCGGCACCGATCAGTTCGGCCGCCTGCTGCCGTGAGCGGGCCAGCCCACGTCGGACCAGTTCAGCATCAACCCGGGCGCGCCGCGTCATGCGCAGCTCAGCCCTTCTCGACCGATTCCAGCGCGTCGACCAGAATCTGGTGCGCTTCCTCGAGTCGGCGTCCGACGGCGTCGATATCACTGACGTCGGCTGAGGTGTTATCCCGGAATTCCAGGTCTAGATAGGGCATATCAGCGAGCACGGCGGCGACCTGAGCGCGGATCTGCTGCGGATCGGTGGTCATAGCACCGCTCACGCTAGCCGATTGGGCGTCAACAGTGCCCAACGGTCCAGCGCGGCGCGGGCGGTGTCGTCGCCGGCCCGGATAGCGAGCGGCCCCCCGTTGCGGTCAGCGTCCCAGACCGCCCGCGCGGTGGCGCGCACCACCGACAGTCCATCGTCGCCCGGGTCTGCTCCGGTGGCCGTGACTGTGACCGCCCCCGAGTCGAACGCGGTCCGCCACGCCGGATGTGCGGCGATCCGCAGTGTGTCGGCTTCAGCGGTCAGCGCCCGCAGGTCTTCGCCGAGATAGGTGGGGCGGTGGTCATCGGCGGCGAACACGGCATCAGCGGCGGTATTCACCCCGGTGAGCACCATCAGGCTCGGCAGGCCGGATGCATTGGCTCCGGCGATATCGGTGTCGAGCCGGTCCCCCACCACCAGCGGTGTGCGAAAGACCCCACGCGCCAACGCATCCTGCATCAGCGCCGGCGCCGGCTTGCCCGCCACCAGGGGTTCGGCACCGGTGGCGGCCCGCACTGCCGCGACCAACCACCCGTTGCCCGGCACCAGGCCGCGTTCGGTGGGCAGGGTCACGTCGAGGTTGGCGGTCACCCACAGTGCCCCGGCCCGGATCGCCAGCGCAGCCTCGGCCAGTTCCGCCCACCCGATACTCATCGAGAGACCCTGAACGACGGCGACGGGTTCATCGGCGACTAACCGCACCGGCGTCAATCCGACGGCATCGACCTCAGCGGCCAGCGCATCGGTTCCGACCACGAGCACCTTCGCCCCGGCCGGCAGTCGCTCGGCCAGCATCCGGGCCGCGCTCTGTGCACTGGTCACCACATCGTCGGTGACGGCGGTGAAGCCGAGCTCGCACAGGTGCGCGGCGACCTCATCGGCCGAACGAGAGGCGTTATTGGTGACGAACAGTGCGCGGCACTCGATGCTCGCCAGCGTCTCCACCGCCCCGGGGGTGGGAGCGTGGCCGCGGAACACCGTGCCGTCCAGGTCGAGGAGCAGGCAATCATGCTGCTGCGCAAGCGTTCTCACGTCAGTCCTACTCCCCCGGGGCCGGCTCCACTGGGGCCAGCTCACCGGGCGCCAGTTCGTCGATCCGGTCCTCGGCATCGGTTACACCCTCGAAGTCTGCCGCCGTGGCGTGCACGAACCATTGCAGCGCATCATCGGAGCGGCCCAGTGCCAGCAGGGTATCGGCGTAGGCGTAGAACAGCCGCGCCGCCGTCGATCCCGTGCGCGACGGATCCGGCATCGGGCTGGACAGGAGTGCCAGCGCCTGATCCAGGTGGCCGAGGTCGATCCGGGCGCCGGCCGCGACAATACGCATCTCATCAGCGTCGTCACCGGTAAGTTCTGCGGCCTCGGGTCCGCGCGCCAGTTCTATGGCCTTCTCCGGCCGGCCGACACCGCGTTCGCAATCGGCGATCAGTGGCAGCAGCTGCGATTTCGAGCCCATCCGCCGGGCGGCCCGGAACTCCGCGAGCGCCTGAGCCCAGTCACCGCAGTAGTAGGCCGCGATACCGACCGCTTCCCGGATCGCCGCGATCCGCCCCGATCGGGTGCGGGCGGCCTGGGCATGCGCGAGTGCGGCCTCCGGATCGGAGTCGAGCAGTTCACCGGCGGCGACGAGGTGGCGGGCGACGGTGTCCGCGGTGGACTTGTCCAGGGTGAACAACTCGGCCCGGATCTCCGGTGCGAGTTGTTTGGCCTCCACCGTGGCCGGGATAGCCAGGCCACTGGACTCCCGGGGCCCGGATTCGCTATCGGAGGGACGCCGCGACTGTTGTGGCCGACCAGACTGGGGCCGGCCCGACTGGGGCCGACCAGACTGGG
>JAPLAO010000112.1 GCA_026393245.1 Mycobacterium sp. | reverse complement strand
TCGCCGACAACCGGTCGATCAACGGCACGTTCGTCAACGGCGACCGGGTGGAGTCGACACTTCTCACCGACGGCGACGTCGTCACTATCGGCAACATCGACCTGGAGTTCACCGACGGAAACCTGTTGCGGCGCAATAGGTCCGAGACGGCGACGGGTACGGGAGGGCTCGATGTACGCGGCGTGACGTGGACCATCGAGAACAACAAGACGCTGCTGAATGACATCTCGCTGACCGCCCGGCCGGGCACCCTGACCGCGATCATCGGTCCATCCGGTGCGGGTAAATCCACCCTGGCGCGGCTGATCGCCGGTTACACCCATCCGACGAGCGGCGCGGTTGCCTTCGAGGGCCACAACATCCACGCGGACTACGCCTCGCTGCGCTCGCGGATCGGGATGGTGCCCCAAGACGATGTGGTGCACGGGCAGCTGACGGTGAATCAGGCGCTGATGTACGCCGCCGAGTTGCGACTGCCACCCGACACCACCACGGAAGACCGTCAGCAAGTGGTGGCGGAGGTTCTCAGTGAGCTTGAGATGACCCAGCACGCCGACACCCGCGTCGACAAGCTCTCCGGCGGGCAGCGCAAGCGGGCGTCGGTGGCACTGGAATTGCTGACCGGTCCATCGCTGTTGATCCTCGACGAACCCACGTCGGGCCTGGACCCGGCGCTGGACCGCCAGGTGATGACGATGCTGCGGGATCTCGCCGACGCCGGTCGCGTCGTGCTGGTGGTGACGCACTCGCTGACCTACCTCGATGTGTGCGATCAGGTGCTGCTGCTCGCGCCGGGCGGCAAAACCGCGTTCTGCGGGCTGCCCGACCAGATCGGCGCGGCGATGGGAACCACCAACTGGGCCGACATCTTCAGCACCGTCGCCGGTGATCCGCAGGCCGCCAGCGACCGGTATCTGGCGCAGACCGGGCCCACCCCGCCGCCTCCGCCGGTCGAGGCGCCATCCGACCTCGGTGAGCCCACCCACACCAGCCTGCGTCGGCAGTTCTCGACGATCGTGCGGCGGCAGACCCGGTTGATCATCTCCGATCGGGGCTACTTCATCTTCCTTGCGCTGCTGCCGTTCATCATGGGCGTGCTGTCACTGGCGGTGCCGGGCACAGCCGGATTCGGGGTGCCCGATCCGATGGGCGACGCCCCGAACGAGCCGGGGCAGATTCTGGTGCTGCTCAACGTCGGCGCGATCTTCATGGGTACCGCTTTGACCATCCGCGATCTGATCAGCGAACGCCCGATCTTCCGCCGCGAGCAGGCGGTCGGGTTGTCCACGACGGCTTATCTGTTGGCCAAGGTGTGCGTGTATTCGGCGTTCGCTGTTCTGCAGTCCGCGATCGTCACCGCAATCACCATCATCGGCAAGGGCGGGCCGACCCAGGGTGCGACGGTGCTCGGCAACGCGACACTCGAGCTTTTCGTCAGTATGGCCGCTACCACCGTGGCCGCGGCGATGGTGGGCCTGGCATTGTCGGCGCTGGCGAAATCGAATGAGCAGATCATGCCGCTGCTGGTGGTTGCCATCATGAGTCAGCTGGTGTTCTCCGGCGGGATGATCCCGGTGACCAACCGCCTGGTACTCGATCAGATGTCCTGGGTTACCCCGGCGCGGTGGGGATTCGCGGCATCGGCATCGACGGTGGATCTGACCACACTGGTGCCCGGTCCGCTGACGCCCAAGGATCGGTGGTGGGAGCACACGGCATCGAGTTGGCTTTTTGACATGGCGATGCTCGCAGTGCTCAGTGTGGGCTACGTGAGTTTCGTCCGGTGGAAGATCCGGCTGAAGTCGGCTCGCTAACTGCGCAATGAATTGCTGCGCCGTTCGGCCAGTATGCGCCTGTGCCGGTCGGCGGTGCGGGTGCGTTTTCGCCGGGGCATCATCGCCCCGCGGCCCGTAGAATCGCTTTGGCGCCGAACAACATTGAGCGTTGCGGTGGGTGTGCACAGGGTTGGTATGAGCAGCGTGCTGCCCGGCTGGGTGCGGTAGGTGTGCCCGCTAGGCGCAGTCCAAATCACGGTGCCATCGGGGGATTGCTCATCGTGCCAGCCATCGGTTCCGCACCAAAATGTTTTCAGTAAGTGATGTTTTCGGCATAGCGCTTTGAGGTTGGAGGCGTGCGTAGGCCCACCACGATCGTAGGGAATCGTATGGTCGATATCGCAGAAGTCCGCGGGACACCCACACCCCGGGAAGCGGCACGTCAGATCACGGCAGCGAACGAAGGTCGCCAACGCCACCGACGGCCGGTAACGCGGTTCCGGTGGGGCATCACCGGGATGGACCACCGGGCGCAGTTCGGCGATCCCCCGCTTAGCCAGATCGGCCAACACACTCGCCGGCACCGCCAGTCCCCCCACCACGAACCCGAACCCCGGCGT
>JAPLAO010000315.1 GCA_026393245.1 Mycobacterium sp. | reverse complement strand
CGGGCGCGACGGTCGGCGCCCCCAAGGACACCGGTGCGACGGTGGGCACCTCCAAGGGCGCCGGTACGACGCCGACGACGACCTGCGGTTCGAGTTCAGCGGAATCCACCGGGTCGGCGTCCGCGTCGGGGGCAACCAGCACAGCCAGCGAGATACCCAGCGCGCCAAGGCCTGACAGTGCCCGTCGGCCGATCCGCATGCCGTTGGCCATGTAGTTCCCCCTGCTCAGGCGAAGGTCTCTACCGGTCCATCCGATGCGGCGTCGGATTCGTTACATCACAGCGCCCCGACCGGGACCGCGCGGTAGACCGCGGTCTCGTTGGAGTTGATGGTTTGGGTCATCGTGTAGGTCGTGCCCGAGGCGATCTTGATCGTCCACTTCTGGGCGGCCTTAGCGGCATTGGCATTGATAGTGGAGTCCGGCACGTTCGCCATCGTGTTGTAGCGGTAGAGGGTGTAGGTGGTGCCGGGTTTGAGGTTCGAGACGGTGATGGTGAGCGTCACCGGCTTGGCCGTGGGCCGGGTGTTGGAACCGTCGACCATCGCAGGTATTTCAGCGTTAGTGCTCGTCGTCAACCGCACGGGCACCGTCTCACGGCTCAGGTCAATGATGCCGGTGATCGCGATTCCGTAGTCCGCTCCGCTCTTGAGCGAATACACCGCCGCGGACTTCGCGTTGGCCCTCTGGCGGGTCGTGGCGAAGGTGCCGAACGAGTAATTGAACACGTTCTGGGGCTGTCCGTTAGTGCCGGTCCATTCCCCGTTGTCGTTGAAGGTGAGAACATCATCGGCGTAGTAGGTTGCCGGCCCGGTCAACGGATGGGTCGACGTGATGCCGGTGACGGCCACGATGTGGTCGTACTCGGCGTCTCCGGCGTTGAGATTGGTCGATCCGTAGAAACGGTATTGGTTCATGAAGATACCCATCACCACCGGGTATCCGGCCGTCACATTCGACTTGACCCAGGTGAGAAACGCTGGCGCAGTTGGATTTTTGGCCGTATCAAATGCTGTCGCGGTCAGGTGCATCGCTTTGGCGGTGGCGACGTCATTGACGCCCAGCAGGAGTTGTGACCTCTCCAGACTCTGCCGGGCGTTCTTGCTCGCGAGTGCGCGCGCGTCGTACTGCGAGAGGTACTGGCCGTAGTTAAGGCCGGCACTGATGAACGCGGTCTCGCCGCAATAGCCGTAGTTCGCGTCCCACTGGATTCGTGGCGGGAGTTTGGAGCCGACGGTGTAGACGGTCGGCGCCGGAGTGGCTGCGATGGGCGTGCCCGCTATGACGCGCGAGACGGGGTTGTTGACCGCCGCGGGCGGCGGCATGACCCGATCGGCGACAGTGCCGTTGCGTTGCACCGTCGCCGACGCGGCGCCGCGTCGGGTTCGCGCGGAGGCCGGAGCCGGATGGGAACTCGCCGACCGGGCGGACGTTGCACCGGCGCTATCGGGCGCGTCGGCGTGCGCTACACCGGAACCACTCGCCAGTGCTGCGCCGAGCCCGACGGTGAGCGCACCGGCACCCAACCAGCCGTAGCGGACACGGGGACGCCTGACTGCACGCATACCAGCCCCCTTCGATCCGACCCTGCTTTTCAGACTACGCCCGAGCCCGTTCGCAGGCCTTCTCGCTAGCAGGGACAATGCAGGTATGCGAGTGCTTCTCGGGGCGGCGGCGATCATCGGCGTCATCACGTCAGCTGCGACGGTCCATGCCGCTCCGGACGCCGGCGTACCCCCGGTGAGTCCGCAGGCCGCCGCCGCCGGGTTCGTCGATGTGCGCACCGTGGTGCCGGATGCGATCGTGGATCTGCGCTACGCCACGCCCGACAACTTCGTCGGCGTGCAGTTGTACCCCTCCGATGCGCGCTGCCTGGTGCACGAGTCGTTGGCGTCGGGGCTTGCCACGGCGGCCGCCGCACTGCGGGCGCAGGGATCGACACTGGTGTTCTGGGACTGCTACCGGCCCCATGCGGTGCAGGTAAGGATGTTCGACGTGGTGCCCAACCCGGCCTGGGTGGCCAAGCCCGGCCCATATTCGCGAAGCCACGAAAGTGGGCGGTCAGTGGATGTGACGCTGGCCGAGGGTAGCCGTCTGGTGGATATGGGCACCGGGTTCGACGACTTCTCCTCGCGCGCAACGGCGTACGCGACCGACGGCATCAGTGCGGCGGCACAGGCCAACCGTGCCCGGCTCCGCGCCGCGATGGCGGCCGGTGGGCTGACGGTGTATTCAGGTGAGTGGTGGCATTTCGACGGGCCAGGTGCGGGCGTCGAGCGCGCGATCCTCGACGTGCCGGTCAACTAAGAGCTCGTCAGGTTTTCTCGGCGATGCCCTGCGAGGCCATGCCTAAACCACACCGGCCCAGTCAGAGATGCCTGTCGATGTCCATGCGCCGGTGCAGGACGCGCACGACGGAGAGGAGATAACCGCTCACTGATCGTGCGAAACCTCTGCCCGCTTGCGAGCAAGGAAGGTATCGAAGTCGAATGGTGTCGAGGCACCACTTCGTTCGCCCGCGGCGAGAGCTTCCCGCAACTCGCGGGCGACGTCACTGTCTGATCGGGTCCTGCGACGGGTCATACCCGAAAGTCCTTCACGTACGTCCGGAAAACATCCGCCGAGATCGCATTGCCGGCGAAGATGTCGTGAATGAGGCTGACACTGGGTCGCGGAGTGCGTTCCAGGGTGACCGGGTCATAGGAGTACAGGCCGTATCTCGGGTCGTAGCCGAGCACCCATTCGAGGTTGTCGGTCAGTGACCATGCGGTGTAACCGCGGATGTCCATCCCGTCGGCGATCGCCTTGTTGATCACCGCGAGGTGGCGCACGGTGTAAGAGGCACGGTTGGCATCGGCGGCGTCAGCGAGCCCACTCTCGGTGACCCACAACGGGATTCCGTAGGAGTCGGCGATGTCGAGGACGTCGCGCAGGCCGGCCGGATTGATGATCTGCGCGGTATCGCTGCATTCGGTGGCAGGGAGGCAGCCGCCAATCACCACGTTGATCAGCGGAGAGAATTCGGGGTAGCCCTTGACGATCGGCAGGCTGGGCACCGACAGTCCGCCGTAGCCGATCACGATGCCCTGGCTGTAATAGTTGACGCCGAAGTAGTCGGCCTTGCCGGCTAGTTCCGGGTGGATCTCGTCGGGAGTGATGACACCGTCGAAGTTTTCGTCGACTTCACCGCGCAGCACCGCGTCGGGGAACCACCTGTTGTAGAAGTCGCTGAACTCCGCTGCCGCCTGCTGGTCGCGGGGGTTGGTCGGGTCTCCCCCGCGCCAGGTGTACATGTTCAGCGCGAAACCGACCTGAGCGTCCGGGTCGAGTTGGTGGATGACGTCATAGGACGCGGAGTAGGCGGCCGCCTCGTTGCGCAGGCCGACTGCCACCAGATCGGTCCGGACCATGGCGGGTGGGAAGTTCGTGGCGAACGGAATGGCGTAGTACGACGTCAGCATCGAGTTGACCGGTTCGTTGAGCACCACCCAGTTGGTGACCTGGTCGCCGTACTTCCAGGCCAGGTATGCCGAGTACTTCTCGAACTCGGTCACCGTCGACGACGAGACCCAGCCGCCGCCAGTTTGTGGCGTCAGGCCGAGGAGTTCCTTGACGCGGGCCTGAGCGGGGTTGTGCACCCACAGCGGCAGGGTGAAGTGGTTGATGGTGACCATCGGATCAAGTCCGGCCGCGTGCATGGCGGCCAGTTGGTCGGAATAGTGCGCGACCTCGTCCCCATTGGCCAGCGCATCGAGCTGCGCCAGCACCTCCGGGGTGAAACCGTTCGAAATATCCACCGATTCAGTCGAATTGGGGAAGATCCGGCTCCATTCGATGCTCATCCGGAAGGTGTCGGCGCCGACACCTTCGCGGGCCAGCCGGGCGTCAGTGACGTACTGGGTGTACGCGCCGGGGCCGTTCTCCGGCACCGCACCCTTCCAGCCGAGCAGCAGCTTGTTGATCGGATCGTGCAGCCACTGCCACCAGTCGGAGTTGACGTCCAGCGGTGCGCCGGCGCCCATCTCGGACTGGAAGCCCGCGGTGGACACGCCCCAGCGGAAGCCCTCGGGAAAGGCCAGTGCCGCAACTTCGCCGTCCCCGTCGAAGGTCAGTTTGACCGTCGCCGTCACATTCGTGGACGGCAGGTAATCCGATAGCAGCGACCCGACGAACGGGATGGCGCGCAGCAGACGGATGGGTGCGTCCAGCAGACCCTGCAGGCCATGGATGTGGACGTTGGTCTCGTCGCTCACCGAGACGGTGAACGCGTCGGTGCCACCGTAGGCGGCGACGTCAACCACCGGGATATAGGTGAAGTCGCCGGTGGCCTGGTCGATGGTGACCCGGCCCAGGCTCGGCGTGCCGACGACGGTGTAGACCAGGCGGTCGCCCTCGGGGTCCGCCGCGCCCAGGCTGCCGGTCACCACGCCGTCGGCGGTCTGGGTGGTAATCGTGGGGTTGGTCGTCGGGTACTGGTTGCGGAACG
Organism: Mycobacterium sp.; assembly: GCA_026393245.1. Taxonomy (GTDB): domain Bacteria; phylum Actinomycetota; class Actinomycetes; order Mycobacteriales; family Mycobacteriaceae; genus Mycobacterium. The sequence goes on along the minus strand of JAPLAO010000315.1, from coordinate 1,565 downwards.
TGCGCTCCAACTCCCGTCCCGCCGCCGCCAGAAGATCCAGCGCGGTGGGCGCACCGACCGGGGGCGAGGGCGTCGGACGGCTTGCCGGTGCTGCGCGTCGGACGGTCGCAGACCGCATGGCCGCGGGCCGGGCCGGCTTACTGGACGTGGCTGCAGCGACCGCCTTGGGCAACGAAGTAATCGTCGGCGCAGCCCTGCGAGTACGCGGACCGGGCGACGTTCGAGTCGATGCTGCGGTGGCCGAATCAGTGGATCCGGTGGTGTCGGCGGAGGCGGGGGCGGCCACGCCGGTGCCGATGGCGGCACCGATGCCGAGGGCCACGGCGAGCGCGCCCACCCGTCCGATACCTGTCGCTGCGCGTGGCTGTGCGCGACCCGCAGATGACGTCGTCATAGGAACCAGTCAAGCACTACCCGGTGTTGGATGTCCGCTGTTCGTCGGCGACGCGCGCCAGGAATGGCAGTACCAGGCCGGCGAACTCCTCCGGGCACTCGATCTGCGGCATGTGCCCGATATCGGCAAGCAGATGGGTCTGCGCGTGCGGGAAGACCCGGCGCGCCTCCTGGATGTGGTGCGCCGGCAGCACCCGATCGCGCTCACCCCACATGATGAGGGTGGGCCGGGGGTGCAGTGCGGCGAAGGCGGCCAACTGCCGACGCCAGCCCGGCTTAACGCCGCGCGCGGTTCCCAGTGCGAGGGCGGTCTCTCGCAACACCGCGCCAGCATTCGGCTGGTTCCCGACCGCCAGGGCGTGGTCGATACGTTCCCTGGTGGCCAGCGAAGGATCGGCGTAAATGATGCGCTCCAGCAGACGCGCACTAGCCCGCGTGGGCCGACGGGTGCTCAGCGGTCCGATCACCGGCACGGCCAGTATCCGCAGCAGCACCGTGACCTCGCTGCCGAAGCCCGCGCTGTTGATCAGAGCCAGACTGGCCACCCGCTCCGGGCGATAGGCCAGCAGTTGCATGGCGATCGCGCCGCCGAGGGAGTTGCCGACGACGTTGAGCGGACGGGTCTCGCCAAGCGTGTCCACCGCGCCCAGCACGCCTTTAGCGAACGCGGACAACGTGATTGGGCCCTCGGGGCGGTCGGAGAATCCGAAGCCCGGTACGTCGACCGCGATCACCCGGTGTGCGACGGAAAGCCGCTGCTGCTGCGGAGCCCAGTCCTCCAGGCTGCGGCCGATACCGTGCAACAGCAGCACCGGCGGATTGGCGGCGTCGCCGTCGACCCGGACCCGGACGCGACGTCCGCCCACATCGACGAAGGCGGGCCGGCTCATACCCTGGCCGCGCCTGAGCCGACGGCGGCACGGTCGGCGGTGCTGAACCGCAGCGCGGCATCGGAGACCGGTCCGTTGATCAGCCGCTCACGATCGGACTTGTAGTCCATCGCCACCGCCCACGGTCCGCTGTCGCCCTGCTGCGGGAAACTGTCCAGCGAGCGCAGCACGTAGCCGGCCGCGAAATCAAGCAGTGGCCTGCGGCCGATGGTCGGATCGTCGGCCACCGGCATGATCGTGGTGTATCCGTGCTGATCCATGTAGGCCAGCATCCGCATGAGG
>JAPLAO010000300.1 GCA_026393245.1 Mycobacterium sp. | reverse complement strand
GCGATATCCGGTCCCGCAGATCGCTGCGGTCAGCACCGGCGTAGCGCTCGGTGACGGGAATGGCACCCAGCGCCACCGGCGTCGGCGGCCCGCTGCCGGCCGACAGGGTGACACCATCGGCGCGTCCACCGATCGACTCCAGCCACACCGACCCGCGGGTGCGGCCCGGTGCCGGCTGCGCCCCGGCCTGATCCACCCGAACCCGTGACTGCAGAGCCATTGCTCGGGAGGCGATTTCGACTGCGGCACCGGCGGCATGGGTGCGGCCGAAACGCTCCGTCGCGACGTTCGGATCCGCGTTTTCAGCAGCGGCACCGGTGTCGACGACGGCGATGATCGCATCACCCGCGGCTTCGGCGTCTGCGCGGCGCTTGAGGACGAACGCCACCGCCGCGTCGCCGTGCGGTCCGTCTCCGCCCGCCCCGAGGGCATCCGCCGCGCGCTCGTGCGCGGGCTCGCAGCACATGTCGACGGCGCCGGCGACGACCGCGTCGAGTTCGCCGCTGCGCAGTGCGCGCGCGGCGATGCGCAACGCGGTGATCCCGGAGAGTTCCTCGCTGGAGACGGTGAAGCCGAACCCACGGAAGTCACGCTGGGCGTGGATGCGGTTGGCCGGGATGTTCGGCATGGTTCCGACGACGCCGTCGGCGGTCAGTCGCGGGGCGGCCTCGGCGTTGGCGGCAAGCCAGCCCTCGTCGTCGGCGTGCTGCACCCGCAACCGTTGGCGCGCGATGGTGGCGTCGCACCCCATGCCGACGATCACCCCGGTGCGGTCCGGGTCGGTGCCGACGCGCTCGAGGGCCTGTCCCGCCGCGGCCAGCATCGCCGTCTGCTGGGTGAGGCTGGCCTTGAGTTCCATGGGCGGAAAGCCCAATCCGGTGAGTTCGAGTTCCACCGTGTCCAGCGGGTTCGGGTCCGCTGCCGGGCCGAGTGCGCGGCGGCGGAACGACCCGGCGTCACGAGCATCGCCGGTAACCACACCCATGCCGCAGATGACGATGTCGCCGGCGGGTGGCGTCCGTCGCGTCGCGGGCCGGCTCGCCGGCTGGTGATTCGTCACGATCAGGTGGGCGTTGTTCCCGCCGAAGCCGAAGTTGCTGACCGCGGCGCGTTTGATCGCGCCGTCCCACGGGGCGGCGGTGGTTGAGACGGTGAAGGGTGTCTGGGCGAGCGCCGGAGTCAGCTTGTCGCACAACGCCGGTGGCGTCATCGACGCCTGCATGGCGGAGAGCACATTGACCAGACTCGCCGCGCCGGAGACAGTGATGGTGTGGCCCAGATTGCCCTTGAGCGCGCCCAGTCGCAGCGGCACCTCGCCGTAGGCGGCGACGATGCTTTCGAGTTCGGTCGCATCCCCGAGTGAGGTACCGGTGGCGTGGCAGTCCACATAGTCGATGTCTGACGGCACCAGGCCCGCCTGTTCCAATGCCGCGGTCATGGCCCGGGTCTGGCCGGCCACCGCGGGCGCCAGGAATCCGCTCTGCCGGCCGTCGTTGGACAGCCCGACGCCGACGATCACCCCGACGATGGGGTCTCCCGCGCGCTCGGCGTCCTCGAGGCGTTTCAGCGCGACCAGCGCCGCCCCCGCGGACGGGACGAGTCCGTCGGCGTCGGCGTGGAACGGGCGCGAGCGGCCCGACGGGCTCAGTGCCTGCAGTGCCGTGAAACCTAGATGTCGGAATAGGTCGTCGGATCCGTTGACTCCGCCGGCCAGCATCATGTCGGCGTCGCCGTCCTGCAGTGCGTCGCAGGCGAGCTTGATTGCGTACAGCGATGACGCGCACGCTGCGTCCAGCGCGAAGGCCGGTCCGGCGATACCCATCGCCTCGGCGACCAGATGCACCGGCAGTCCGGAGGAGAACCGGTTGCGTGGGTCCACATCGTCGCGGCCGTTCCACATGCCTTCGACGAACGCGGTGCCCGCGGTGCTGGGGTAGGAGAGATTGCCGACGATCAGGCCCGTTCGCGGCGGGGCGAGCGGTGCGCCCTGGGCCTGACGCACGCAGTGCGCCAGCCACCCGACGAGCGGGTCGAGACGCGCGAGACCGGTTATGCGTGAAGCGATGTCACCGAGATCGAGTGCGTCCCTGATGTAGCCGCCGGTCGCCGAGGAGACCCGCAGGCCGGGTTTGTCGCTGGCCAGTAGCGTTGCCGGATCTACCCCGCGCCAGTGATCGCGCGGGGTGGCGGACAGCAGACAGCGTCCGGCCATGGTCGCCTCGAACAGTGCCTCCGGCGTGGCGGCACCGGGCAGGACGCAACTGCGCCCGACGATCGCGACAGGTTCGAAACCGCTCACGCGGGCGAGTCCGCACCCGAGCCCGCGACATAGAACTCCACACCGGCAAGCTCCGCGACGAGCGTGCCGTCGGCGGTCTCGAAGGCGATGTCGTAGTCGACGTGTTTGTCGCTGACCGGGTGCGCGGCCAGGCGGCAGTTCAGGGCGTCGTCGCCGAACGGCCGGTGCAGAACCATGCGCCCGATCCGCTGCGGAAGTACCAGCGGTCGGCCGTTCGCACTGGCCCACAGGATGGCCAGCTGCAGCCCGCCGTCCACGATGGCCGGATCGATGGCCCAGGCGTCATCGGGCCAGCCGAGTTCGCGCAGACCCCGCAGGCGCGCGGTGCACCCGGCGGTTCCGAGGACATCGAGGGCCTCGATGGCGGCGAAACTCCGGCCGTGGAACAGCGGACCGGCGTAGGCGTCGTCGACGCTCATCGGCCATGCCGACCCCGAGATCTGCGGGACCAGCCCACCCGGGGAAGTGGTGTCGGCGGCGTCGACGTCGATGACGGCGCGGTAGCGCTTACGGCCCTGAAAGTCCTCGACGCTGACGATGTAGGACGAGCCCGACGGCTCGAGATCGATGGTCAGGGATTGAATTTCGGCCTCATCGAACACCACACCGGAGAGCACCTGGAAATCGCGCACCACCGTGGCGGCGTGCGGCACCATCGGGCGCACGGCCCGCAGCATCGCGTCGAGCACGATGACCACCGGCACCACGACCCGGCCGCGGACCTGATGATCGGCCAGCACCGGAAGGGCCTCGGTGGAGACGTCCCATTCGAGGCGTGCCGCCCGCAGGCGGTGTTCGGCAGGTGCGGCGACGACGATCGCCGAGGAGCCGGAACGGTCCAGCGCGTGCTCAGCGAAGAACCGCGCACCCTCGTCCAACCCGATGACACCCACACCGGCCTCAGCGAACCGGCTCTTGAGCGTCGCATCGACCATGCCGCCATCCCACGGACCCCAACCGAACGCGCGCACCACGCAGTCGGCCCCGCGACGGATGGACTCGCGCGCCGCGATGGATTCCAGCACCGCGT
>JAPLAO010000060.1 GCA_026393245.1 Mycobacterium sp. | reverse complement strand
GTGGCCAGACCACCCACGGTGAAGCCCGAATACATCGCTTTGCCCAGCGACAGATCAAACACCGCCCACGGCGCTTTGTCTTGGGGCGCAAGGTATTCCGGCTGCTTGTGAAACTCCGGGTCTTCACCGTTGGCCGCGTGCGTGTTGTAACTGTCCAGGGTCGCGACCAGGTTCCCCTCGGGAATTCCCAGCGCGGACTCCATCTCCTCGACGGTCTCGTAGCCATCGATGAACTTGATCAGCGGGAACTCCGGGCGCTGCAGGTGATCCTCGTCGACGATCAGGAACGCGGCGTGATCCGGTTGCTCCATCACGAAGCCCGAGGTGCGGGAATGGTAGGACTCCTCGGCCACGAACCGCTTCCCGAGTTTGTTGACGATCAGCCCGGTCAGCAAGACCGCCGGCGGATAGACCGGCGCGGTGATGAAGGACTGCTCCATGTGTTTGGTGGCACCGCCCGCGGACACGCCGAGTCGGATACCGAGACCGTCGTCGTAGGTGTTGCCGAGAACGAACGGCTTCTCGGCGAGTTCCGGGGTGAACGTCGCCACCATCTCCGGGTTCATCACGAACCCGCCCGCGGCGATCACCACCGCCTTGGCCCGAATGATTCCGGTCTCGCTGAATCGCTTCCATGACACCCCGACGACGCGGCCGTCGTGCGTCACCAGGTTCGTCGCGCCGGTCTCATAACGGATCTCGATGTCGAGTTCGGCGGCCCGTTTCACCAACAGATCGATCACCATGGCGGCACCCTGGGTGTCTCCGGGCACCGGGACCTTGTGTCCGCGCGGCGCCGGGACGGCCATGTCCTTGTACGGCCACACCTTCTCGTTGCCGGTGTACATCAACCCCTGGGTGCCGGGTTGGATGACCGCTTTCTCCGGGTAATAGCTGCGCTCGAACGCGATCCCGAGGTCCTCGAGCCAGTTGAAATGCTCGACGCTGCCCTCGCAGTAGGCGCGGATCTTGTCGTGCTCGGGTTCACGCGACATCGCAACCAGGTACTTGTACATTTCCTCGGCGCTGTCGGGGTGCCCGGTGGCCTGCTGCACGGCGGTGCCGCCGCCGAGGTAGAAGTGGCCGCCGGCGAGTGCGGTGGTGCCACCGGCGACGGCGGCACGTTCTAGGACCAGTACGCGGGCACCGGCGGCGGCCGCGGTCACTGCCGCGCACCCGCCCCCGATACCGAAACCGATCACGACGACGTCGACGTCATCGGACCATTCGGTCACGGTCGCGGCGTCGACGGTATCCGGGATATCAAGTCCGCTCATTCCGGTGAGGATATCGCCGGGACGCCCCCCTGGCTAGAACGTGTTCTAGTTTGACCGCAATCAGTTGCGGGCGGCGGCGTTGACCACCGTGTTGTTGAGCGCGCTGTTGACCGCCGCGTTCACCGCAATGCTGTCCTCACGCAGTTGTTGACCGGTGGCCTGCCAGGACACCGCGGCCGGCAGTCGGCCCCAGGTGCTGTTGAACAGGCCGACCATCACGGCCTTGCCGTTGCCGGTCGGCACGTAGACCGGGCCGCCGGAGTCGCCCTTCTGGCTGACCACACCGTTGGTCATGGTGAACCAGCCGTTGTTGATCCGTGCGACGGTGCCGCAACCCTCGCCCGTCACGATGCCGAAGTGGCACACCTGTTGGCCGACGGCCATGGGCGCGACCGCGTCGGCCACCAGTGCCCGGCCACCCGGGAGAAGATTGTTGACGGTTACGTCGGCGTTCAGGGCGATGGTCTCGTAATCGGAGATCACCTGGTCAACCCGAACCACCGAGCCGTCGGGCGTGTTGTCCCGGGACGTGGTCACCACGCCGATGGGGCGACCGTTGCGATCGGTGACCGGGCCAGTGCCGCGGCAATGCCCGGCTGAGAATGCGATCCGGGCGACCGGATCCACAAAGCCCAGGGTGCACATGGTGGATTGCTGACGAATTTCCATCCCCGGGAAGACCGTGACCGTCTTGTCGGCCGAATCGGCGGAGGCGGCCGGGG
>JAPLAO010000302.1 GCA_026393245.1 Mycobacterium sp. | reverse complement strand
GCCGTGACGTCGCCGTGCACTTCTGGCCGGTTGAGCGGAATGCACCCAGCATCACCTGCTCGACAGCGAGATCGAAGTCGGCGTCGTCAAGGACGACAGCGGCGTTCTTGCCGCCCATCTCGGCCTGGACCGGCACGCCGCGGGCCGCCGCCGCTCCGGCGATCCGCCTTCCCACTCCGGTCGAGCCGGTGAAGGTGATGGCGTCAATGCCGGCGTGGTTGACCAGGGCGTTGCCGGCAGCGGAGTCGCCGATCAGCAGGTTGAGCACGCCGGGCGGCAGGCCCGCGGTGGTCAGCGCTTCGGCCAGCCGCAGTGCCAACAGGGGGACCGCACTCGCCGGTTTCCACACCACCGTGTTGCCGTACACCAGTGCGGGGGCGATCTTCCAGGCGGGAATCGCGATCGGAAAGTTGAACGGGGTGATCGCCGCCACCACACCGATCGGTTTGCGGGTCACCAGAATCTGCTCGCCGGACCGCGGTGAGGAGAAGATCTCGCCGGCCTGCCGGTCGCCCTCGGCGGCGTAGTAGCGCAGGATCTGCGCGGCACGGCCCACCTCGGCGATGCCCTCGGCCTTGGTCTTACCCTCCTCGAGAGTCAGTTCCAGGCCCCACTGGGCACCATGGTGCTCAACGACCGTCGCCGCGGCAGCTAACACTGCGCCGCGCTGATGGATCGGCATGGCTGCCCACCCGGCCAGTGCGCTGCGTGCGGCGCCGACGGCCTCGTCGACATCGTCGACGGTCGCCGAATCACCCTCGGCAACAACGATATCGGGCCGGGTCGGGTTGAAGCTCTGCACCCGTGCGCCGCCCCCGGGCCGCCACACACCGGCGATCAGTTGGCGCAGCGCTACGGCCGAGGCCATCTCAGCGGAACGCGGCGTGACCGGTCAGGGCCCGTCCGATCGAGAGCATGTGCATCTCGGAGGTACCCTCGTAGGTCAGCACCGACTCCAGGTTGTTGGCATGTCGCAGCGGCGAGTACTCGAGGGTGATTCCGCTGCCGCCCATCAGGGTTCGGCACTCCCGGGCGATCGCCATCGCCTCCCGGACATTGTTCAGCTTCGGCGGGGCGGCCGTCACCGTCATGACTTGCCGATCCGGATCAGCTTCTTGTTGACGAACTCTTCGATCCCGAAACGGCCGAGTTCACGGCCGAACCCGGACCGCTTGACGCCACCGAACGGCAACTCCACACCGTCGGCGCCGACGAGGTTGACGTAAACCATGCCGGCCTCGATCTTGTCGGCCACCCGCTTGGCCTGTTCGGCGTCGGTGGTGAACACGTAGGAACCGAGCCCGAACGGGGTGTCGTTGGCCAACTCCACCGCCTCGTCTTCTCCAGCCGCCTTGTAGACACACGCCACCGGACCAAACAGTTCCTCGCGGTAGGACGCCGAGTCGGGCGTCAGGCCGGTCAGCACGCCGGGCGGGAAGTGTGCGCCGTTGCGTTCGCCGTTCGACACCAGCGTCGCACCGTCGGCGACGGCGCGGTCGACCTGTT
>JAPLAO010000166.1 GCA_026393245.1 Mycobacterium sp. | reverse complement strand
CAGTGCCGCGGCCGGGATCTCGATCATCACGCCGGGATACAGCCCGCGGTCGCGGGCCAGATCGGCAAACTGCTTGGCCTCAGCGGCGGTGGCGATCATCGGCGCCATCACCCACGGCGCATTCCCGGTGCTGGCGGAGGCGGCCGCGATCGCGTCGAGTTGGCGAGCCACCAGGTCAGCATTGCCGCCGACGATCCGGAATCCGCGGACGCCCAGTGCCGGGTTCTCCTCCTGCGGCGTGGTGACGAACTTCAACGGCTTATCGGAACCGGCATCGAGGGTGCGGATCACCACCTTGTGGCCGGCGAACGCCTCGAGAACCTCCGCGTAGATCGCCGCTTGCTCGTCGACGCTGGGCTCGGAATCCCTTTCCAGGAAGCACAATTCGGTGCGGAACAGTCCGACACCCTCGACCGGGGCCTGCCGCGCGGCACGGGCTGCCGTGCCGTCGGCGACGTTGGCCAGGATCGTCACCGGGTGGCCATCGGCCGTCGCACCCGGACCGGTCCAGCCGGCCATTGACGCAGCCGCAACATCGGATGCCGCGACCGCCGCGGCGGCCTCCGCCCGATCGGGATCGAGGATCACGGTTCCGCGGTTGCCGTCGAGCAACACCATGGTGCCGATGGGCACATCGTCGAGGCCGTTGACGGCGACCACACAGGGAATGCCCAACTGGCGCGCGATGATCGCGGTATGACTGGTCGGGCCGCCCAGCGTGGTGGCCAGTCCGACGACGCGATGAGGATCAAGACCCGCGGTGTCGGCCGGGGCGAGATCCTCCGCGCACAGGATGGACGGCTCGGCAGGAATCGGCACACCCGGTTCGGGTAGGCCGGCGAGTTCGGCGATGACGCGATCGCGGATGTCTTTGAGGTCGGTCACCCGTTCGGCCATCAGGCCGCCCATTTTGGTGAACATCTCGATGAACTGGGTGGCCGCCTCGGCGGTCGCACGTACGGCGGTCTTGCCCGCCTTGATGGCGTTCTCGGCCGATCCCAACCAGGCGCGGTCCTGGGCCAACTGCGCGGTGGCGCCGAGCACCTCCGAAGCCGCGCCGGTCGCCGCCGCGGCACGGTCGCGCAGACGTTGCGCCACCGAGGAGGCGGCGTTGGCGAACCGGACCGCCTCGGCGGGCCGGTCGAGTTCGGCTAGGACACCGCCGGGGTCGAGGTCGTCGATCCCGGGTAGGCGGTTGGCCCTGATCACGGGCGCGAAGCGGACTCCAGGAACCACAGGAACGCCCTGCAGCACCGTCGTATTCGGCGAGGTCATGATGTGGATTACAGCAAATCGTTGACATTCCCACACGGTCGGCGGTAAAACAACATATATCCACACAAAGTAGGTGCGAACCCACACCCGGCCCCACACGCTCGGAGATCGATGTATCCGGAGGAACGCCAGCAGGCCATCGCCGAACAGGTGATGGCGCAGGGCCGCGCATCGGTGGCCGATCTCGCACACACCTACGACGTCACCACCGAGACCGTGCGACGGGACCTCGCGGTCCTGGACCGCGCCGGTGCGCTGCGCCGGGTGCACGGCGGCGCCGTCCCGGTTCGTGTTCTGCACCTGGTCGAATCATCCGTCGACGAGCGCGAAACCACCCGCGCCGATTGCAAATACGCAATCGCGGTGGCGGCCGCTGACTACTTCCCGCGGTCCGGGGCGTCGGTCCTGTTCGACGCGGGAACCACCACGGCTCGGGTGGCGGCCCTGCTACCGGCCGATCGCGAACTGCTGGTGGTGACCAACTCGGTGCCGATCGCGGCCCGCCTGGCCGGCCTGGGATCGGTCTCGCTACAACTACTCGGCGGCCGGGTACGCGGGCTGACCCAGGCCACCGTCGGCGACCATGCCGTCGAAACACTAAAAGCATTGCGCGTCGACGTCGCCTTTATCGGTACCAACGGAATCAGCCTGCGGCACGGCCTCTCCACACCCGACCCGGACGAGGCGGCCGTCAAACGAGCCATGGTCGGTTGCGCCAATTTCGTTGTGGTCGTTGCCGATTCGTCGAAGATCGGGCTTGAGGAATTCGTCTGCTTCGCACCGATCGAGCAAGTCGACGTTCTCGTCACCGACTCCGAGATCACACCCGCCGACCGCGCCCGGTTCACTGATCAGGGCCTCGAAGTCGTTGTCGCACAGGGGGCCGCATGATCGTCACCGTCACACCCAATCCGAGTATCGACCGCACCGTCACACTGCCGGGCGAACTGGTACGTGGGGCCGTGCACCGGGTCAGTTCGGTGTCGTCAGAACCAGGCGGCAAGGGTGTGAACGTCGCCCGCGCGCTCACCCTGGCCGGCCTCGACGTGGTCGCGGTGCTGCCTGCCGGCGAGCACGACCCGATACTCGCGGAATTGCGTGCGATCAATGTGAAATTCCACGCGGTGCCGGTCACGGGTGCGGTGCGCACCAACCTCGCGATCACCGAAAACGACGGCACCACAACGAAAATCAACGAGCCGGGCGCCACCATCGCTGCGGCCGACATTGAGGGGTTGGCGCGAGCGGTGATCGATCGCGCCTCATCGGCACGGTGGGTGGTGTTATCCGGATCAATTCCGCCGGGGATGTCGGACGGCTGGTATTCCGACATGGTGGCGGCCCTAAAGCCGTTGGGCTGCAAGGTCGCCGTCGACACCTCGGATGGGCCACTGGCCGCGCTGGCCGCGGGACTGGAGCGCGCCGCCCCGGATCTGATCAAACCCAACTCCGAGGAATTGGCCGGACTGGCCGGGGTGACTGCGGAGTCGCTGGAAACCGCAGTGGCGCGCGGTGACGCACAACCGGTGGTGACCGCGGCACGGCACCTGATCAACCGGGGAGTCGGGGCGGTACTGGCGACACTGGGTGCCGCCGGAGCGGTTCTGGTCGACGCCGACGGAGCCTGGCTGGCCACCCCGCCGCCAATCAGCCCCCGCAGCACCGTCGGCGCCGGCGACTCGTCGCTCGCCGGTTACGTGCGCGCCGACGTCGAAGGCGGCACCGCGCCGCAGCGACTGCTGATGGCGGTCGCCTACGGCAGTGGCGCTGCGGCACTTCCCGGTTCGGCACTGCCGTCACCGGCTCAACTCAATCTCGATGGCGTGACAGTCACGGCCGTCAACCCCAACCCGAAGGTGCGCTCATGACAAACCCCGCCATCATCAGTTCGGATCTGGTGCTACTCGACGTCGATGCGGGCTCGGACAAGGAGGCGGTGATCGGACGGCTGGCGGGCCTGCTCGCCGCCGACGGCCGGGCCGGCAACGCCCGCGGGTTGGCGCGTGCCGCCCTGGACCGCGAGTCGCAGTCGGCGACCGGACTGCCGGGCGGTATTGCCATCCCGCATTGCCGGTCGGCGTCGGTCCGACAACCCTCAATCGGATTCGCCCGACTGCGGCCGGCCGTGGACTTCGGCGCGCCTGACGGTCCGGCCGATCTGGTGTTCCTGATCGCCGCGCCCGAAGGTGCGGGATCGGAGCACATGGCGCTGCTATCTGGTCTGGCGCGCGCGCTGGTGCGGCCCGAATTCGTTGCCTCCCTGCGTGCCGCGACCACCGACGATGAGATCGTCGCACTCGTCGACGGCGTAGTCGGCTCCCCGGGAGTCCCAGTTGCGGCGGCAGCCGTTGCACCACAGGGCAAGTCGATCATCGCCATCACCGCGTGCCCTACCGGGATCGCGCACACCTACATGGCCGCCGATGCCCTCAAGCTCGCCGCGCACCGCGCCGGCGTGCAATTAACAGTGGAGACCCAGGGTTCCTCGGGTAGCACCCCGGTGAGCGCCGCGACGATCGCCGCGGCCGATGCCGTTATCTTCGCCACCGATGTGGGGGTCAAGGACCGGCAGCGTTTCGCCGGTAAGCCGTTGATCGCATCCGGAGTCAAGCGTGCCATCAACGAGCCTGACACGATGATTGCCGAAGCCATTGCGGCAGTAGACAATCCGAACATCACGCGGGTCGAGGGCTCGGCATCGTCAGTCGCATCGACCGGAACAGCGGCGTCGACTCTGGGCTGGGGAGTCCGGCTGCGGCAGATCCTACTGACCGGCGTCAGCTACATGATCCCGTTCGTCGCCGCCGGCGGCCTACTGATCGCGCTGGGCTTCCTGCTGGCGGGCTATGACATCGCCAATACGCCGGAGGGCAAGACCAATTCGATAGCGCACATCATCGCCACCGGCAACTCCCTGACAAACCTGCCCAGCGGCGGGCTGGCCCAGTACCTCGGCGCGGTGCTGTTCACCCTCGGCGGGTTGGCATTCGGATTCCTGGTACCGGCACTGGCCGGCTATATCGCTTTTGCGATTGCCGACCGGCCGGGTCTGGCGCCGGGCTTCACTGCCGGCGCCGTCGCGGGGTTCGTCGGCGCCGGATTCATCGGCGGCATCGTCGGCGGTCTGATCGCCGGCTTCGCCGCGCTGTGGATCAGCCGGGTCAACGTGCCGCAGTGGGCGCGCGGCCTCATGCCGGTCGTGGTGATTCCGTTGTTCGCGTCACTCGTCGTGGGCCTGCTGATGTTCCTGTTACTCGGTCGACCACTGGCCGCGATCACCTCGGGACTGACCAACTGGCTCAACGGGCTCAGTGGCGGATCGGTGATCCTGCTCGGAATCATCCTGGGACTGATGATGTGCTTCGACCTCGGCGGCCCGGTCAACAAGGCCGCCTATGCATTCGCGACCGCAGGACTCAACATCGCCGAACCGGCCAGCCTGCGGATCATGGCCGCCGTCATGGCCGCCGGCATGGTGCCCCCGCTGGCCATGGCGCTGGCCACCACGCTGCGGCCCGGACTGTTCAGCGAACCCGAACGCGAGAACGGCCGCGCAGCCTGGCTGCTGGGTGCGTCATTCATCTCCGAGGGTGCGATTCCGTTCGCGGCGGCCGACCCGTTCCGGGTGATCCCGTCGATGATGGCCGGCGGCGCGGTGACCGGCGCGCTGATCATGGCGATGGATGTCACCCTGAAGGCACCACACGGCGGGATCTTCGTCTTCTTCGCAATCGGCAAGCTGTTGTGGTTCCTCGTGGCCCTTGCCGCAGGTACCGTCATTGGTGCTCTGGCCGTGATCGCTGCCAAGCAGTTTGTGAACCCGAAAGCCGAAGCGGAAGCAAACGCGGCCTTCGCTTCCGTCTGAGACGCAGAGGAGCTCGAGATGCCCAGTAAAACCGTGACGGTTGGTTCGGCTGTCGGACTACATGCCCGGCCCGCCGCCGTCATCTCCGAGGCGGTGGTCAACGCCGGTGTTCCGGTGACCCTCGCACTCGACGGCGGTGACCCGGTCGACGCCGGT
>JAPLAO010000074.1 GCA_026393245.1 Mycobacterium sp. | reverse complement strand
GAATTGTGCTTCCTGGAAAGGGATTCCGAGCCCAGCGTCGACGAGCAAGCGGCGATCTACGCGGAGGTTCTCGAGGCGTTCGCCGGCCACAAGGTGGTGATCCGCACCCTCGATGCCGGGTCCGATAAGCCGCTGAAGTTCGTCACCACGCCCCAGGAGGAGAACCCGGCACTGGGCGTTCGTGGATTCCGAATCGTCGGAGGCAATGCTGACCTGGTAGCTCGCCAACTCGACGCGATCGCGGCCGCGGCCGCCAGTACTCACAGTGCTCCGTGGGTGATGGCGCCGATGATCGCCACCGCCGCCGAGGCCAAGCAGTTCGCCGATCTGGCCCGCGAACGGGGGTTGTATCCCGGCGTGATGATCGAGATTCCGGCCGCGGCACTGCTGGCCGACAAACTTCTCGAGCACGTCGAGTTCCTCTCCATCGGAACCAACGACCTCGCGCAGTACACGATGGCTGCCGACCGGATGTCGTCGGATCTGGCCACCCTGACCGACCCCTGGCAGCCGGCCGTGGTCGCACTCGTGGCGCAGACCGCGCGGGCCGGTGTTGCCGCCGGCAAGCCCGTCGGTGTCTGCGGCGAGGCCGCCGCGGATCCGCTGCTGGCCTGCGTGCTGATCGGTCTGGGCGTGAGCTCGCTGTCGGCGGCCGCCTCGGCAGTGACCCCGGTGGGCGCGAAACTGGCCACGGTGACACTGCAGCAGTGCCGGGACGCAGCCGAGGCGGTGCTGGCGACAGCTGGACCGGCCGAGGCGCGCGAGGCGGCGCGGGCGATCCTGGGCTGAGATTTAATCCCCACACTCGGCGCTATCCACAGGTGCGGCTGACGGTGTGGAACTCGTCAGAGGGAAGACCTAGTATCGAAAACATGTTCGAAGAATTATCTGATGCGGTGGTCGTCGACGCGATCGGCGAGGCCTTCCGTGCGGAGAACGTCGCGTGTGCGCGCCGGTTGGCGGCGATCGCGGAGCTCTATGAGCGTCGTCAGATTCCGGTGGAGGATGGCTCCGGGCGTGAGTTGTGGCGGATTGATCCGTGGGAGGCGGTGGCTGCGGAGGTGGCTGCTGTTCAGTCGATGACGGCTGCGGCGGCGGGTGGGTTGTTGCATCACGCGGTGTGTCTGCGTGAGCGGTTGCCTCGGGTGGCGGCGGTGTTCGCGACCGGGGTGATTGATTTTCGGTGCGTCCGGATGATGGTGGCCCGCACCCTGCTCGCGATTGATGCCGATGTGCTGGCCGCGATTGATGCCGAGTTGGCTGAGGCGGTGCCGACGTGGGGTCCGCTGTCGGTGCACAAGATGGAGCAGCGTGTCGATTCCATCGTGGTTCGCCATGATCCGGATGCGCGCATGATCGTGCCGCGTCGTTTCTGTCGGGTGAGTTGCATCAGACCGATGCCACGCTGCTGGATCGGCGGCTCAGTGCGCTCGCGCACACGGTGTGCGATGACGATCCGCGCACCCTCGAGCAGCGCCGTGCTGATGCGTTAGGTGCATTGGCCGCCGGTCACACCGTGTTGGCGTGTGCGTGTGGGTCATCGGAGTGCGCGGCCGCCGGCAACGATTCGTCGCCGCCGCCGGCGGTGGTGGTGCATGTGGTCGCCGAGGCCGCGGTGTTGGAGTCTGCGGTGCTGGCCTCCGCGGACGGCTCGGATCTGCATGGTGAGCGCGATGAGGACAACACGGTCGAGATGATCACCACCCGGGAGCGCCTCGTGGAGGTGATCAGAGAGTCCCGCTGCCCGAAAGCACCCGGGCCGGCGGTACCGAGTGTGACGCCGGGGTTCGGGTTCGTGGTGGGGGGACTGGCGGTGCCGGCGAGTGTGTTGGCCGATCTGGCTAAGCGGGGGATCGCCGAACTGCGCCCG
Organism: Mycobacterium sp.; assembly: GCA_026393245.1. GTDB lineage: Bacteria > Actinomycetota > Actinomycetes > Mycobacteriales > Mycobacteriaceae > Mycobacterium. The sequence goes on along the minus strand of JAPLAO010000074.1, from coordinate 48 downwards.
GTGGTCCATCCCGGTGATGCCCCACCGGAACCGCGTTACCGGCCGTCG
>JAPLAO010000283.1 GCA_026393245.1 Mycobacterium sp. | reverse complement strand
CAGCCATCTCGCGCGTGGAGTCGGCGATCTGCTCCCGCGCGGCGGTAGATACCCGCTCTGGTGTGCTGACCAGCCACAGCAGGGTGTGGGTGTCCAGCAGGATGGCACTCGAGCGGGGTTCAGCCACCGGCACCCGATCCTCCTTCCCACGCGGCGACGTCCGATTCCGGCAGCGGATCGTCGAAGTCGGCTCCGACCACCAGTGTCGGCAGTTGCCCGAAGGGGCGCGGACGCGCGTGCACAGGCGTCAGGACGGCGACGGGCCGACCATGGGTGGTGATCGTGACGGGTGAACCTGTGCGCTGCACTTCCGCCAGGAGGGCATTGAGTCGCGCCTTCGCCTCGGTGCTGGTGACGCTCTTCATCGCCTCAGTATACGGAGTTCGGACTAGTCGGACTAGTCTTAATGGTGCGATTAGTGGTCGCGCCCAGGTCTATAAATGGTGGAGTGAACAGGATCGCGATGGGCCGCCTCGCTGCCGCGGTGATCGCCGTCGTGACGCTCAGCGCTCCGACCGGCGTCGCGTGGGCCGAGTCGGACGGCCTCAGCGGCGATCCCGATGCCGCGGCCCAGTACTGGGGTCGGCAACACTACGACGACTGCGCGTTGATGGCCGTGGCCGACGTCGTCGGCGAGGTGACCGGCACCAAACCTTCCGAAGACGAGATCATCGCCCTGGCCGGATCCATCCCGAACGGCCGCGGTTCGGGACCGATCTACATCGTGGCTTCCGACCCGGCCGCCGCATCGGGAACGATCCCCCGCAAAAACCAACTAGGTTTGGCGTTGCTACTGGCCGACGGCAAGAAGGTGATCGCCTCGATCAACGGCGAAACCATCTGGGATCAGGCAGGTGACCGCACGGTCCACGATCACGACGTCGTCGTCACCGGCATCGACACCGGATCCGGCATCGTGCACCTCAACGACAGCGCCATCCCCAGCCCCGGACCCGACTCACAAGTCAGCATCGCAACCTTCGAATCTGCTTGGCGAACAAGCGATCACGCGATGGTGGTCGCCGGATAGGCATGTGGTACGCCAGGTGGCGTCAGGCAGAGAAGTGAGGCCGTCGCCCGTACGAACGCCGCACTCGGCTATCCGGGCCTCAGACGATCCGCAACCCAGCGGGGATGCGAGACGGATCGCGCCAGAAGGCGTCGTTGGTGAACCGCTTGAAAAGGTCTGGTGGCAACAGGGTTTCGCGAGGTTCGGCTTTGACGATTCCGCGCACCGTGTGCAGTCCGGGGGTGCCTGCGCGTTCGTCGAACTCGGTGACGTCATAGTCGACGTGGCCGAAGTCGTGCTCGAAGTACGGCTCGCCGATGAACTCGTAGATGGCGCGCATGGTTGCACCCGGATCGACGGTCAGGGTCTCGTACTGCACGAGTAGCAGCCGGTCCCGCTGAGCTCCGTAGCAGGCCTGCTTGAGTGCGTCGTAAGGCCCGCCGACCATGCCGTCGGGCGCCACCACACCGTTGGCGCGGGTGTAGACCGTGCCACCGGGGCTGTAGTTGAAGATCGACGACGGGCTGAAGACGTTGCGCTGCACCAGCCGCTCGATGCTGTCCAACACCCAGGGCATCTCACGGACGCAGGCGATCACCTTCGCTTCGGGGAACAGCCGTGCGACCGCCGGCATCCACCCGCACCACCCGCGACTGGTGTCGAAGATGACCTCTGCGGGGCTGTCGGAATAGAAATTGTCGAACAGTCCGTGCACAATCCGCTCACGCTGGTTGTCGTCGATGAATACCGAGTACTCATTGCGTGCACTCATCTGACCGAGCAGCGCACCGAACAACCCGGCCAGCGGACCCGACATCCCAGCCTGGAAACGCGGGTTCTGCCGCAGCAGTGCCGACAGCAATGTCGACCCGGAGCGCGGAAGACCCGAGATGAAGTGCATTGTTGCCATTAGCGCTGCTCCCTTGGCCCCGGCGTGCGCGTCAAGTTATCATCCCGTCGCGCTGACGACCGAGCCGGATCATCGCGAAACGGCTCGCCGAGTGGCAGCACAATATGCAGATCAACCTCGACTACCTGCGGGATGCGTTCGCGACGGTCAGCGAGTAAGCGAGGGCCCCAGCGCCAGAACGAGAACCAGCGCGTCCTCGATGTCGCGCAGGGTTTCGGGACTGACTGCGCCGAGGCGTTGCACCAGCCGGGCCCGAGAAACCGCGCGCAGGCCGCGGCATACCGCGACGCTGTCGGCGTCGACTCCCTCATCCGGTGAAATGACCGGCCGCAACGGAGTCCGGGCACGGGAACTCGACACCGGGACGACGACGATTAACTCGTCCTCCACTCCGGCGAGAACCTCGTCGGCGGACACAATGACGGCGGGTCGGTGCTTGCCGGGTTCACCCGTGCGGCCGGCGCCGAAGGCGACCATCCACAGCTCTCCCCGGCGTGGCTCAGTCAATGCCGTCGGCCGCCGCGTCTGCCCAATCCCCTTCTGCCTCGCGGACGGATTGGTTGCCCGCTTCGGCGCGGGTGACCTGGCGTTCGGCTCGGAAGATCGCCTCGCGGTCGGCACCGGCGGCCAGCTCCTCCAGGAGTGCGGAGATCGAGACGCCTCGTTCGCGGGCCTGGGCGGCCAAACGGTCACGCGTCCGGAGTGAAACGCGAACCGTAGTCGATTCTGTAGACATATGTGAAGCCTACCGCGATACGCGACGACGTCGGGAGGGGAATAGTGGTCGTACCCGCTCGATAGGCTGACTGATCGTGCAGTCAGGACGTCGTATGGTGGTGCCGTGCCGATGAACCGCGAGACTCTGCCCGCCGAGTTGTATCTGTCCAGCGAGGTCTACGAGCGTGAGATCGACACCGTCTTCCGCCGCAGCTGGGCCTGCGCCGGACGCTCCGAGCACGTCGCCGCGCCCGGGTCGTATCGCGCGACCGAGGTCGCCGGCCAGAACATCGTGATCGTCCGCGATCACGACGGCACGCTGCGCGCCTTCCACAACGTGTGCCGCCACCGCGGCGCGCTGCTCTGCGACGCCGGCACCGGCACCCTCAAGCGCGCGATCAAGTGCCCCTACCATTCATGGGTTTACGGCCTCGACGGCGAGCTGATCGGCACGCCACGCGTCAGCGCCGACGAGATAGACCGGTCGCAGTACGGCCTGCACGGCATGCCGGTTGCGGAGTGGCAAGGCATTCTCTTCGTCGACCTTGGTGGTCAGGCCGGACCGTTCGAGGACTACATCGCCTCGCACGACGACGACGCGCTCGCCTACGAGCGGTTCGATCTCGGCGCGCTGAGGATCGTCCAGACGACCACGCTCGATGTCGCGGGGAACTGGAAGATCTGGGTCGAGAACTTCCGCGAGTGCTTGCACTGCCCGACAGTTCATCCCGAACTCGTCGACTTGATCCCCGCGTACCGCGCCGGCCGCGTGTACGAGGCCGATCCGCGCGACGATGGTGGCGTCAAGATGAAATCCGGCGCGTCCGCGCTGACGTTCTCCGGTGCCAGCGCCATCCCCACTCTCCCGGGCCTGACCGAGGAGGAGGCGTCGTCGGTCTACGGCGCGCACCTTTTCCCCAACTGCATGCTCGACGTGGCGGGCAACTACGCCACGCTCACGACTCTGCTGCCGCGCAGTGCGACGAGCACCACCATCGTCAGCGATTATCTGCTGCCACCTGACGTGATCGCCGATGCCAGCTTGGCGGGCGCAGTGCAGGAACTTGTCGACTTCATGGAGACCGTGACCGCGCAAGACGCCGCCGTCGTCGAACGCGCTCAGCAGGGCATCAGCTCGCGCGCGTTCGAGCGCGGTGTCTATCCCGACAAGGACGCGGCGCTCTTCGCGTTCAATCAGCGCTATCGCAGCCTCGTCAACTCCGCGGAGTAGGAAGGGAAGCGGTAAAAAGGTTTCGCGTGGCTCGGCCTTCGCGCGACATTCATCACACGGCCGCCCCTTGCGGCCCCCACTACCACCTCGGAGCGTTCATGGCGGATTCAGCCCAATCGAAAACAGCGCAGTATCGCGTCATCCCCTGGGGCACCGGCGCCATTGGCACCGAGTTGCTCATCTCGATCCTGGACCATCGCCGCGATCTCACGATCGTCGGCGCCCGGGTGTACTCACCGGACAAGAATGGCGTCGACATCGCCAAGTTGATTGGCCGCTCCCCCATCGGCGTCACCGCCACCACCGACGTCGACGAAATCCTCGCCCTCGATGCCGATTGCGTGCTCTACACCCCGCGCAACACCAGCATCGACGATGTCTGCGCGATCCTGGCGAGCGGGAAAAACGTTGTCACGACAGCGTTTTTGTTCCATCCGCGCCGCATCGACCCAGCCGACCGCGACCGACTGCTGCAGGCGTGCCAGGCCGGGCGCAGCAGCGTGCACGGCAGCGGCCTCAACCCGGGCAACCTGTCCGGGGTGCTGCCGTTGGCGATGTCGGGGATGAGCCGGCGCATCGACCGGATCACTCTGCAGGAGCGCGCCGACTGGTCGTTCTACGACAGCACGTCGATCACGTTCGACAACATGGCCTTCGGCCAACCCGTCGAGGACATCAACCCCACCGCCAACGACTTCCTGGCCTTCAACAGTGGCATCTTCAGCGACGAGGTATGGCTAATGGCCGATGCGCTCAATGCTGGCATCGACGAGGTGACCGCGACGGTCGAGGCGGTCCCCGCTAGAGAGGACCATCAAATCTTCGACCATCTGCTGCGAGCCGGAACCACGGCCGGTCAGCGTTGGAGTTGGGCGGGCCGCCGCAGCGGGGAGACCCTGGTCGAGATCGAGGCGCTGTGGACCGTCGGCGGGGAGTACCCGTCGCACTGGCCCAAACCTCAGCACGGCTGGACGCTGACCATCGACGGCGACCCGAAAATGCGCACCCATTTCCTGGTGATGGCAGGCTCCCCCAGCGCGACGATGCTCGAACACGTGACCGCATCCAACGTTGCCACCGCCATGCAGATCCTCAACGCCGTGCCCGCGGTGTGCGCAGCACCGCCGGGATTCGCAACTATGGCGGACCTGCCGTTGATTCGCAGCGGCACCGGGTTCGGCAACACCTAGCGGGCGCAGGCACGTCTCCTGCGCCACGCGGCCTCACGACCCCGGAATCTTCTCTCCCAACTTGTACGTCCAGTTGGCATCGGTAGGCGACGTGACCGCGGTGATGGTGATGGTCAGCCGGAACGCATTGCCGAAGCGCCGCAGCACGCAATCCTCGGACGCGCCAACCTTGGCCGGCAGATCATCGGGGCAGGTGATCCGAACGGGTGGCCCGGGAAACTTCTGCATCAGCAGTTGACCGGTGATCTGCTCAAGGTCGGCGCGGGGCACCCCGGTGGAAGCCTTCTCCTTGGGCGGAGGTTGCTCGACGTGACGGGGTTTCAGCCACAGCGTCACGGCAGCAATCACGGCGGCCACAGCGATCACGGACATCGCCGCCAACGCCCAGCGCAGACCCGTGGTGGGGTCTGGGTAGCTGGACTTGAACTCGTCACGCGGCCCCATTGCCATCGCCACGATCCTAGACGCGGGAGGCGGCTACAGCGGCATTCTCGAATCGAATCCGCTGTGCGGTCAGGCGCGCACGGCGGGCGCATCCTTCACGTAGGTCGTGAACAGACTCGCTGAAATCCCATTGTCGAGCGGGATCTGGCGAATGATCGCCAGGCTTGGCTTGGCCGTGCGCTCCAGCGTCACGGGGTCGAACGAATAGAGTCCGAACTTTGGCGCGTAGCCCTTTGCCCACTCCAGGTTGTCGATGAGTGACCAATGGATGTAGCCCTTGACGTCGATTCCATCGGCGATGGCTTGCTGCAGCACTACGAGTTGACGCACCGTGTAAGCGGCCCGGTTGGCGTCGCTGGCATCGGCGATTCCGTTCTCGGTGATCCATAGCGGCTTGCCGTAGGACGCGGCGACGTCCAGTCCGTCACGCAGGCCGCTTGGCTGGATGGCCCAGCCGATGTCGGTGCAACCCTGTACCGCCGGGCAGGCGCCGGCATGCTCGGGCGTCGGGAGCCCTTTCAGCACCGGTATGCCGGAGATCAGTGCCAACAGACCTCCGGCGCCGCCCAAGGAGTCGACGGTGGCGACCGAGTAGTAGTTGACGCCGACGAAATCGGAAGTGTTCGCCAGATCTGGCCGCGCCGGGTCGTTTGTCAGGATGTTGTCGAAATTGGCATCCAGTTGTCCATTGACCACCGCATTGGGAAACCAGCGGTTGTAGAAGTTGTTGAATTCGGCGGCCGCTTTCTGATCGGTCACACTGGTCGGATCGGCCGGCTCCCACGGAAGAAAGTTGAGCACCACGCCAACCTGGGTGTCAGGTCCGAGGTCGAACTTGTGAATTGCGTGGTACGCCGCCGCGTTCGCCTCAGCTTCATTGATAAGGGACTTTTTCAGAAGGTCACCACGTAAGACTCCGGGCGGGAACCCACCTAGACCCGGAAGAACGAGGTAGGACGCCGCCATGGTGTTGACCGGCTCGTTGATCGTCACCCAGGTGTCCACCTGATCACCAAACTCATACGCGGCGTAGGCGGCGTACTTCTCGAACTCGACCTCGGTGTTCTCAGACGCCCACCCGCCGCCGGTCGGCGGGGTGTAACCGAAGAGGCCACCAAGAGTCTCAGTGATGCGTGCCTTTTGCGGATCATGCAGCCAGCTGGGCAAGGTGAAGTGCACAAGCGTCACCATCGGCTCGAGGCCGTTATCGTGCAGGTTGGCGAAGACGTCGCGGTAGTGCGTCACCGCGTCGTGGTCGGCGAGTTTGTCCAGGATCTGCATCTCCGAGGCGCTCACCCCGTCCGACACATCGACGTCTGCCATCGAGTACGTCACGCCCTCGACGACCCTGGTGTCGCTGGGGAAGATTCGGCTCCATTCCAAGCCGATCCGGAATGTGTCCGCGCCGACACCCTGGCTGGCCAGTTGAGCATCCGTCGCATACTGCAGATAGGAACCCGGTCCATTCTCCGGTATCCCTTTGGTCCAGCCGAGCAGCTGGTTGAGCGGGTCGTGAGCCCACGCGTACCAGTCGGTGTTGGGATCGATAGGCGCCGCGCCGCCCATCTCGGTCTGGAAGGCGGCGGTGGCCACGCCCCAGTGGAAGCCGTCCGGGAACTGAAGAGCTGCACCAGGATTGGTTCCTGTCACCGCCACAGCAATGTTCGCTGCGGCGGTATGTGCGTTGGGATCAAGGAACCCCAGCAGATGGAAGCCGGTGTCCTCGACTTTGAGCTCGAAGGAATCGGTGAATGCATTGGCCGGACTCACCACCGGCGTGTAGGTGAACTGACCGGTGCCCTGGTCGATCACCACACGGCCGTACTGCGGGTTTTGGGTGACGACGTAGCTCAGCGCATCACCGGTCGCCGCGATGTTGCCGGTGATCACTCCGCCCGCGGACTGGCCGTTGAGCGCCGAGTCGTACGCAATGTTCGGCGGATCACCAAACAATTCTCGCCGCGCGAACGCCAGCAGATCTAACGGCGCGGGGCGGGCGGCAGGATGAACCGGAGCCGTCTGACGACGCGCAGCGGTCGACGTGGCCGACGCCCGTGGTGTATCCACCAGCGCCGCCAGCCTGTTGCCTGAAGTACCGACACCGGCCGATGGAGCCGTCGTCGCGAGCATGGCCACTGTCTTCCTTGCCGAGGCCTTGTGCGCCGAGCGCACTGTTAATCTGGCTGCCTGAGAGCTGGTTGCGGCGCCAGCGTGATCGCTGGGGCTGCTGGTATCGGCCCATGCCGTCCCGGCCCCCGAGCTCACTGCCGCCCCGATGCCGAGGGCAACGGCCAGCCCGCCGACGCGTCTACCGCTGTGATGCCAAACATTGAGGCTGTTGCGAGCGGCCGCTGCCGCAGTGTCCATCTCGCCCGGATCGGCTTCTTGTTCACGAACTCGTCGATGCCGTGGCGGTACGCGTACGGTCTACATCTCTATGAGTAGTCACACGCCGACCAGACGAAGCCTGGTGACAGACAGCGGCCTGAAGCTCGCGGCACGCGGTTTGGTTCTGGGCGCCTTGGTTTCCACATCGGTGACGGCGGCAGTAAATTCGGCCGGGGTTGCCGCCGCTTCGTGCACGCCGGGCCGGGGCAACGACGTCGGCACGCAATGCGCCCTTGAGGAGACCAGCTTCTCAGTCCAGCTCGATGGGAAGTCCTCGGTTTCGGCGCAGGGTCGCCTCGGCGGGCCCGGTGCGAGCATCAGTAGGAGTGACGTGATCGCCGGGGATCCGCCGATCTCCGAACCCCGGCCCGCGTCCGAAAGCCTCGGCACCCAATACCCGGCAGGAGATCACGTGCTGGTCGCCGAGAGCATGGTGGGCACCGATGTGTTCGGCCCCTATGGCTGCGAAGATTTCGTGGACGCCGCATTCGGCCTCACCACCGACACCGGCATTGGTCACGACATGGC
>JAPLAO010000252.1 GCA_026393245.1 Mycobacterium sp. | reverse complement strand
CTGGTGGCTAGCGCGGGTGACGGCCGCTCCCTACTGGTGGTCACCTGATTGACGAAGACGAGCACCTGGGCCTGGCCCGGGCGCATCTCGGAGACCGCGGCGCGAGCGACGTTGGATTCGGTCTTCACACCCTTCTGGGTGACGGCCGGCCGGACCACATCGTCGGTGAACGTGCTGTAGTGGTCGAGGAATTCGCCCGTCAGGTGCGACTTGGCATCGGCCAGGCTCTTGTCGAGGTTCTCCGAGGAGTAGGACAGCACCGCCTCGGTGCCCTCCCGGGCGGCCGCGATCACCTCCTGCTGGGACGCGGTATCGGTCAGTCGGTCGGCCCGGTACAGGAACCAGTAGACCGAACCCGCGGCCACCGCGGACGCCAGCAGCAGAGCTAGCGGAAGCACCACCGCCGGGCGCCACCTGCGCCCGGTCGCTGCAGGTAACGGCGTCTGCTCCCCGTCGGAGATACCGTCGGGGAAATCGTCGGGGAAATCGACGTCGGGGGCACCGTCGTCGGGGTCACCGTCAATCACGGTGCGATCCGGATCCGGTTGCTCGCCGGTACTCATGGCACGAACTCCACATTCGACATCTTCCACTTATCCTCATCACGGCTCATCGTCACGCTCATCCGCCACGGTCGGGGTTCGCCACGCGCACCGCCGACATTGGTCACCTGAGAACTGGCGGCCAGCAGCACGATTGCCGAATCGGCCGTGGCCGACTCCAGCGCCGACGCGGTGATCGAACCCAAGGTGACTGCTTTGGAGTCCTGTGCGGTCTTGATGAAATCGTCTGCGCGGCTGGCGAAATCATCGCGGAAAGCGCCGATGGACTGATCGAGAACCCGTTGCACATCGGCCTGCGCGCGGCTGTGGTCGATGGACAACAGCGCCACTACGCCATTGTCGGCCGCCTCGACCACCTCGCGGAGGTGGGCACGCTGCGCCGAGACCTGCTTGTGCTTGGTGATCATGATGCCGGTCAGCGCCAGCAGTCCGCCGATCACCAGGGCGCAGACGGCCAGCACGGCGGCCCGCCACCACCGGGGCCGACGGGGCCGTGCGGTGGGCCGGCTCACTGGCGCGGCAGGCTCGTGCTCGGCACCGGTGGACCCCGGGTTACGCAGCCGATCAGCCCTGGCCTTGGCGAGCAGGGCCTGCTCGCGGGCGTCGGCCTCCTCAGCCTCGGCCTCGGCCAATTCGGCCAGAACGTCCACCCGGCCGCCACCGTTTGGCGCCACGGAATCGACGTCCGCACGCTCGGAATCCATACCGTCTCACCTCCCGAACGTCGAAGTCACCGATCCTAGACGGGCCAAACCCGCTTCCCGGCCGCGGTGTCGTGCGAAACTCTCCCATCATGTGGTTGATCAGGATCAGCGCCTCGTTCGCACTTGCGTTTGCCAGCGCCGTCGCAGTCGCCGTACCGGCCGTCGCCGATGACCCCGTCCTGCATGACGTCACCTACACCGTCTACACCGATACGCCCTTCTACTCCGAGATCTACTACCGAGACTTCGAACCGGCGAACTTCGCCGACTACAGCCACGACCCGTACCTGTTCAGCCCGAACGTCGAGGCCGATCTGGGTCCTGATAGGCCGTGGGTCCTCAACGTGCGACTGGCCAACCCGCAGTACTGGGCGATGGTGCTGGCAAGCAGTGGGCGCTCCCCGAACCCGCCCACCTTTCATTGCACACTTGCCGTGGATGGAGCGGTGGTGAGCACCAACTCCGGAGCCAAGGGCGCGCTGTGCTCACTGCGGCAGTGGTGATCTGCCGGTGCTCACTGCGGCAGTGGTAACCGATCAGGCGTCGCCGCGCACCCAGATCGCCTGATTGTTCTCAAACGAACACGTGAGGAAGAGGCCGTCCGGCGCCTGGGCCACGGCGTTCTCGTTGGCCGCGCAACTGGAGTTGAGTTCCCTGACGCCCATCATCGGCGGCGAGCGCCAGAACCGCGGTTCGTAGCGACGTGGCGATCCACAGAACACCAGCCGGCCCCACGACGTCGTTCCGAACACGTAGAACGACGTGTCCCCGCACGGCGCGCCCAGCACCACCCCGCCGGTGATCCCGGGTGTACAGAATGCGTCGTTGCACTCGCCGGCCTGCGCGGGGGCGGGCGTCACGAATCCGGCAGCCATCAGGGCAGCGGCTAGGACTACGGGCAATCGCACGTTCCCACTGTCGCATATCCACACCCGGGTAGTCCGTCAGTCCGGAAAAGAATCCCCGGGGCAGTGATAGCGTCGCTGCCGCCCACCACGCCGACGATCCGGAACTCCAACCGGCCTTGAAGAGGTGCCATGACGACCAGCGATCCTGACGAGCTTGCCCGGGCCGCCGACGCTGAAGCGGACGCCGCGGAGGCCCGCGCCGAAGCCGCGCGCGCCCGAGCAGCCGACTTGCGTCGCACCCTCGAGGACACCGTCACGGTCGAGGACACCGCCGCACCTCCCCCATTGCCGCCGTTAACGCAACCGCCGTCAACACAGCCGCCGTCAACGAAGCCGACGACGACGCTGATGAGTACCGCTGCCGTCGCCGTCACGACACTGGTCACCGCGGGCCTGCTGGCGGCGACCGGCTACATGCTGTGGGAGCACCACAAGACGGCCCAGCAGCGGCACAGCGCCGCCGAATTCGTCGCTGCCGCGCGCCAGGACGTGGTGAACCTGATGTCGATGGATTACAACAAGTCGCAGGAGAGCGTTCAGCGCGTCCTGGATGGCTCCACCGGAAAGTTCAGGGCTAATTTCGACGAGACCGCCGATGAATTCGCCAAGGCCCTGCGGGACGAGAAGATCATCACTTCGGCGACCGTCAACGACGCCGCGGTGGATTCGATGACCGGCGACTCCGCCGTCGTACTGGTCTCGGCGACCTCGCGGCGAGAAGGCAAGCAGGCTCCCAAAGAACAGCAGCAGCCCCAGGTCTGGCGAGTGGTCCTGACGCTGGAACGCGAGGGCGACCAGATCAAGATGTCCGGGGTCGAATTCGTGTGAGCCAGGCGATCACCGTGCCGCAGTGGCACCGGTTCGCCGACGCGGTCGGTGCACCACGCGACTACGCCGTGCTGTGGCAGTGGTCGGTGGACAACCCGGCGCGGTTCTGGCGGGCGGTATGGGAGTTCTTCGAAATCCAGGCCACCGCGGCGCCGGCCGAGGGCGACGCGGGCGTGCTGGCCGAGGCGGTCATGCCCGGGGCGCGGTGGTTTCCCGGCGTCACCCTCAATTACGTCGATCAGGTGCTGCGGCACCGAGGTCGCACTGGACCCGCCATCGTCGGCGTCGACGAGGACGGCACCCAAACCACGATCGATTGGCCGCAGTTGCCGGGGCGCATCGGTGCGGTGGCCGCGGAGTTGCGACGACTCGGGGTGGGCCGGGGCGACTACGTGGGCGCCTATCTGCCGGATGTCGCCGACGCCATGGTCGCCTTCCTGGCCACCGCGTCCCTCGGTGCGGTGTGGTCGGGGTGCGGTCAGGACTATGCGCCGCAGGGTGCGGCGGCACGGCTGGGCCAGTTGGCACCGAAGGTGTTGTTCAGCTGCGACGGCTACCGGCTCAATGGCCGTTGGATCGACAAACGTTCGGACACAACCGAACTCGTGGAGCTACTGCCGGGCGAGCCGAGTCTGCTGCTGCTCGACAGCGAGCACTATCGCACTGTGGTGGCCGAACCCGTCACCCCGGCGGTGGCACCGGTTGCCTTCGACCACCCGCTGTGGGTGCTGTTCACCTCCGGCACCACCGGCGCGCCCAAGGGCATCGTGCACGGCCACGGCGGGGTGATCCTCGAGCACCTCAAAGCCGCCGCCCTGCATGCCGATCTCAGTGCCGATGACGTCTTCTTCTGGCAGACCGCGCTGAGTTGGATGATGTGGAACTTCCGCATCGCGGGCCTGCTGTGCGGGGGCACCGTGGTCTGTTATAGCGGGCATCCGATGTTTCCCGACGCCGACCGGCTCTGGCAGCTGATCGAGGCCGAACGGGTGACCTACTTCGGCACCAGCCCCGGCCATCTGCTGGCCTCCCGCAAGGCCGGCCTGCACCCGGGCGCCGACCATGACCTGAGCCGGCTGCGCGCCCTCGGCAGCACCGGCTCGCCGTTGCCGGGTGATCTTTTCGAGTGGGTGAAGGCGGAGGTCGGCGGCGATGTCGAGGTGTCCTCGATCAGCGGCGGTACCGATGTGGTGACCGCATTCGCCGGCGGGACCACCGGCGTGCCGGCGGCCCCGGGCGAACTGGCGACCCGCTATCTGGGTGTGGCGCTGCACAGTTGGTCGCCGCAGCGCCGGGCGTTGATCGGCGAGGTGGGCGAGATGGTGATCACCGCACCGATGCCGTCCATGCCGGTGGCATTCGCCAACGACCCGAATGGATCCCGTTATCGCGCAGCCTATTTCGATCACAATTGGGCTGACGGCCCGGCGGCGGGGGTGTGGCGCCACGGCGACTGGGTGACCGTGACCGATCGGGGTTCGGTGGTGGTCCACGGTCGCAGTGACGCCACCCTCAACCGGCACGGAATCCGGATGGGTTCGGCTGATATCTACGAGGTGGTCGAATCGCTCGACGAGGTTTCCGAGGCATTCGTGCTCGGTATCGACGGACCCGACGGGGCGTACTGGATGCCGCTGTTCGTGACCCTGCCCGGCGGCAGAGAACTCGACGCCGCACTCGTCGACACCATCCGCACCGAGATCCGAACCCGGCTGTCACCCCGGCATGTACCCGATGACGTCATCGCGGCTCCCGGCATCCCGCACACCCGAACCGGCAAGAAACTCGAGGTGCCGGTGACCGCGATCATGGCCGGCCACGAGGGCGTCTCGCTGGACGCCCGCTCGATCGACAATCCCGACCTCATCGACTGGTATCGGCAGCAGGGCCGCGCGCACCGTTGGTGAATCCCGCGTCGGCGCCGCTCGTTTAACTGACCGAGGACTGCGGCCGCCGCGGGGGCTGCTGGTTCTGCAGGAACGAACTGCAGAGGCCGATATTGCTGGCGATGCACGGAATGCCGTTGATCACCGGGGTGACGACGGGGGCAAGACACTGCCCGTTGTACTGGTTGACGACGAAACCGGGCGCGCAGGTTTGCGCGGCCGCCACGGGGGCGACTGACATACCCGATATCGCAAGCGTGCCGCAGCACGCCGCGTGAACCAGAATTTGCTGTAGCCGGGTTGCTGTCATCATTTTTCTTTCCGGATTCAGCGTACGCGTACCATCGGCGCCATGTCCGAGCCGACGCCTGACCCCGTGAACTACCCGGATCTGCCCTCGGCTCCCGCCTCGGCTGTCCGGCCCGGACCGGTGGCCTGGATCGCACCGCTGGCCCTGGTGATCTCCCTACTCGCCGCGGGTGCGGCCGGGTGGGCGCTGTTCAAGCCGACCCCCACTCCGGTTGCGACGGACGCCGGCGCAAGCACGGTTGCTGACCCCAAGGGCGAGGTGTGCAGTGCGTTCAAAATCGTGAGCACCGCCGTCACCCGCTACACCAACGTCCAACTGCCCGACAATCTCGGTGTGGCAATGCCCGGCACTCAGGAGGCAATCGCCGCCAATGCCCGTCTGGCCATGACCGGTGGCTCGGCATATCTGCTCCGGAATCTGGCACCGAATACCCCGCCGGAATTGGCCGACAACGTCCGGAGTTTCGCCGGTACCCTCGACTCGATCGGGATGAAGTTGCTCACCGGCATACCCAACGACAATCCGGAACTGGTGACGTCGCTGCAGTCAGCGGAGGCGTCCAACAAGAGGATCGCCGAACTCTGCAAGTAATCTTAGCTCCGTCTGCGCGCCCTAATTCCCGCCGCCGCCAGCCCTCTCCCTATGTGCTCGCTACGGGCGTCGCACCGGGGCCATTCGCTCGGGTCGACGGCTGGAAGGGTTTGCACGCCATGCTCCACGGCTCTCTGGGCCGGATGCCCGGGTCAGAGCTCGGTCAGCCACTACCGGGAACCGCACCGCCACCGGGAACCGCGATTCCACTCGGGCTCGTGGAGTTCCTTCCCGATCCGGCCGAACTCGTGCCAGCTGATCCGGCGCTGTTGGTTATGCCGACACCGGCACCCGCGGGCTGATCGACGTATTACGGTGAGTCCATGGCGATCCCTCGTTGGTGGTGCGCGGCGGCTCTGCTGACCGCGTTCGCCGTCGGCGGCGCGGCGCCCGCGACCGCCGCACCCACTGATGAGCCGCCGCCAGACCCGGCGTCCGCGCCGGCCCCGGACCCGGTACTTCTCGCTGAGGTGCCGGGAGCTGAGGCACCGCCGCTTGCGGATCCATTCGTCACCGCCTCTGAGATCACCAAGCAGAGTCCGGTAGCGGCCTTCGCCGATATGCTGGCGCAGGCATCACCGGATGTTGTGCTCAGGCCGT
>JAPLAO010000017.1 GCA_026393245.1 Mycobacterium sp. | reverse complement strand
CGCCCTGTTCGGCGAAATCGAATCCGGCCAGCACATCGGCGGGGGCGTCATCAGATAACTCGGCGAGGGCGGCGACGGTGTCGTCGAGGTAGGAGTCCATGGTCGCCGTCGCCGGCAGCACCAGATCGGTGAGCCGCCGACCGGTGAGGATCGTCACCCGGGTGGTCGCGGGTTGACCCGAAGCCGCCGCCGGGATTCTTGCGGCGGCACCGGCGACAGGCGCGATCAGCGATGTCATCGGCGCTGCACTAGGCCCGTCGGCCGCAGTGGCAGTTCATCGTCGAACACCGTCACCATCTTCCGTCGAATTTGTACAGAGTGTACGTATAGAGGCAGGGCGAGACCCCGCGATGCGGATCTCGCCCTGCGTCAGACACATGTGCGCGGCGGCTATCCGCCGAACAAGTTTCCTACGCCCTTTTCCGTGCTCTGCATGTTAGCGGCGGCTTCGCTGATCCGGTTCGCCAGTTCCCGCAGACTCGTGTTGAGTTCGGCACTGGTGGCATCCCAGCGCGCCTGAACGGCCTGGTAGGCCTCCGCGCCACTGCCGCCCCATGCGGCGGCCAGATTTTTCAGTGATGTGTTGCCCTCAGCGAGAAAGCCCGCGATCGTACCAACGGACCCCTGAATCGCGCTTGACGCCGCCTCGATTCCGGAAAAATTCCATTTCTGCTCTGACACGGTGATGCTCCTTCTTTATCGTTGTGGGGTTGAGTCAGAGGTTCATCTGGCTGGACAGCGACCCGGCTTGTTCATCGTCGGAGCTGGTGTACTGAATTCCGGCCTGCGAGATATTGCTGGAAATTTCGATGAGCTGGCTTTCCTGCGCGCGAGCCGCCTCCTGAAAGCGCACCAGCGCTTGCTGAGCGGCTGTTCCTGCTTGGCCCTGCCATCCGCTGGCCAGTTCGGCTCCGGTGGACTCCACCCCTTGGATCACTGTCTTAAGCTCGCCGGCAATCCGGTCGAAATTTGCGGCCTCCGCACTAAGTGTGGCGGCATCGGTCTGCATGGGTCCTGTCATGCTTCACTTCCTTCACTGTTATGGTCCGGTTCGCTGCGAGCTTAAGCTCCGGAGCACCCCGCAGGGATGGGTGAAATTACTCGAATTCTCCCCACATGCCGCGATAATCAAGGCATGTCCCGGGGAAGCGATCTGATCGGCCGACAGGCCGAGCTTTCCCAGCTGAGCCGGGTGCTGACCGAGGACGGCAAGCGGGCCGTTGTGGTGTCCGGGGAGCCAGGCGTCGGCAAGACGGCGTTGATCGATCAGGTGTGCGCGCTCGCGGCGGCCGATGGCTGGCAGGTGGTTCGGGTCCTGGGTGTGGAGGCCGAGCAGCCCTTCGCGTTGGGCGGGCTGAATCAGGTGGTGTACGGGCTGAAGCCGTTCCAAGCCGGCCTGGACGAGCAGGACCGCGGGGTGCTGGCCCCGGTCCTCGGCGGCGATCCGAATTCCGTGGTGGCGGTGTTACCGCTGGTGGCAACATTGCTGAACCTGTTGGAGGCGGCGGCACAGACCCATCCGGTGCTGCTGGTCATCGACGACAGCCACTGGTTGGACAGCGTCAGCGCGGAGGTCCTCGGTGCCGTGGGCCGTCGACTGACCCATCCTCACGTCCGCATCGTGGCCGGGCGCCGGATACCGCACCAGTCGGCGTTCACCAGTGCGGGCTGGAGTGACGTGCCGGTCGCTCCACTGAATTACGACGATTCGGCACGGCTGTTGGATAGCGCGGGGGTGCCGTTGGCGGCGGCCGCCCGACGGGCGATCCTGGCCGCGGCGACAGGCAACCCGCTGGCGTTGGCTGAGCTTCCGCGGAATGCTGATCAGATCGAATACGGCGCCGCGACGCTGCCGTTGACTGAACGCCTGGTGTCGGTGTTCGCCGGGCGGCTGGGACAACTCGACACGGATGTTCGCACCGAGTTACTGCGGGCGGCGCTCGACGGCGTCGCAGGCAGCGTCGGGTCCTCGACCCGGGCTCGGCATGTCATGCGCAATGTCACACCAGCAGTCACTGCGGGTCTACTGGTGGTGAATCCCCTGGGGGAGATCGCCTTTCGCCATCCGCTGGTTCGTGCCGCGGTCATCCACCAGGCCGATCCGCAGGACCGCCGCGACGCCCACCGCGACCTCGCCGCTCTCTACGGCGACGTACTCATGCGCCACGCCTGGCACTTGGCCGCGGCGACCACCGAACCCGATCAGCATGTCGCAGACCTGCTCGCTCGGGCCGCGAAGATGTCCATTCGCCGAGGCGGGCTTGCGGTCGCCGTCGAGTGGCTGCGCAATGCCGCCGAGTTGAGCACCGATGCTGACCGCCGGACCGAATTGCTGGCCGACGCGGTCTTCGTCGCCGCCCGGGCAGGCAAGGCGGGCGAGGCGGAGGATTTGCTCGAACGTACCGCGACCGGCGACAGTGATTCGGCCCTCGCGGTTCTGGCGGATTCCTACCGTGCGTTTCACACCGACGGCGAGGTGACCTCAACCCACCGTCGGGTCCTAGACGCCCTGACCAAGTCCGACGCACTGGACGACAAAACCCTGAATCGACTGGTCTACCTGCTGTTGTCGATCACCAACTATTCCGGTGACGCCCGGCACCGGGAGCAGACCAACGCCGCCCTGCTCGCCTTGCAGGCGCGGCTGGATCCGGCGGTCTTGATGTACCGGACCGGTCTCGACGACATCGCCGGGACCGCCAACACCGTTCGGTCGCGGTTGGGTGGGTATGTGGATTCGCTTGCCCAGGTGCCGGCGCAGCGAATGGCGCTGCTGTCGTTCCCGGCGTACTGCGCCGGGGTCATGGCCGACTTTCGCGCTCCGCTCCAGGCGGCTTTCACACAGCTGAGCGAGCACGGCGCATCCGTCGATGCCATCGAGTGCGGGCGGGTCGTGGTCCTGGACCTGATCGCCGCCGGACTCTGGGACCAAGCCGAGCAGGTCGGGGCGGACTGCCTGGAGATGGCGCAGCAGGTCGAGCGCAGTCAGTTGCGTCGTCACCAGTTACTCGCCGACCTGGGGGTGTTGGCCGCCGGGCGGGGCGACTTTGAAACCGCCCTGCAGTACGTCGCTGAATTGACGGCCTGGTCCAAACCCCAAGGGCTGCAACGGCTACTGGATGCCGCGGACCGAATCTCGGTGCGGGTCGCCCTCGCCGAAGCCGACTACGAGGCCGCGTATCGCGCGGCGACCAGGATCAGCCCGCCAGGACACTGGCAGCTGCACAACATTCACGAGGTGGCCGACGACATGCTGGACTCCGTCGAGGCGGCACTGCGCTCCGGGCGACCCGACGAGGCCCGGGCGCTCACGGACGAAGCGGTGCGGCTGAACCTGGCCGAGATCTCGCCGCGGGTGGCGGCTCTGACCATCGCGATATCGGCGATGACGGCGCCCGACGCGGACGCCGGCGAGCTTTACCAGTCCGCGCTCACCCACCCCGGAATCGCCGATTTCCCCTTCGAGTACGCCAGAATCGCCCTGGCACAGGGCATGTGGTTGCGGCGCACGCGGCGCTACACCGAGGCACGTGCCGCGCTGGGGGTGGCAACAGACAGTTTCGATCGCCTGGGTGCGCGCCCGTGGACCGACCGCGCACGTGCCGAACTGCGGGCCGCTGGGGCCTCAGCCAAAAAATCCTTGGGTGAACCCGGTCCGCTGAGTTCTCAGCAGCGCCTGATCGCCGAACTGGCCGCAGACGGGCAGACCTCCAAAGAGATCGCCGCCCATCTGAGCATCTCGGCGCGCACCGTCGACGGGCACCTGTACCGAGCGTTCCGCAAGCTGAACGTCACCACCCGCGCTGGGCTCAGTAAGGCTCTGCGTGCCACTCCCGGGTCCGACTAGTCGGCGTCGGCCAACCGCTGTTTGAGCGACTCGAACTCGTCTCGGATGCCGGTGGGCAACTTCTCACCGATGAAGGCGAACCACTCCTCGATCTGCGGCAGTTCGGCACGCCACTCGTCGGCGTCGACCCGTAGTGCCTCGGCGACATCGGCCGCATCGACGTCCAGGCCGCTCAGATCCATCTCGCCGACGGCGGGCACATAGCCGATCGGGGTCGACACCCCGTCTGCCTTGCCCTCGACGCGTTCGATGATCCACTTGAGCACGCGACTGTTCTCGCCGAATCCCGGCCATAGGAAGCGACCGTCGCCGCCGCGCCGGAACCAGTTGACGAAGAAGACCTTCGGCAGCTTCGACGCATCGGAGTTCTTACCGAGGTCGATCCAGTGCTGGAAGTAGTCACCGGCGTTGTAGCCGAGGAACGGCAGCATGGCCATGGGGTCACGGCGCACCGTGCCGACTGTGCCCTCGGCGGCGGCGGTCTGCTCGCTGCCCAGCGTGGCGCCGATGAACACTCCGTGCTGCCAGTCACGCGCCTCGGTCACCAACGGCACGGTGGTCTTGCGGCGCCCGCCGAACAGGATGGCCGAGATCGGCACGCCCTGCGGGTCGTCCCACTCCGGTGCCAGCGTGGGGCACTGCGACATCGGCGTGCAGTATCGCGAATTCGGATGCGCCGCAGCGGTTCCCGACTCCGGAGTCCAGTCGCCGCCCTTCCAATCCACGAGATGCTGCGGTTCGCCCTCGAGGCCCTCCCACCACACCCCGCCGTCATCGGTCAGCGCGACGTTGGTGAAAACCGTATTGCCGCCGGCGATCGTCTTCATCGCGTTCGGGTTGGAACTCCAGTTGGTTCCGGGTGCCACCCCGAAGAAGCCGAACTCCGGGTTCACCGCATACAGCCGGCCGTCCTCACCGAACCGCATCCAGGCGATGTCATCGCCGATGGTCTCGGCGCGCCAACCGGGGATGGTCGGCTGCAGCATCGCCAGGTTGGTCTTGCCGCACGCTGACGGGAACGCCGCCACCACGTAGTACGCCTTGTTCTCCGGGGAGATCAGCTTGAGGATCAGCATGTGCTCGGCGAGCCAGCCCTCGTCGTGGGCCATCGCCGAGGCGATCCGCAGCGAGTAACACTTCTTGCCTAGGAGCGCGTTTCCGCCGTAGCCGGAGCCGTAGCTCCAGATCTCGCGGGTCTCCGGGAAGTGGCTGATGTACTTGGTCTCGCTGCACGGCCACGGCACGTCGGTCTCGCCGGACTCCAGCGGAGCGCCGAGCGAGTGCAGCGCCTTGACGAAGAACCCGTCATCGCCGAGTTTGGCGAGCGCGGCCGTGCCCATCCGGGTCATGGTGCGCATCGAGACCACGACGTACTCCGAATCGGTGATCTCCACCCCGAGTTTCGGATCGTCCGCACCGAGTGGGCCCATGCAGAACGGCACCACGTACAGAGTGCGTCCGCGCATACAACCCCGGTACAACTCGGTCATGGTGGCGCGCATCTCGGCGGGCGCCATCCAGTTGTTGGTCGGGCCGGCGTCGGTCTCGCGCTCTGAGCAGATGAACGTGCGCGATTCCACCCGCGCGACATCCGACGGAGCCGATCGGGCGAGATACGAGGTGGGGTCCTCGGCGAGCGCGGTGAAGGTGCCGGCGGCCACCAGGTGGTCGCAGAGCCGCTGATATTCCTCAGCGGACCCGTCGGCGAACACGACGCGATCCGGCTGGGTGAGTTCGGCGACCTCTCGAACCCAGGCAAGCAGATTTGCGTGAGTGGTTGGTGCGCTGTCCAGACCGGGGATGGTCGCAGAGGTCATCGGTATCTCCCGCCTAAGTTCACTGCAGATTAACGCAGGCGCGGTGCCCGTCGTTAATCGCTGATTATGGCCGATCGTCCCTGGGCCTGATCCGGCAACCGGGTTTGCGGCCCGCGGTGGCCTCCGCAGCCATCGCCGACTCCGCTGCCAGCACCTGCATCACCACCCGTTCCTCCATCGCCGTCCGCAGGCCCGCGGCCACCTCGGTGACCCAACGGTCCAGCGCAGCACGCTCGGCGGCGAGCCCGCGGGCTCGGATCACCCACCCGCTGAGCCCGATTCCGGTCAGCAGTGATGCCGCCGTGATCGCCGCTGTCCAGGTGGGCGCCAGATCGGCAAGCAACCGGCCGAGGGTCAAGGCCACACCCAGCCCGAAGCCGACACTGAGCAGGGCGGTCACCCGGTCGGCTCCAACCCGACCGAACCGTGGCAGGTAGGTCTCCAGCGCCGGGCACGACGCCTCCGCGACATTGACCGAGGGGACGCCGAGATCGTCGACCAGACAGATCAATGTCGCGTCCAGTTCTGCCACCGCCCGCGCCGATCGGCGGCGCACACCGGAGCAGAATTCGTCGACTCCGTGTCGGCTCAGCCCGGCCGCATCGCGGCGCAGGTCGGCGCGCATCGACACGCACGTCGCGCGGGCCCGGCCGGTCAGTTGCACCCGCGCGACCCGCAGTTGCCGTACCGCGTCGGCGCGTTGTGCGCGGGCAGCGGCTGGGCCTTCACGCTCACTGATTCGGCTCTGCGCGTGAGAATTATTGGGCAGCAACCAATTTCGCGGATGTCTGCT
>JAPLAO010000051.1 GCA_026393245.1 Mycobacterium sp. | reverse complement strand
CGGCTTGGGCCAGTGCGGCATCAGGTAACCGGTCGCGATCAGTTCGTCGAGTTGGGCCTTCTCGTCCAGTCCCGCGATGCGCTGCGCCTCGGCGCGGATCTCGGTACGCAACTCATCGGATCCGGCCGGCAGGTCGAGGCTGTTGGCCCGGGCGATGCCCTTGGCGGTCAGATCGAAGACGTCGGTGGCCGACTCATCGCCGCCGAGCACCGCCTGCACCGTCAGCGCGCGTCGCAGGTGCAGGTGCGCGTCGTGCTCCCAGGTGAAGCCAATGCCGCCGTGCACCTGGATGTTCAGTTCGGCGTTGTACACGTAGGCCGGCAGCGCCAATGTCGCTGCGACGGCGGAGGTCAGCCGGAACTGTTCCTCGTCCTCGCCTGCCGCGCGCGCGGCATCCCACACACAGGAGACTGCCGACTCCGCGGCCACCAGCATGTTGGCGCAGTGATGCTTGACGGCCTGGAAGGTGGCGATGGTGCGGCCGAACTGCTCGCGGACCTTCGCATACTCGACCGCGCTGTCCACACAATCCGACGCACCGCCCACGGCCTCGGCGGCGTACAGGGTGCGCGTGCGCGCCAGTGCGGCATTGCGCGCACCCGGGAGCAGGTTATCGCCGACGGCAACATCGGTTAGGACGACGTGACCGGACCGTCGGGTCCGGTCCAGGTTTCCCGGCACCTCGATCGCGACGCCGTCGGCCGTGCGATCCACGAGGATCATGTCCTCGCCGCTGGCCAGCAGCAGCACGTCGGCCAGTCCCGCACCAATCACCACACCGGCATCACCGGAGAGGCGGCCACCCGACACCGTCAGGTTGCCACCGAAACCGACTGCGGCCGTGAGCGTTCCGTCGACAAGGCCGGGCAGCAGGCGCGTCTTCTGCTCGTCGTTTCCGACGGCGGAAAGAACAGCGGAGACCGTCACCGTGGGCACGAACGGACCGGGTGCCACCGCGCGGCCCAGTTCGTCGATGACGACGACGAGTTCGGGCAGCCCGAATCCCGAGCCGCCGTATTCCTCATCGACATGCAAACCCAACCAACCCAATTCGGCCAGGTCGGACCAGAACGGTGGGCGACCTTCGTCGTCGGAGTCCAGTAGTTCGCGGGCCGTCAGGCGCGCCTTTTGCGCGGTCAGGAACGACCGGGCAACGGTGCCGAGTTCGCGGTGGTCATCGGTGAGTGCGATGGACATTGTTTTCTCCTGATAGTTCGTGTCGGTCAGAGCTTGGGGCCGAACCGCTGCCCGGCGTCCAGGCGCAGGCATTGGCCGTTGAGCATCGGGTTGTCGACGATCGCGGCAACCAGTTTGGCGAACTCCTCGGGCCGGCCGAGTCGTTTGGGGAATGCGGCGTCTTTGGTGAGCGATACGGCGAACTCGTCGGGGATGCCTTTGGTCAGTCCGGTGGCGAACAGGCTCGGCGCGATGGCCAGCACCCGGATGCCCAACGAGCCGAGGTCGCGAGCCATGGTCAGGCACATGCCCGCGATACCGGCCTTGGCGGCGGTATAGGCCACCTGACCGATCTGGCCCTCGAAGGCGGCGATGGAGGCGGTGTTGATGATGACGCCGCGTTCCTCGTCTTCGGGGTCGTTGGTGCTCATGTGCGCGGCGGCCAGGCGGCTGATGTTGAAGCTGGCGATCAAGTTCAGGTCGATGATGGACCGGAAGCTATCCAGGCTGTGCGGGCCGTTCTTGCCCAGCGTGCGTTCCGCGACCGCACCGCCGGCCGTGGTGAGCACGACGTGAAGACCGCCGAGGGCTTCGACCGCAGCATTCAATGCTTCTTCGGTCTCGACGAAGTTGGTGACGTCGACGGCGAAAAACGGACCGCCCAGGCCGTCGGCGACGGCCTTACCGCCGGAGCCCTCCCGGTCGAGGATCGCCACCTCAGCCCCGCGAGAGACCAGCAGTTCCGCGCTGGCCCGGCCGAACCCGGACGCACCACCGACGATGACGACCTTCTTGCCCGCGATCTCCATGCCCAACCTCCTGCTGCCGGTCCCACCGGCAGACCGACGACATCGGGTTGACGCCTGTCATCGACTGGTCATGATCGCCGCGGGCGTTGGTGGGCAGTCGCGACGGTAAGTTCGTCTCATGGCTGACGCTCCGACAGGATCGCGGGCCGGGGCGGGCATCGCGGCTGCCGCCGTTGGTCTTGGTGTGGCGCAACTCCTGGCTACCTTCTTCTCCCCCGCGGCTGACGTCCGCACGTCGGTGGGCACCGCGGTGGTGAATCTGACACCGGGGCCGGTCAAGGAATGGGCGATCCAGACCTTCGGCACCGCCGACAAGTTGTTCCTGTCGGTGATGGTGCTGTTGGTCATCGCCGCGGTCGCGGCTTTCACCGCGCGCTGGGAGCGCGCCCGAATTCCGCTGGGCAGCCTGGCGATGCTGGCCGCCGGTGCGGCGGGTTGCGCGGCGGTGCTCGCGCGGCCGGGTGCGCGACTGGTCGATCTGATCCCGACCCTGGCCGCCGTCGGGTGCGCCATCGCGGTGCTGCGACTGTTGACCTCGGGCCGGTTCAGCGACCGCGAACAGCGGATCGACGGAGTCGACCGTGTTGCAACAGTCGACGGGGGCAGGCGACTGTCCCTGGTGACACTGGGCCTCACCGCCCTCGGCGTGGCAAGCGGTGTCGGCGGCGAAGTGCTCAACCGCAGGGTCCGGTCGGTCTCGGGCGATCGCGACGCACTGGCCCTACCAACACCCTCTGCCGCCCCTGCCCCGCCACCGGCAGACCTCACGCCGAAGGGCGTTACGCTGCCGAGTTTCATCACGGCCAACTCCGACTTCTACCGGATCGACACCGCGCTGAGCGTGCCCCAGGTGTCGCGCGCCGACTGGCGGCTGCGCATCCACGGCATGGTCGACAAAGAAGTGACCTACACCTTTGAGGATCTGCAGCGCTTCGAACCCGTCGAGAAGACCGTGACGCTGGCGTGTGTGTCCAACCCGGTCGGTGGCGAACTCATTTCGAACGCGACCTGGGTCGGCTACCGGGTGCGAGATCTGTTGCGCGAGGCCGGTATTGCCTCCGATGCCGATATGGTGCTGTCCACCTCGATCGACGGCTGGACAGCAGGAACACCCGTCGAGGCACTGACCGATGACCGGGATTCGATGCTTGCGATCGGGATGAACGGGGTGCCACTGCCCGTCGAGCACGGTTACCCCGCGCGGCTCGTGGTGCCCGGTCTGTACGGGTACGTCTCGGCGACCAAGTGGGTGACAGACCTCGAGTTGACCCGCTTCGACCAGTCCGAGGCCTACTGGACCAAGCTGGGCTGGTCGGCCAAAGGACCCATCAAGACCCAGTCCCGGATCGACGTCCCCCGCAGCGGCCAAAAGATCGACGCAGGCCCGGCCACCTTCGGCGGTGTCGCCTGGGCACAGCACCGCGGCATCAAAGCCGTCGAGATTCGCATCGACGACGGACCTTGGCAGCAGGCCCAATTGGGTGCGTCGTACTCCAACGACACCTGGCGGTTGTGGAGCTTCCCGTGGAATGCCACACCCGGCGCACACACCGCCGCCGTCCGCGCCACCGACAACACCGGCGCGGTGCAGACCGGTGATCAGATGGGTGTGATCCCCGACGGCGCAACCGGTTGGCACACAGTATCTTTCGACGTGAAGTAGGGTACGTCGACGTGAAGCAGGCCATCCAGCGCTAGAGCCGAGCGAAGTCCGCCTTCCCACGCTCGAACTCGGCCAGCATGTCGGCGGTCAGCGTCGGCCTAACCTCGCTGATCGCCTTGAGGTAGTCGTCGGTGGTCGCAGGACGGCCACCACCGTCGAGCATCTCGCGCTCGAAGGCAGCCTGCGCCCCCTTGCGCGCGGCGAACTCGATATCGGCGGGGGTGAAGTACTCCGAAGCGGCCACCAGCCGGTCGACGTCGATGCCACCAGTGGCCGAACGCAGATAGCGCCGCCACACTGCGTTGCGGGCAGGCGGATCCGGCGGTCCGACCGGGATCACGTAGTCGAAGCGACCCGGTCGCAGGAACGCCGAGTCGAGCGAGTGCACCGCGTTGGTCGCACAGACCAACAGTCGGCTGTCGTGCTGGCGGAACGCCGGGATCAGCTTGAGCAGTTCGTTGGTCACGCCCAATTCGGCGGTGGAGGCTCCGGTACGCGCGGTAGCGATCTCCTCCACCTCGTCGATGAAAAGCACCAGTTCGTCGAGTTCGGCCATCTCGGCGAAGGCCTCCCGAAGCGAGGCCGCCAACCCGCCGGTGCCGGTGGCCGCCATGCGGGACGGGAACAGTTCGACGAACGGCCAGCCGAGCCGCGACGAGATCGCTTTGGCGAAACTGGTCTTGCCGGTTCCGGGTGGACCGAACAGGATCACGGCCTTGGGCGGGCTCACCCCGTAGCGCTCAGCGACATCCGGATGGGCCAACGGGTCGACGATGCGCCGCTCAATGATCTGCTTCTCGGATTCCATACCGGCCAGGTCGCCCCACAGGCCGGGCGGCAGAATAAGCCCACCGAGTTCGTCGAGCAGGTTCGCCTGGTCCGGGCCGAGGTGCTCGATCATCTCGTAGTAGACGAGGCCGTCACGACGCCCGTAACCGGAGTTCTCCAATGCGGAGGCACCGGTCGCACCGGCCGGGAGCGCAGCGCTGATCCGGCGCACCCCATGGGAGCGCAGCCGGCGCTCCAGGTCGGACAACAGAGCGCTGCCCACACCGCGGTCCCGCCACCGAGAGCCGATGGCCACCAACATGATCCACGCCCGCTCACCCTGAACCTGCGCGACCGCCATGCCGACTACCTCATCGCCCACCTCGGCCACCACCGCGGGCTGGCCACTGCGAGCGGCCGCCATGACCTCGGCGACGCTGAAGACCGGCTCCGCCGAGGCGGGTCCACGGCTCTGATCCCAGATCTGGATGGCTTGATCCAGGTCGGCTTCGTGGTAATCGCGCAGGCGCCACGCCGGCATTGCCCACCTCCGTCTCGCAATAGAGCCTTACTGACGTGGGCGTGCGCGCATCCCCCGATTGGGTATATCGCCGGGGGATGCCACCGCGCGCATCGACTCTGCGCTCAGATCATCTTCCGGAACGACATCTCGATCTGGACGCAGTCTCGATGGGTCAGACCCGCCTCCGGGTGAGCGCCCCGCGCGGGTTAGCGTTCGGGTTCGGGGACTGTCCTGAGAGGGGACGCGATGGATCTGGCGTGGTCGCCGAAGGATCTCGAATTCCGCGATGAGGTGCGGGCATTCCTGGATGCGAACCTCACCCCGGAACTGCGCCGGGCCGGCCGGCTCATGACGAGTGTCTACGCCGATCATGAGGCGAGCATGGCCTGGCAGGCGATTCTGCATGCGCGCGGCTGGGCCGCGCCGGCCTG
>JAPLAO010000245.1 GCA_026393245.1 Mycobacterium sp. | reverse complement strand
CTACCCACCCGATGACCAGTTGGCTGCGCGCGTTGCGGTGACCCGCGACCGGCGCGACCGCGACTAGAGTCGCGCCGCCGCGAACGCGGCGGCCTGATCAGCCAGGCCGGAGTCGATATAGGCCGGCGGCTCGTGGGCAGACCAGTTGCCGATGGCGTCTCCGATGGGGTTGTTGGGATCCAGGTTGCCGCTGCAGATCGGGTCAGCGTCGGTGCAGAGGTCGATCGTCTTGCCGCCGTACATCGGACTGACCTCGGATACCGGGCCGAAAAAGGGGATGGTTCCGTTGCCGAACAACGCGACTGCGGCGATGTAGTCATTCATGCTCGGGGGCAGAGGGTTGGTGTAGCCGAACATCGATGTGGGGGCGCCCAGCACGATATCGGCGACGGCGGCACCCAGCGAGTATCCGCCGAGCACCAGTCTGGTGTTGGGGCAGTTGGCGGCCATGTACTGGATGCGCTTGCTCATATCGTTGGCGCCCTGGATGACTTCGGTGTCTGCCGGGTAGTCAACCGCGTAAACGCCGACACTCTTGCTGGTCTTGTCACGCAGGGCGTTGACGAAGGCCTCGCCGATACGTCCGGTCCCTGGTGGTTCGGTTCGGCCGCGGGCGAAGACCACCTCGATCTGGGGGCATGGTGCGGCCGATGCGTGCGGAGCGAGCACCAGGGAAGTGGCTGCCGATATCACTGACACCGCACTGCTCACCCGTCTCACCACCATCAGACCATGGTAGCCCTTAAAGCAACCCCGACACGAAGCCTGCGGCTTCGCCCACCAGGGGAGACTTCTCATAGCTGGTGTGCGCGAACGGGTTGCGGCCCTGCGAGCAGATCGGGTCGCCGTCGTTGCACAGATCGATTCCCTTGCCCGCGAACGGCATCATGGCGGCGGAAACCGGGACACCGAATTTGGTTGAGGGATTGCCGAATACGGCTACCGCGGCAACCTTATCGGCGAGGCCGGCAGGCAGTGGTGGCGCCGACCCGGCGTCGCCGACTTTGGCACCGAGTGGCGGTATACCCAGAAGCATGTCGACCGCGGCGGCGCCCTGGGAGTATCCGCCGAGAACGAACCGGGTGGCAGGGCACTGCGCCGACATTGCCGCGATCCGGTTGGTGGCGTCGGCGGCGCCATCGGCGGCGGCCAGGAAGTCATAGGTCGCCGGGTAATTCACGCCATAGACGCCGAGACTGCGCCCGCCCAGTTGGGCCGACAACTCCTCCGCCAGTGCCTGCCCCACTCGTCCGATGCCGGCCGGTTCGCTGGTGCCGCGAGCGAAGATCAACTCCACGTCCGGACACGCAGCGCCATGGGCGGTCGGAACCGAGACCAGCAACGCCAGCGGCGCAGCCAGGGCGACTAGTCCGGAGATGCATCGCATAGGCCAATACTCACATGCCGAGCAGGCTCGCCACGAATGCAGCCGCTTGGTTGGTCAGGCCGGCCGGACCGTAGCTGCGGTGAGCCGCAACGTCATCGCCGGCCGAGCACACCGGGTCACCGGTGTTGCACAGGTCGATCGCCCTGATTCCGTACACCGGGCTGGACGTCAGCGGCAAGCCGACCTTGGTGGTGGGGTTGCCGAATACCGCGACCGCGGCGATTCGGTCAGCCATCTCCGGCGGCAGGGGGTTGGTGAATCCGATCGCGGGGAACGGCACCGAGGTAATGATGTCGATGACCCCCGCGCCCTGCGAGTAGCCGCCCAGCACCAGTTTCGTGTCGGGGCAGGTGTTGACGATGTTCTGGATATAGGCGCTGGCGTCGTTGGCGCCTTCGGCAGCGGCCAGGAAGTCGTAGCTGGCGGGGTAATTCACCGCAAAGGTCCCGACACTGCGGTTGCCGACCCGGGCCCGCAGATCCTCGACGAACGATTCGCCGACGCGGCCGATTCCGGGTAGCTCACTGGTGCCTCGGGCGAAAACCACT
>JAPLAO010000092.1 GCA_026393245.1 Mycobacterium sp. | reverse complement strand
TCCGCAGGGCCGCGACGCCGCCCTCGATTACCTCGGGGTGCTGCGACAGGCCCAGGTAGTCGTTGGAGGCGAGGTCGACTTCGCAGGCCACCGCCGACCGGGAGCGCAGCGTACGGCGCAGTCCGGCCGCCCGGCGCTGGTGCTCGACGGAGTCAAGCCAGGCCAGCGGGGAGGTGTCGGTGCGGGGGGGTAATCCGGGAGCCATTGGTGCCTAGCCTAAAGCCCGGGCCACCGCCACCATGGCCGAGGTGATCTGGTCTATCTCTTCCGGGGTGCAGATGAATGGCGGCATGGCATAGATGAGGGTGCGGAACGGCCGCAGCCAGACACCGTGGTCGAGGGCGACCGCCGTGGCCACTCGCATATCGACGGGCCCGCGCATCTCGATCACCCCGATCGCCCCGCGCACCCGGACGTCGGCGACCCCGGGCAGCGCGCGGGCCGGTTCCAGCCCGGCGGCCAGGCCCGCGCCGATCTCGGCGACGCGGGACTTCCAGTCCTGGCTCAGCAGCAGTTCCACCGAGGCCACCGCCACCGCACAGGCGAGTGCGTTGGCCATGAAGGTCGGGCCGTGCATGAGCGCGCCCGCCTCGCCCCCGCTGATCGTCTCCGCGATCGCCGCGGTGCACAGGGTGGCCGCCAGTGTGATGTAGCCGCCGGTGAGCGCCTTGCCGACGCACATGATGTCGGGGCGCACGCCCGCGTGGTCGGCAGCGAACAGTTCCCCGGTACGGCCGAAGCCGGTGGCGATCTCATCGAAGATGAGCAGAACATGGTGACGGTCACACATGGTCCGCAGATCGGCCAGATACCGCGGGTCGTGAAAGCGCATCCCGCCGGCACCCTGCACCATCGGTTCGATGATCACGGCGGCCAATTTGTCTGCGTGCGTGGCTAATTGGGCATCGAAGGCGGCGATGTACCCCGGGTCGTAGTCGGACGGCACGGGTGGCGCGAACACCTGCTCGGCCAGCACGTCACGCCACAGCGAGTGCATCCCGCCGTCGGGGTCGCAGACGCTCATCGGGGTGAACGTGTCGCCGTGATATCCACCCCGCCACGTCATCAGGCGGTGTTTGGCGGGCCGGCCGGCGCTGCGCCAGTACTGCAGCGCCATCTTCACCGCCACCTCGACACTCACCGAACCGGAGTCGGAGAAGAACACCGTGTCCAGACCGGCCGGGGTGATGTCCACGAGCAGTTGTGCGAGTCGGGCGGCCGGTTCATGGGTGAGCCCGCCGAACATGACGTGGTTCAGCACCGTCAACTGCTCGGCGATCGCCTCATCAAGCACCGGGTGGCCGTGGCCGTGGATCGCCGTCCACCACGAGGCCATCGCGTCGAGCACCCGCACCCGGGCGCCCTCGCGGATCACCGTCAACCAGGCACCGTCGGCCCCCACCGCGACCACCGGCGGGATCGCGTCGGCGCCGATCGCACTGTAGGGATGCCAGATATGCGCGGCGTCGATGGCGCTGATCTGCTCCGGGGTCATCGCCGACACGGAGAGCAGCCTAACGTCGCGACCACCCGCCGACGCTTCGCCGCAGATGAACGGCATCGCGGAATTGGTAGATTGGCGAACGATCATGTCCCCTTTGACTCTGTTCCGGCCGACGCCGTCACGCTTGACCCTGTTCCGGCCGACGCCGTCACGCTTGACCCTGTTCCGGCCATCGCCGGCGAGTGCTCCGGACCCCGCAGAGCCCGCGGCGGCTCCCCCGGGCCCGACGAGCGCATATCGCCATGACCTGGACGGATTACGCGGTGTCGCGATCGCGTTGGTGGCGATCTTTCACGTCTGGTTCGGGCGGGTGTCGGGCGGCGTGGACGTGTTCCTGGTGCTGTCGGGATTCTTCTTCGGCAGTTCACTGCTGCGGACCGCGCTGACACCCGGCACTCCGCTGTCACCGTGGCCGCATATCAAGCGCCTGGCCCGACGGCTGCTGCCCGCCCTGGTGGTGGTGCTCGCCGCCGCTGCGGTGCTGACCGTGCTGGTGCAGCCCCAGACCCGCTGGGAAACGTTCGCCGATCAGAGCCTGGCCAGCCTGGGCTATTACCAGAACTGGCAACTGGCCGCCACGGCGTCGAACTATCTGCGCGCGAGTGAAGCGGTCTCACCCCTGCAGCACATCTGGTCGATGTCGGTACAGGGCCAGTTCTATATCGCCTTCCTTGTAGCGGTGCTCGCGATCGCTGCACTGTTGCGCAGCAGGCTCGGCGCACGCGCGCGGCCGGTGTTCATCGCCGTGCTGGGCATCCTCACGGTCGCCTCCTTCGTCTACGCGATCGTGGCGCACCAGACCGATCAAGTCACCGCCTACTACAACAGCTTCGCCCGGGCCTGGGAACTGCTGCTCGGTGTCCTGGTGGGCGCCCTGGTGCCCTACATCTCCTGGCCGATGTGGCTGCGGACGGTGCTGGCAAGTGTTGCGCTGCTGGCGGTCCTGTCCTGCGGCGCCCTGATCGACGGCGTCAAACAATTCCCCGGCCCCTGGGCCCTGGTGCCGGTGGCAGCAACGGTGTTGCTGATCCTGACCGCGGCCAACCGCGCATCGATCGGTGACCGTCTGCCGTTTCCCAATCGGCTGTTGGCCACCGCGCCGCTCGTGACGCTGGGCTCGATGGCGTACTCGCTGTACCTCTGGCACTGGCCGCTGCTGATCTTCTGGCTCGCCTACACCGGCGGCTCGCACGCGCAGTTCCTCGACGGTCTGGCAATTCTGCTGATCTCGGGCGTACTGGCCTATCTGACAATGCGTTTCGTCGAGGAACCGCTGCGCTACCGGCGCCCGGTACTCGGGCACCAGACCCCGGGTCGGTCCTGGCGGGCCCGGTTGCGCCGTCCCACCATCGTCGGCGGAACTGCCGTGGTCCTGCTCGGGGTAGCGCTGACGGCCACCTCGTTCACCTGGCGCGAGCACGTGGCCGTGCAACGCGCGAGCGGCAAGGAACTAGTGGCCTTGTCGAGCACCGGCTATCCGGGCGCCCGTGCGCTGATCGACGGCGCGCGGGTGCCGCAGTTGCCGTTCCGCCCCACCGTGCTCGAAGCCGCCGACGACGTGCCGCAGTCCACCAACGACGGTTGCATCAGCGATTTCGACAATGTCGGCATCATCAACTGCAGCTACGGCGATCTGTCGGCCACCCGCACCATCGCACTGGCCGGCGGCTCGCATGCCGAACACTGGATCACCGCGCTGGACATCCTCGGCCGCCAGCACCACTTCAAGGTGGTCACCTATCTCAAGATGGGCTGTCCGCTGACCACCGAGCAGAAGCCCCTGGTGATGGGCGACAACCGGCCCTACCCCAAGTGCCGGGTGTGGAACGAACGGGTGATGGACCGGCTCATTGCCGATCATCCCGATTACGTCTTCACCACCTCGACCCGGCCGTGGAACATCAAACCCGGCGACGTCATGCCGGGCACCTACATCGGAATTTGGAAGACCCTGGCGGACAACAACATTCCGGTGCTCGCGATGCGTGACACCCCGTGGATGGTTCGGGATGGCAAGCCTTTCCAGCCGGCCGACTGCCTGGCCAAGGGCGGAGATGCGGTGTCCTGCGGCATCACACGGTCCGAGGTGCTCTCCAAGCGCAACCAGACACTGGACTTCGTCAAGCAGTTCCCGATGCTCAAGCCCCTCGATATGAGCGATGCCATATGCCGGGCCGACTACTGCCGCGCCGTCGAAGGCAACGTGCTCGCCTACCACGACGCACACCACCTGTCGGCGACCTACATGCGGACCCTGACACCCGAACTCGGCCGCCAGATCGGTGCCGCCACCGGCTGGTGGTGACAACGCCCGCGGGCCGTGTCGTCGGCCGATAGGGTCGAGCCATGGCAGGCGAACCCGTGCAACCCACCGTCTGGCCCGGCACCGCGTACCCCCTGGGCGCCACCTATGACGGCGCCGGGACCAACTTCTCGGTGTTCTCCGAGGTGGCCGATCACGTGGAACTCTGCCTGATCGACGACGACGGCCATGAGACCCGGATCAATCTCGACGAAGTCGACGGATTCGTGTGGCACGCCTACCTGCCCGGGATATCCCCCGGGCAGCGGTACGGGTTCCGGGTACACGGGCCGTGGGACCCCGCCGCCGGCCTGCGCTGTGACGCCAGCAAGTTGCTCCTGGACCCCTACGGCAAGTCCTTCCACGGCGACTTCGATTTCAGTCAGGCGCTCTATTCCTACGACCTGAACGCCGATGATCCCGCCTCCGGTGGCACCCCGCCGATGGTCGACTCGCTCGGCCACACCATGACCAGTGTGGTGATCAACCCGTTCTTCCACTGGGGCTCCGACCATCCGCCGCGCACCCCGTACCACGAGACGATCATCTACGAGGCCCACGTCAAGGGCATGACGCAGACCCATCCCGGGATTCCCGAAGAACTCCGGGGCACCTATGCCGGTATGGCGCACCCGGCGGTGATCGAGCACCTGAAGTCGTTGAACGTCACCGCGATCGAACTGATGCCGGTGCATCAGTTCATGCACGACAAGCGGCTGATCCAACTTGGTCTGCGAAACTACTGGGGCTACAACACCTTTGGCTTCCTGGCGCCGCATTACCAGTACGCGGCCACCCAGCAGGCCGGCGGTGCGGTGGGCGAGTTCAAGGCCATGGTGCGCACCTTTCACGAGGCCGGAATCGAGGTCATCCTCGACGTCGTCTACAACCACACCGCCGAGGGTGACCATCTCGGGCCGACGATCAACTTCCGCGGTATCGACAACGCGGCCTACTACCGACTGCTCGACGGCGACCTGAAGTTGTACAAGGACTTCACCGGAACCGGAAACAGTCTCAACGCCCGGCACCCGCACACCCTGCAACTGATCATGGACTCGCTGCGGTACTGGGTGCTGGAGATGCACGTCGACGGTTTCCGCTTCGACCTGGCCTCCACACTCGCACGGGAGTTCTACGACGTCGACCGGCTCTCAGCGTTCTTCGACATCATCCAGCAGGACCCGGTCATCAGTCAGGTCAAGCTGATCGCCGAACCGTGGGACATCGGCGAGGGCGGTTATCAGGTGGGCAACTTTCCCGGCCTGTGGACGGAGTGGAACGGCAAGTACCGCGACACCGTCCGCGACTACTGGCGCGGACAGCCGGCCACCCTCGGCGAGTTCGCCTCCCGGCTGACCGGTTCCTCGGATCTCTACGAGGCCACCGGGCGCCGGCCCGGCGCCAGTGTCAACTTCGTCACCTGTCACGACGGTTTTCCGCTGGCAGATCTGGTGTCCTACAACGACAAACACAACGACGCCAACGGTGAGCACAACCGCGACGGCGAGAGTCACAACCGGTCGTGGAATTGCGGGGTGGAAGGCCCTACTGATGATCCGGAGATCCTCGCCCTGCGGCACCGGCAGATGCGCAACATCTTGGCCACCCTGATGCTCTCCCAGGGCACCCCGATGATCAGCCACGGCGACGAGATCGGCCGAACACAGCAGGGCAACAACAACTGCTACTGCCAGGACTCCCCGCTGAGTTGGATCGACTGGACCCTGGCCGAGTCGAACGCCGACATCCTCGAGTTCGCCAGGAAGGTCACCGCGCTACGCGCCAGGCACCCGGTGTTCCGGCGGCGGCGGTTCTTCGAAGGCAAGCCGATCCGCAGTGGCGATCAGGCCCGCGATATCGCCTGGCTCAACCCCGACGGCCAGGAGATGACACCTGCGGATTGGGACAGCGGGTTGGGCAAGTCCGTCACGGTGTTCCTCAACGGCGACGCGATACCCGCGCCGGACCCCCGCGGCCACCGCGTGGTCGACGACTCATTTCTGTTGTGCTTCAACGCCCACAGCAACGAGGTCGACATCACAACACCCGACGGTGACTACGCCACACAGTGGACCGCGGTGTTGGACACCTTCGATCCCACCGGCGCCACCGATCTCGTCGTGCCCGCCGGGGAGAGGATCACCCTGGCGCCCCGCAGCCTGGTCGTGTTCCGTAAAAGGGGGTAGGTATCGCACGCTGCCTAGTGCTACCGTGTGCTACATGCACCGTATTGGACTCCGAGAACTGCGCCAGCACGCCAGCCGGTACGTCGACCGCGTTTCCGCCGGCGAATCGATCGAGATTGCCGTGAGAGGTCGCCTCGTCGCGAGAATCGTGCCGGCCGGCGACGGTAACTGGGACGATTTGATCCTCCGCGGCGATGCCCTACCCGCGCTGTCCGCACATGACCTATTGAGCGAAGCTGCCCACGACTATGGCTTCGACGCATCCGCCGCCCTCCGCGAAATGCGCGACGAAGAAC
The DNA here is from genome assembly GCA_026393245.1 of Mycobacterium sp. Lineage (GTDB taxonomy): Bacteria > Actinomycetota > Actinomycetes > Mycobacteriales > Mycobacteriaceae > Mycobacterium. Next base: position 916 of record JAPLAO010000092.1, on the reverse strand, counting down.
GCTGATGCAGCTGTATCTCGACACGTCAGCAATCGTGAAATTGATTGTCCTGGAGCGTGAATCCGCCCCATTGACAGAGTATTTAAGCGACTTCCCCGACGATGTCCGCTTCACCTCCGCGCTGACGCGGACCGAACTCATTCGGGCTGTTTCCCGCAGCGGATCGCTCGACATGGTTGCGCACGCTCGCCGGGTCCTGGGCAGACTCGACATGGTGTCCTTAACCCACAGGCTGCTCGATGAGGCTGGCGCGATGAATCCAGTGCACTTGCGAACCCTTGACGCGATCCATCTCGCGGCCGCGGCGACAGCACCGGAGTTGAGGGCGTTGGTCACCTATGACAATCGACTGGCCGAAGCGGCCAAACGGTCGGGCATGGCCGTTGCCGCACCCGGTCAGGACCGGGTTTAGTCAGAGGCGTCCCGCCGGGAACGGGCTGGGGAGATGGGTCCAGGCCAGCGCTGGGCTAGGTCAGATACCGGTACGCCGGCGATCCGGGTTCGAGCGCCTCGACCTGTAGTCCGGACACCTCCATCCGGTCGCGCAACCCGTCGAGTCCGGCGGCCGAGCCGAGTTCGATGCCGACCAGTGCCTCGCCGGTTTCCCGGTTGTTGCGCTTGACGTACTCGAACAGCGTGATGTCGTCCTCCGGACCGAGCACCTCGTCGAGGAAGCGACGCAGGGCACCGGGTTCCTGCGGGAAGTCCACCAGGAAATAGTGTTTGAGGCCCAGGTGCACCAGGGAACGCTCGAGCACCTCGCCGTAGCGGGAGACGTCGTTGTTCCCACCGCCGAGCAGGCACACCACCGTCGCTCCGGGTGCGACATCGGCTTCCAGCAGGCCGGCAACTGCCAGTGCGCCGGCGGGTTCGGCGATGATGCCCTCGTTCTGGTACAGATCGAGCATCGCGGTGC
>JAPLAO010000047.1 GCA_026393245.1 Mycobacterium sp. | reverse complement strand
GGCACGTAGACCGGGCCGCCGGAATCGCCCTTCTGGCTGACCACACCGTTGGTCATGGTGAACCAGCCGTTGTTGATCCGTTCGACGGTGCCGCAGCTCTCGCCCGTCACGATGCCGAAGTGGCAGACCAGTTGTCCGACGACCATGGGTGCGACCGCGTCGGCCACCAGTGCCCGGCCACCCGGGAGAAGATTATTGACGGCCACATCGGCGTTCAAGGTGATGGTCTCGTAATCGGAGATCACCTGATCAACCCGAACCACCGAGCCATCGGGCGTGTTGTCCCGGGAGGTGGTCACCACGCCGATGAGGCGACCGTTGCGATCGGTGACCGGGCCATTACCGCGGCAATGCCCAGCCGAGAATGCGATCCGTGCGACCGGATCCACAAAACCCAGGGTGCACATGGTGGATTCCTGACGAATTTCCATCCCCGGGAAGACCGTGACCGTCTTGTCGGCCGAATCGGCGGAGGCGGCCGGGGTGACCGCGGCGGCCAATGCTGCTCCGGCAGCGACGGCGAGGACGAGGTTTCGCAGGAAGCGGGTCAAGGTACACCTCGATCGGTCTCGGACGCGCGAACGGCGCGGTCGCAGCAATGTGTCGACTGTGTATCGGGGTTGCGCCCCGATCGTTACCGACTATTTACTGCGGGTCCGCGCCGTCCGGCGTCAGAAAACCTCAGGTGCAGGTCAGGGGATGTTGATGACCTGTCCGACCTCGATATGGTCAGGGTTGGCGATGTTGTTGAACTTCGCCAGTTCCTGGTAGCGGTTACCGTCGCCGAGATACTGCTTGGCGATGTTGAACAGGGTGTCGCCGGACGCGACGGTGTGCGTGCGCACCTCGTTGGCGACCGGAGCGATCTCGACCTTCTCCTCCACCACCGGCGGCGGCGGCGGGGCGTCGGTCTCGGTGCGCGACGTCCAGGCCGCCCCATCGGCAGAGTAGAGCACCAGGTTGCGATCGTCCTGCAGAACCAGCTTCACGTCCTTCTTGCCCTTGGTATCGGTATTCCAGATCGGCTTGTCACCGGCATACAGCACGAAGTTGCCGTCGGACTGCACCTCGGCACGGTCGCCGCCTTCGCCATTGGTGCCGGTGGCCCAGATGGCCTCCCCGCGCGCCGCGAGCACCAGGTTGCCGTCATCCTGCAGCGTCAGGGTGTACGCCCCGTTGCTGGATGTCAGTGAATCGCCCCGACCCAGTTTCTGTCCTGCGGTAAGTGTGTCTCCCACGAGTGTTTTCCTCCTCATATGCCGCCCTCCTACACGGGCGGACCGTGGCCGAGCCTACTGGAGAAATACACCGTGGCGGGGGGCCGGGGGTGAACGGTGGAGTTAACGAACCTACGAATCGAACCCCAGTCCAAGCCGGTCCAGGGTGCGCAGCAGGACGTTGCGACGGCCGGCATTGTGATCGGCCCGGTCCAAAGACCGCCGGGTCACTCCGATGCCGATGCTGGCGAGCGGTTCGGGCGGGAACGGCAACGGTCGTTTCCGCACCATCTCCAGTTCGGTGCGCTCGGTCCGGCGCCCGTCGAGCAGGTCCAGGCAGACGTCGGCGGCGAACCGCGATGCCCCCACACCCAGACCGGTGAAACCGTTGACGTAGGCGATTCGCCCCTTCCCTGCCACCCCCCAGTGCGCGCAGAACCGGGTGCTGGTGTCGATCGGCCCGGCCCAGCGGTGACTGAAGCGGACGTCATCGAGTTGCGGGAAGGTCAGGAAGAAGTGCGCGGCGATCTTGCGGAACGACTCCGGCCGGTCCTCGTGGCGGGGGTCCACCCGGCGACCCCAGTGGTACATCGCGTCGTAGCCGCCCCACAGGATCCGGTTATCGGCCGAGAGTCGGTAGTAGTGGAACTGGTTGCCGCAGTCGCTGACGCCCTGGCGCCCACGCCATCCGATCCGGTCGAGTTGCTCGGCGCTCAGCGGATCGGTACCCAGCACGTGGTCGTACACCGGCACGGTGTGCAGTCGATTGCGCTTGAGCAGGCTGGGAAAAACGTTGGTGGCCAACACAACCCGCTTCGCGGTGATGGGCCCCACCGCGGTGGTGACGGTGACACCGCCCGCCTCGGGGTTGATGCCGTCGGCTGCGGTGTGCTCAAAAATCTGCACACCCTTGCCCGCGCAGGCACGGGCAAGTTCGAACACCAGCCGGGCGGGGTCGACGATCGCGGTGGTGTCGGGCGAGAGCAGCCCGGCCAGATAGGTGGGTGAGTTCACCTCGGCCCGCACCGCTGCCTGATCGAGGAACTTGCCTTCGCCGGCGTCGGCCGATTCCCGCAGCCAGGGAACCTGATGGGCTTCGGTGGCCACCGCCAGCATGCCGGTGCGCTGCCAGTCGACGTTCATGCCGTATTTGTCGATATCGGCCGCCATGCCGTTGAGGTTGGCCATGCCCAGGCGCTCGAGGTGATCGAACTCCTCGGGCCACCGGGACTTCCCGTTCGCGGTTCCGTGGGTGAGGCTGGCGTCGACGAAACCGCCGTTGCGGCCCGATGCCGCCCAGCCGATCTGTTCGGCCTCGATCAGGACGACCTCGGCACCGGGATCACGTTCGGCGGCATGCAGGGCGGTCCACAGTCCGGTGTAGCCGCCGCCGACCACCAGCAGATCGCAGGTCGTGGCGCCGGGCAGTCTCGGATAGTCGGGGCGGGGCCCAACGATTGCCGGGTCCAGCCACATCGACCCGAAAACGGCCGGGGCCAGGGCGCGTTCGATCAGTCGCGAGTCAACGTCACGGTCGAAAACGATGCGCACTGGTCCATGGTGCCACGGTCGGCGGGTTCCCAGCCGGGTGGTCCGAAGATGTAGCCCAGCTTGTCGCGCCAGGTGGTGGCCGAGGCGACGTCGTGGGCGATCGCCACGTACTCGCGGGTCTCCAGCTTCCAGATGTTGTCGGTATTCACCGGTTTGTTCAGGCCCTTTGTCAGTCCATAGTGCGGCCGGAAGACCTCAGGCTGGAAGGTGCCGAACAGCCGGTCCCAGATGATGAGGATGCCACCGTAGTTGCGGTCCAGGTACAGCTGATCCATCCCGTGGTGCACCCGGTGGTGCGACGGCGTGTTGAAGAGGAACTCGACTCCGCGCGGCAGTGTCCCGATGTGCTCGGTGTGGATCCAGAACTGGTAGACCAGGTTGATCGAGAAGCTGGTGAACACCATCCACGGCGGAATTCCCAACAGCGGCAACGGGATCCACATGATCAACTCGCCGCTGTTGTTCCATTTCTGGCGCAGCGCGGTGGCGAAGTTGAAATAGCGGCTGGAGTGGTGCGCCTGATGGGTGGCCCAGATCAGCCGAACCCGATGGGCGATCCGGTGATAGGCGTAGAACAACACATCCACGCCGACGATCGCGATCACCCAGGTGGACCAGTGCCGGGCCGACAGGTGCCAGGGCGCGACGTAGGCGTACAGCGCGACGTAACCCAGCAACCCGAAGAACTTCCAGAACGCCATGGTGGCAACGGACCCCAGGCCCATCAGGATCGAGGCTCGCGCGTCGGCAGCCCGATAGGACCCGCGGGCGGGTGGATCCTGACCGTGTTCGAGTCTGCGCGCCGCAGTCCACTCGATGGTCAGGAACAGCAGGAAGAACGGCACGGCGAACAGCACCGGGTCGCGCATCGGCGGCGGTAGTGCGGACAGCAGTCCGGTGAGTCGTTCCATGCGACACCTCCCGGGGTCGAAGTCTAAACCGCCGGGCGGCAATCGTTATGCTGCGCACCAACCCGAAAGGTGCCCAGGCCATGCGCAAATGGTTGTTGCTGTGCGCCACCATCGTCGCCGAGGTCACCGGAACGCTGGCCCTGCGGGCCTCCCAGGATCGCCCGATCTGGCTCGTCCTGGTCGTCATCGGATACGGCACCGCGTTCGTAGGCCTGGCGCGGGTTTTGCAGACCGGGATGCCGGTCGGGGTGGCGTATGGCATCTGGGGCGCGGTCGGGACGGCACTGATCGCCGGGATCGCCGCCGTGATTTTCGGGGATCCCCTGACCGTCCCGATCGTGATCGGCATCGGGCTGATCATCGCCGGTGTGCTGATGATCGAGTTCGGATCACACCCCAGGACGCCCGAGGACGCCGCACCGTGATGTGGTTGGCGTTGGCCGGCGCCATCATCATCGAGGTGTGCGCGACGCTGTCGATGCGCGCCTCTGACGGGTTCCGCAAGCGGGCTTGGATTCTCCCGGTGGTGCTCGGCTACCTCGCCTCGTTCGCGCTGCTGTGGCTGACGCTTCGGTTGGGCATGCCGGTCGGGGTGGCCTATGGCCTGTGGACGGCGTGCGGTGTGGCTCTGGTCGCCCTGATCGGGCGGGTGGTGTTCGCCGAACCCCTGACGCCGATGATGGTGGCCGGGATCGTGCTGATCATCGCTGGTGTGCTGACCATCGACTTGTCGGGTTCGCTGCGCTGAGGTCGGGTTCACCCGCCATGATGACAGTCATGACCAATCCGGCACTGGCCACACTCGCCCATCGGATGGGGGTGGCCACCGAGTACTACGATTGGGTCGGCCACCTGAAACCCGTCGAGGATTCGACGGTGGTGGCGGTGCTGGCCGCGTTGGGAATACAGGCAGACACCGACGATGACTGTGCGACAGCGCTTTCCGAACAGGATCGGCGATACTGGATGCGGACGTTGCCGCCGACGATCGTCACCCGCTCCGGTGCCGAGACGACGTTCTGGGTGCACGTCACCCACGGTGATCCGGCGGACGTGTGGATCCGTCTGGAGGACGGCACCGCCCGCGGCGGACTGCGCCAGGTCGACAACTTCACCGCGCCGTTTCACCTCGGCGACCGGCTGGTCGGAGAGGCCTCGTTCGTCCTGCCGGGCGATCTTCCACTGGGCTACCACCGGGTGTATCTGAACTCCGGTGCTGTGGAATCCCACACGCCGCTGATCGTCACGCCGTCGTGGTTGGGGTTGCCGGCCCGGATGGGTGGTCGCCGAGCCTGGGGTCTGGCCACCCAGCTCTACAGCGTGACCTCGGCGGACTCCTGGGGTATCGGCGATCTGGTCGATCTCAGCGACCTGGCGGTGTGGGCGGGTGCCCGGCACGGCGCCGACTACGTTCTGGTCAACCCCCTGCATGCGGCCGCGCCGACGTTACTCATGGAACCCAAACCCATGGAACCCAAACCCATGGAACCCAAACCCATGGAACCCTCGCCCTACTTGCCGACGTCACGGCGTTTCGTGAGCCCGCTGTATCTGCGGGTCGAGGCGATCCCGGAATTCGGCGCGATGGCTAAACGGCGCCGGGTCCGCCGACTGCAGGCGGAGTGTGCGGCGCAGGCCCGCGCATCCGACACTATCGACCGCGACGGCGCCTGGGCCGCCAAACGCGCGGCGCTGATGTGCGTCTACGAAGTCCCGCGATCGGCGGGTCGGGAACTCGCGTTCGGGGCCTACAAGGATCGGGAGGGCACCGCACTCGACGACTTCGCGGTCTGGTGCACGCTGGCCGAGAAGTTCGGCACCGACTGGCGGGCGTGGCCGCACGGACTACAGCACCCGGCCAACGCGGACGTCGCCGCGTTCGCCGCGAAACACCACCGCGCAGTCGATTTCCATCGGTGGTTGCAGTGGCAGCTCGACGATCAGTTGGCCGCCGCCCAGTCCCAGGCCACCCGTGCGGGCATGGCGCTGGGCATCATGCACGATCTGGCCGTCGGGGTGCACCCCTCCGGAGCCGACGCGTGGTCGCTACAGGATGTGCTGGCGCTCGGGGTGAATGCGGGTGCGCCACCGGATGAGTTCAACCAGCTCGGCCAGGATTGGTCCCAGCCGCCGTGGCGGCCGGATCAGCTCGAAGAGCTTGGCTACCAACCGTTTCGGGCGCTGATCTCGACGATCCTCCGGCACGCCGGCGGGGTGCGCATCGACCACATCATCGGCCTGTTCCGGCTGTGGTGGATCCCGCAGGGCGTACCGCCCACCCAGGGCACCTATGTGCGTTACAACCACGACGCCATGATCGGCATCGTCGCGCTGGAGGCGCATCGGGCCGGCGCGGTCGTGGTGGGCGAGGATCTCGGCACCGTCGAACCGTGGGTACGCGAATATCTGCGCGACCGCGGATTGCTGGGCACCTCGATCCTGTGGTTCGAAATCGACGGGTACACCCGGGGGCCGCTGTCGGCCGAGCACTGGCGCGACCTCTGCCTGTCCTCGGTGACCACCCATGACCTGCCGCCGACGCCGGGCTATCTGGCCGGCGAACACGTTCGGCTGCGGCACGCACTGGGGTTGCTGACCCGATCGAGAGAAGACGAGATGGCCGATCACCGCAACGAGCAGGCCGGATGGATGGCGGAGTTGCGCCGGGTCGGACTGCTTGGGGCGGACGCCGACGCCGACGAAGCGGACGTCACCACCGCGCTCCACCGATATCTGGGCCGCACCCCGTCACGACTGCTGGCACTGAGCCTGGCCGATGCGGTGGGTGAGCGCCGCACCCAGAACCAACCCGGCACGACCGATGAATATCCGAATTGGCGGGTGCCACTGGCCGGGCCGGACGGCAACCGGATCTTCCTGGAGGACGTCGTCACCGATCCCCGCGCCACTGCACTGGCCGAGGTGCTGCGGGCAGCTACGCAGTCTTTGTAGAAAATCAGCGCCCGGCTAGCGCACGCCCTGGGCCGCCTCGCCCAACGCCTCGCGCGCGGCACGGCGGCGCATATCGATGGTCTCGCCGATCTGGCGAGCGAGGCGATGATTTTGTTGCACAACGGTATTCATCGTGTCTCGGGGCACCGAGACGATCGTGGTATCGCTGATAGCGACCACCCCGGTCAACATCCGCTGTCGCGTCAGCGCGGTTCCGCCGATGTAGTCACCCACCGTGAGCTCACCCAGGTCGAGTTGCCGGCCGTCCTCGGCGCAGACGAACATCCCCACCGTGCCCTCGGCGATGAACCCCATCGCCTGCGGAATGCTGCCGACCGGTTGGATGATCTCGCCTTCGGTGTATGGCAGCACCCGGGCGTCGGCCACCATGATCGCCAGCGCATCGTCGTCGAGGCCCAGTGCGTCGGCGATCTCCGGGAGGTGCTCGGCGGCGTAGGCCGCGCCCGCCTGATCCGGTGAGGTGATGTCATTCAGATGCAGACCGGCCCGCTGTGCGGCGTACCAGGCGCGGTGCAGCATCAGCGCGGTGGTGGCGAACTCGTCAGCCGCAGTGGCGATCGGGACGATCACCCGATAAGCCATGAACCGAAGATCGTCACCGCTGACACCAATGGAGAACACCTTGGCCGGCACGCCGGACAGCTTCGCCGGCAGGCTTTCGGCGACTGAGAGCAGTGCTGCCTTGACCGCACCGGGTGGGTCTTCCGGGGCAAAGGTGAGCGTGGCCTTTGCCTTGAAGTACGGCGCGGCGGTCCGACTGAGGTTGACGAACGAATCGCCGGCCAGTGCCGCGTTGGGCACGATCTGGAGGCCGTTCTCGGTGTCCAGATGCACCGCGCGCCAGTTCACCTCAACCACACGGCCTTTACCGAACTTGGTGTCGAGCCAGTCGCCAATCCGGAAGGGTTGTTCGAACAGCAGCAGCAGTCCGGAGATGACCGGGCCCACCGCGGTCTGTACGGCCAGGCCGATGACGATGGAGGTCACCCCGACCGCGGTGATCAAGCCGCCGATGTTGGCGCCCCACACCCAGGACAGCAGCAGACCGATACCGATGATGATGAGGATCAACCGGCCTAGGTCGACGAAGATGCCCGGCAGCCGTCTGCGCCAACTTCCGGGCCGGGCCTCGCCGAACAGCGCAGCATTGGCGCCCGACAGCACCAGCAGCATGATCAGGAAGCCGACCGCGGTGGCGGCGAGTTTGGTCCAGGTGCCGCGCCCATCACCATGATCGCTGTGGTTGAGCTGACCGATCAGAAGGTAAACCGCAGTGGCCGGCAATAACCAGTTCCTGAGCAGCGCAACGGATTTGACATAGGCACTGCCGCGACGCACCAGTGCCCCGTGCATCTCATTGAGAAGCAGCAATGCCAGGGGCAGGCCGACGACAACTCCGAGGACGGGCCAAAACCAGGGTTGTCTGGTGAAGTTGCTCATACCGGCTGTCAGTCCTCGGCGTCCAGGCGCCATACCGTCTCGGTGCCGGCGGCACCGGTGATGGTTCCGGCTTCGGAGAACGAGTAGATGCCGACAACGGCGTCACGCACCCGGCTGCTGACGAAGGTGCCCGCCGCCCCGGTGGCCGCATGCACCCGGTGGGCCAGGTCGACGGCCTCACCCCACAGTGCGTAGACGGTGGAACGCTCTCCCACCAGACCGCTGGTCACCGGGCCGCTGTCGATACCCGCCCGCATCGCCAACCCGGCACCGTGTTGATCGTTGAAACTCGCCACGATCTCGGTGAGTTCGTTGGCGAAGGCGATGGTGCGACTGGCATGGTCCACCCGGGGCACAACCAGCCCGCAGGTGGCCAGCAGACCGGTGTCCTGCATGCTGCGGACCTGCTCGACACCGTGCCGTTCGGCGGCACCGTCGAAGGCTTGGACAATCGAGTTCAGCATCGACACCGATTCTTCCGACGACAGTGAACGCGAGAATTCATCGAAGCCGAGGAACTGCGCGTAGATCACCGAGACGTCGCGGTGCTGGGTGCTGATGTTCTCCTCGCCCTCGCGGTAGCGCCGGGCCTCCGGCTCCGGCATGAGGGAGCTCAGCAGTTTGTCGTTCTCGCCGCGCTGTTCGTCGATGAGCAACTGCTTGGTCTGCAGACTGGCGCTCATATCGTTGAAGTCCGAGGCGAGTTGGCCGAACTGGTCGCGGGAGGTAACCGGCACGGTGACGCCGAGTTCGCCGCCACTGACCCGGCGCACCGCGTCGGCCAATGTTGTGACCGGGCGGGTCAGGATGCGGCTGAACAGCAGCGCCAGCAGGCAGACGGCGAGGACTATCGCAGCGGTGGACAGCGCGACATTGCGGGCGAACGCATCGACGGGCGCGAGTGCCTCTGATCGGTCGACCTTGGCGACGATCACCCAGTTCAGGCCCGGCAGATTCAGCGGGGCGTAGGCGAGCAATGACTCGGGGCCGAGGTAACTCTTTGCGGTAGCAACACCGGTCTGGCCGCTCAGGGCAAGATTCACCGCGGTGGTGTTCACCGGTTGCAGCAGCACGCTGTCACCGGTCTCCACTTGGCGCCTCGCGACTTCCGAGGGCGTTCCGTTGGCCACCACATCAGTCAGAAAGGTCTTGGGGTACACCAGCAGTTCGCGGGACACCGAGCGCATCAGCCGGTCCGGTCCGGCCAGGTATGTCTCGCCGGTCTCCCCGAGGCCGTCCTTCACCCATTCCCGTTTGCCGGTCATCACGTCATTGATGCCGTCGACCGAAAGTTGCAGTGCCAGAACACCTTCAATCTTGTCCCCGTCGCCGATCGGGGTCAGCACCCAGGGAGTGGGCTTTCCGTAGGCCGGGGCGTACTCCTCGAAGTCGGTCAGGATTAGCTCGTCGACCGACGCGGCCCGCATCGCCTGCCGGTAGGCATCGGCCAGTTTGGTGCCCTTGAAGGGTCCGCCGAGCAGATTGGCGCCCAAATCGGTCTGTTTGTAGACGGAGTACACCACATTGCCGTCGGTGTCGATCAACATCGCGTCGTCAAACCCGAACCGGTCGGCGAAGTCAGCGAAGAAGGGCTGGTACCGCTGATTGAGTTTTGACCATTCGCTCGGATCGCCAGCGGTCTGGATCTTCTCCGAAGCCTTGAAGTCACCCTTGGCCGGAACCGTGTAAAGGCTCTGCAGGTAGGTCGGCGCGTTGGACTTAGGCCGGAACAGTGCCGCGTCGGCGTCCCCACCCCTGCCCTCCTCGAGGGCAGGATCGAACACAGTCGCGTAATAGTTGTCCACCGCCTCTTTCGCACCCGGCGGCAGCGGCGTCTTCTGCAGGTCGGCGAACGCCGCGGTGAACTCGCTTGTGGCGCTCACCGTCGATGGCGAGTGGGTCAGCACTGTCGCCGCGTTGGTAATCCCGCCGTAGTAGGCGGTGATCGCCTCGCTGCGGGACTCGCGGAGTTGGATCAGCCGAGCAAACTCGGCGTTGCGCAGCGAGGTGGTGCCGGAGAGGTAGCCAATCAGGCCGGCGATCAGTACCGAGATCACGCTGACCGTCAGCATCATGATCAGCAGTTTGGACTGAAAGCCCAACGATTTCAGGCGGCCGATCACGGACGCTCCGGCGGGCATACGGGACACCAGCGGATCGTAATGGACGCAGCGTTCACTCAGAGCCCGAAGAACGCCAGTGCCTGCGCGAGGTAGATCACGTAGGGAGTCGGGCTGTACGGGCCCGTCTGGTTCTGGCTGAGCACGACGCCGATCAGACCGGTACTGGGGCTGACGAAGAATGTCGTGCCGTAGGTGCCCGACCACCAGAAGTCGCCGGTCCGGTCAAACGTCGCCGTCGCATCCCCATCAACCACCACGGCCATGCCGAGTCCCCAGCCGAGGCCTTCGATGCCGTTGTCCACGAGAACACCCGACGGAACGGCGGCGTGTGTCATCAGATCGACGGTTTCTGCCTTGAGGATCTGAATGCCCCGATACGTCCCGTGGCTCCAGAGCATCGACGCGAAGCGCATGTAGTCGCTCGCGGTCGAGACGAGTCCGCTGCCGCCCGGTGTCCAGTCCAGCGGTTCACTGCCCGAGCGATCAACGGCCACGAGACGGCCCTTCGAATCCTGGGTGTACATGGTGGCGAGTCCGGCCTCCGCGGATTCGGTGGTGAGGAACTCGGTCGACGTCATGCCGAGGGGCGTCAGGATCCGATCCGTCACGAAATCGCCGAAGGCATCGCCGCTGGCCACTTCGACCACGAGGGCGAGCACGTCCGCGGACGAGCCGTAGCGCCAGCGGGTGCCCGGCTGTTCGTAGAGGGGTGCCTGGAACACCCGATCGACGCGCTCGGCGAGGGTGCCCGAGCCTGCATAGATGTTGTTAGCGGCCCAGAGTGCGTCGAGATCCGATGTGCCGCCGTTGCCGCCGATGCCCGAGGCGAACTTCAACAGATCCCGCACCGTCAGCGGCCGCTCGAGCGGGACGGTTGGGATGGTCCCATCCGAGGCGTCCTGGCTGGTGGCGACACGAAGATTCGCGGCGGCGGGTATGTAGTCCGACACCGCGTCGTCGAGGCCGAGGAAGCCCTCTTCGACGAGGATCATGGCGGCGACCGCGGTGATGGGCTTGGTCATCGAGGCGATGCGGAACCGGGTGTCGAGTTCCATGGGCGTGTGCGAGGCGATGTCTGCATAGCCGGCCGACGATGTATGCACGATCTGGCCGTCGCGGGCGAACATCGCCACATAGCCCGACTGGAGCCCGAGCAACGCCCCAGCATCCAGGAATAGGTCGAGGGCGACGCGCGACAGCAACGAAAGCTTGGGTGCGCCCAAGCCTGCGCTGCGCCCGTCGGCGCCCGACATCGCGGCCGGGGCGCCGTTGACGCCGGCGCCACCGACACCGCCGCGGCCACCGGGGCCGAAGACCGACAGCCCGCCGGCGTCGCCGCCGT
>JAPLAO010000116.1 GCA_026393245.1 Mycobacterium sp. | reverse complement strand
CCGTGGGGACTGTCATTCATGCAGTCCTACGCCGTCGACAAGAAACTGCGGATCGAGGACTTGGCGTTGGAGCGCGTCGACGTCATCACCGGCGCGGTGCTGACCGGGGTCATCGGCTTCTTCGTCGTAGTGGCGTGCGCGGCCACCCTGCACCGCGACGGACTGCACATTGCCGATGCTGCCGACGCCGCGGTGGCGTTGCAGCCGCTGGCGGGAAAGGCGGCCGGGACACTGTTCGCCGTCGGCCTGATCGGCGCGGCGTTTCTGGCCGCCTCGATCCTGCCGCTGTCGACGGCCTACTCGGTATGCGAGTACGTCGGCGTGGAGGCCGCCATCGACGACCCCTACCGCGACGCGCGCACCTTCTACCTGACCTACGGCATTGTCACCGCGATCAGCGCGACGATCGTGCTGGCGCCGAATGCACCGCTGGTGACGATCCTGGTCGGCACACAGGTGCTCAACGCCGTGCTGCTGGTGCCGCTGTTGCTGGCGATGGTGGGACTGGCGCGCGACCGGGACCTGATGGGCAGTTTCGTGACCGGCCGGGCCGGAACACTGGTGTACGCAGTGACCACCGTGGTGGTGGTGGTGTGCGTGGTCACGCTAGGCATCACCACACTGCTGGGATGATCGCCGCGTTAGCCTGACCGCAATGCCCATCGACGCGCGCCCGGCCCGCCGGCCCGACGTCCCCGCCCTCGCGCGGGTGCTCGCCCGCGCCTTCTTCGACGACCCGGTGTTTGCGTGGCTTTCTCCCGACGCGTCCCGCCGTCGCGCCGCGCTGCCGGGGTTCTTCGCCGCATTGGCTCGCCACCATTTCCTTGCCGGGCCGGGTGCTGAGGTCGCTACGACAGACTCGGGTATCGGCGCTGTCGCGCTGTGGGATCCGCCCGGCGTTAACGAACAGTCGGCGCGCGCGCAGGTGGCGATGTTGCCGTCGGCGGTACGGGCGTTCCGCGGTCGGCTGGGTGTGGCGCGGGCGCTCACCGAGGAGATGAAAGCGGTCCATCCGGAGGAGCCGCACTGGTATCTCGCGATGATCGGCAGCGATCCGCAGGTCCGCGGCGGCGGATTCGGCCACGCGCTGATGCGTTCCCGGCTGGACCGTTGCGATGCCGAGTGCGCGCCGGCCTACCTGGAATCCAGCAACCCCGACAACATCGGGTACTACCAGCGCTTCGGTTTCGAGGTGACCGGCGAGATCGTGATGCCGGGCGGGGGCCCTCCGCTGTGGCCTATGTGGCGGCAGCCACGGTAATGGGTCACGCGCCCGTCGTGTCCTGCAGCGTCACCCGGAACTGCATCACCTGATACGGCCAGCCGTGCGCCGTATTCCATTGCGACACAACAAGTCCCACGCCGCCCGCGACGCCGAGTCGACTACCGGGAAGCACGTAGCCACCGTACAGTTGCGCCACCTGGCAGCCGTCGTGATCCTCGTCCGCCCATTCGCAGCCCAGCACCGGGCGCTGAATTGGAATGTCGGCCAGGTCTGCCGTCGGGCTGGCGATGGTGCGGTATCCCAGCGCGTAGGAGGATGATAGGAAGCCGCCCAGAACCCAAGTGCCGCAATCCAACCGCCGCAGTGAGAGCTCTCCCCAGGTTTCGCCATCAGGGGTGATGACGGTGGCCTCTTTCCCCCACCGGCCGTGGCTCCAGCCCAGATACCGCGACCGATCGCCGATATGTTCCGGCCGCACCCGCCGAAGTATCAGGCCCTTGTTGCGCTGGAATCCGGTCGACACCGCGTACACCCAGCCGTCGTCGGGGTTGAAATCCCAGGACCAGCACTGCGCGTAGCCGCCGTACTGGCCGGCCGGGAACTTCGCCGACTCGCCGAGGTTGTGCCACGATATGCCGTTGTCATCGGAACGCCAGATCTCGGTCCACACCACGTTGCCGAATCCTTGGTTGACGATGGCATGCAGGTACAGCGTGTCACCCACCCGCAACAGGTCGGACGGAATTACCGTACTGATTCCGCGGCGCAATAGGCCCCGACTGTTGCGATGCCGGTAGTGCCAGAGCTGTCGGGCGTAGCGGGTATCGCCACCGCCGGCCCTGCGATAGACGATGGGGTGGGTTGCATCACCGCTGCCGATCAGGATCACCGGTGAGCGCCAATCGCCCACGCCGACCCGGTTTCCGGAGAAGGTATCCCCGAACACCGAGACCAGGCTGCCGTCTGTGGCAAGGACTGAGGCGCCCAGGTCGGTGCACATTGCGCCGAAGTGGTCGGTGATACCGGGCCCGGTGAGGTCTTTGACTTTGCCGACGAATCCGTCCGCCGGACGCACAACCGCCATGACGATCAGTGCACCATGCTCAGGTCATCAGGAAGTCAGCCGGCTCCGGTTCCCGGGTCCACGTCCAGAAGTCGACGAGGCGCCACGGGCTCAGTGAATGCACCACCCCGCGAGCGTCCTTATAGAAGCTGTGCTTGATGGTCGGCTGCGACCACACCATCGTCTTCAGCTCGGCCTGACTGCGCTGGTACCAATCGTCGTAGCGATCCGGTTTCGGCTCCATCTCGGTCTTGCCTGACGCCAGCAGCAGGTCGATGCACCCCATGATGTAGCGCATCTCGCACTCGGAGTGGAAGATCAGGCTGCCACCGCTGGCGAGGTTGGTACCGGGTCCGTACATGCAGAAGAAGTTCGGGAAACCCGGGATGGTGATGCCCAGGTAGGCCGAGGGCCTGTGGCCCCACATCTGGTGCAGATCTACTCCGCCACGACCGGTGACTGTCAACGAGGAAAGAAAGTCGTTAACCCGAAAACCGGTGGCGTACACCAGGATATCGGCCGAATGGCGGACTCCGTCACCGTCGATGACCGCGTCTGACTCGATGTGATCGATACCGCACCGGATCAGCTCCACGTTGTCGCGCCGCAGTGTCTGCAGCCAACTGCCGTTGTCCTGCAGGGTGCGTTTACCGGTCGCCGGATAGTCCGGGATGACTTTGGCGGCCAACTCCTCGTCGCCGTCGAGTTGGCTGGTGATCCACTCGGTGAACATCATCCGGGCCATATCGTTGGCGGCGCTGACGGAACGTTGTTGGTCCGGCCACTCGGGGTCGACGATTGCCGCCGCCAGGCCGGTATCGCAACCGGGCCAGAAGATCAGGAACCGGTACCAAGGTCGACGATCGCCGCCGCCAGGCCGGTATCGCAACCGGGCCAGAAGATCAGGAACCGGTACCAACGGCCGTAGAACGGTAGGTGCCGTAGTGCCCCCCGAACGCCCGAGCCGACCTTGGCGTGGTAATCCGGGTTGGGGAACATCCACTGCGCGGTGCGCTGAAAGATGGTGAGCCGCCCGACCGAATCGGCGATTGCCGGAGCTAACTGGAACCCGGTGGCGCCGGCGCCGATCATGACGACGTTCTTGCCGTCGAGGTTGACGCCGTGGTCCCAGCGCGCGGTGTGGAAGGCCGGACCGGCGAAGCTGGCCGCGCCCGCAAGGTCAGGAACGAGCGGCTGGTTCAGTTGACCCACGGCGCTGATGACCGCACGGCCACGCAGCACCTCAGTGCCACCATCAGGACCGCGAACGGTCAGCGCCCAGTCGCCGGAGTCGTCATTCCAAGCAGCGGAGACGACCTCGGTGTTGAACCGGACGTGCTCGGTGACGCCGTGGCGTTCCATCACGTTGGCGAAATAGTTCTGCAACTCAGGCTGACGCGCGAAGAACTCCGACCAGTGATCGGAGGGTTCGAAGCTGTAGCAGTAGAAGTGGTTGCCGACATCCACCCGGGCGCCGGGATAGCTGTTCTCCCACCAGGTTCCACCCACACCGGGATTCTTCTCGATCACGGTGTAGGGCACGCCAGCCTGGTGGAGCCGTATCGCGGCCAGCAAGCCGGACTCACCGGCACCGATCACGATGACCGGGAACTCGGCGCGGGCGCCGGGGTCGGAGTGCAACTCACCTTCGCGGGCGTCGCGGCCGTCTAGACCCATCTCCTCGAGCATCATCGGCACGTACTCGTCACCCACCTCGCCGGCGACCAGCCAGGTCATCATCTGCTTGAGGCGGGCTCGATCGATGGGTGCCGGCTCCGGACAGCCGCGATCGCGGTAGTCGCGAATGATGTCCAGGGCCAGGGTGCGCGCGGCAGCCTTGTCATCCCCGGACATGTAGCCCTGCACCTCGTTGAGGAACAGCCCGGCCGGCTTGAGTGGGCCCTCCAGGATCGACTGCCGGACCGACTCGTCGTCGGTCATGTGCACACACGACAGCAACAGCGTCGGGATCGACACGTCCTGCAGTGCGGCGGCGATCTCGTCGTCTGAATTTGTGAACGGCTCACCGGAATTCGGGTTGCGCATCGCACCTCCTAAGGAACTGTAGGTATTGAACCCTGGTCGCTGCGCCAGCCGGCGACGCCCACCGTGATCATCCTCAGTTGGCGGACCGCGGTACGGGTGATCTCCTCGACTGTGGCTGCATCCGGGGCATCCTCGATGGCCTCGGCGATCACGATCATCGAGTTGACGAACAAGCCGGCCCGGATGTTGAGATCCTCGGCACTCCAGGTGTCCAGGCCCGGGAAACGGGCCAGGTCGGCCGCCAGTTCCGAGGTGATCAGCAGGATCTCGGCGCGAATCGCATGGCGCAGAATGGGAATACCGCTGGACCGTTCGCGGACGATGAAGCGCCAGTGCTCGCGCTGCTGTGTGACGCTGGCGGTGAGAATCTCGACGGTGGATTCGATCATCCGGTTGGGGTCGAGTTTGTTGGTGCGCGCGGAACGCAGCATCTCCCGAAGTGAGCGGAACGACTCGTCGATGAGCACCAGACCCAGTGCCTCCATCGACTCGAAGTGCCGATAGAAACCGGCGGGCACGATGCCGACCTCGCGGGTCACTTCGCGCAGGCTCAGTGCGCTGAAATTGCGTTCGTCGAGAAGCTTCAGCGCTGCCCCGATGATCGCGCGTCGGGTGACCTCCTTGCGCTCAACGCGGGTTGGCGTGCGGTTCATGAGCTAGGGCTGCACCAGGATCCGGATCGGATTTCCGTCGCCTCGTTCGAGCGCGTCGATACCGTCGGCGATGTCTTCCAGCGGAATGATCCGGCTGATCGAACGAGACAGGTCCAGCCGCCCGAGTGAGACCAGCCTGGCCAGCGTCTCGATATCGACGTTCTGATAACCCAGATGCCCGAGGACCTGTTTACGGGTCAGGCCGAACATCGACGTGGGCCCGACTGTGGGGCACTGGTCGCTCATGCCGACACCCACCAGGCGCCCACCGACGGTCAGACTTTCCAGCGCCTGCTCGAACGTCACCTTCAGTCCGACTGCATCGAAGGCCACGTCGAGTTTGCGGCCGCCGGTCGCGTCGCTGATCTTGTCCAACAGGTCGGGGTCGGTGGAGTCGAAGGCGAAATCGGCGCCCAGTTCCAGCGCGCGGTCGCACACCACCGGGTTGATGTCCACGGCGATAATCGGCGCGGCACCCACGAGACGCGCCAGCTGCACGATGTGTGTGCCGATACCGCCGACACCCCACACTCCGACTGACTCCCCGATGACCACCTTGCCGGTGCGCACCACCGCCCCGAACGGAGTGGACACCGCGTCGGCCAGGATCGCTGCCTGCTCCAGTGGCACATTGTCGGGCACCCGGGTCAACCCGATCACCTGCGCGACGGTGTACTCCGCCCAGGCACCGTCGTAGGCGAACGCCATCAGTTGCATCCGCAGACAGGTCGCCAAGTCCCCACGACGGCAGTTCGGGCAACCCATGCACGGCCGGCCAGCCGCGACGATCACCCGGTCGCCCTCCGACCAGCCCTTGACGCCCGCGCCCAACTTGGCGATCGTGCCGGATGCTTCGTGGCCCTGGGTGACCACCGGTCGCTGGGCCGGAAACGTGCCATTGACCAGGCTGACGTCGGAGTGGCAGATACCGCAGAACGCCACCTTGACCAGAACCTCGCCCGGACCGGGTTCGGGGATCGGAACATCCTCGAGAACAACGGATTTCGTGTCGGCGTAGAAACGCTCGGCGCGCATCGTCTGGGCCATATCGGTCCTTCCTGGGTCGGCGATTAACTTACGCCCGGCGGATTACAGTGGCGATCATGGCCTGGCTGCGGCAGCGCGACGGGGTGACCTGTGGACCCAGCGTGGCGGTGATGGCTGGCGCCCTGCTCGACGCCGAATACGGCGCGCCGTTGCAAGCGGCCCGCGGCCAGCAGTGGTTCGACTCCGAGCAGGGCCGGGTGCACCGTGCGGTCAACGTGGTGTGGCCGCGGGCGTTGGGCACCACGCCGGCCGGGATGGCCCGGGCGCTGAACACCCACGCCGCCGCGCGTGGTGTGCGCTACCGGTGGCGGCACGCGCTGCGCCGCGACGGTCTCGCCGACGTCTGCGCCGCGGTCGCCGATGGCTGGCCGGTGGCGATGCTGATCGGTTCGGCGATTCCGCGGCACTGGGTGCTGCTGACCGAACTCCAGGGTTCGGTGCTGCGCTGTTATGAGCCGTCGTCGGGCGCACTGGTGGAGGTTCCGGTCAATGCCATCCGTAACGCTCGACTGAAGGGCCTGGGCTTCGCCCGTCCGTTCGCGTTCGTCCTACCCGCGCGCTCAGCCGGTGGCGGCCAGTAACGCCATCGCAGCCGCCACCGCCGGTTCGATCATCTCCGTTACCTCCGCGCCGTCCTCGACCGTCTGCGCGGTGAATTCCCGAAGACCACCGACCAGGATGATCGCCGCGGCGGCAGACAGTGGCGCCAGTCCGGCGCGCTGGAATCCCGGACTGGCGCTGAGTTCGGTGATCATCGCGGCCAAACGGTTGAAGCCCCGGCGCAGCATCGGCCGGGCGTCCGCACCGAGTGCGGGCAGATCCCGAATCCAACTCAGCGTGATGGCCGGGGTGGCGTCGATCGTCTGCACATAGGCGGTGACGGCCTGGCGCACCTGCTGCTGCCACGGTGCGGTCGCGTCGACAGCGTCACGCACAGCGGCGACGAGGTCCTCGTTGTTTGTCGACAGCAGTTCGACGAAGCACTGCTCCCTGGTGGCGAAGTGGTCGTAGAAGGTGCGTTTGGAGGTGCGGGCGTGCCGGACGATATCGGCGACTGTGGTGTCGCGGTAGCCGCGTTCCACGATGGAGTCCGCCAGACCGTCGAGCAGCCGACGGCGGAACCCCTGCCCGGGGGCCTCCTGCTCGGCGACCGGTGCGCTCACCCCGTCCTCCCTTGTCAACTCTGGTACCGAAGGGTACCGTACGGTCAAGCAGTTGGTACAGAGCAGTACCACGGCATCGTCGAGAGGTCTGGCATGACAGAGGCGTCCATCATCGAACTGCCCGTGACCGGCGGTACGAAGCTGCCACCGGCGTCCAAGCTGCCCCGCAAACTGGGTGCGCTGGCGTTCGTGGCATCGCGTCGGCGCACCGTCATCTGGCTCAACCGCACGAGCGGACGCTGCGTCACGGTGCGGATCCCGGTGTTCGGCGACGCAG
>JAPLAO010000267.1 GCA_026393245.1 Mycobacterium sp. | reverse complement strand
GATCCCGAGCCGCAAGGCAGGTTCTCCATCCCGACTCCCTACGGCGGCCCGATCCTGCCGGTTGAACCGCCCAGTTGAGCCCTCATGAGCAGTGATAGACGAAGATGCCAATCATGACCGATGACACTGCCGTCACCGAAGACGCCGCGGACGAGAGTGCGACCGAGATCGACACCGATGCGTTGGACAGCGATGCGGTCGAGAGCGATGCGGTCGAGAGCGATGCGGTCGAGATCGATGCGGCTAGCGCCGTCGAGGTCGAGATCGATGCGGCTAGCGCCGTCGAGGTCGCCGAGCCGAAGCGCAAGCTCCCGAGCGCCCGAATCGTTGTGGCCGTCGCCGTCTTCGTCGGGCTGCTGGCCGGCGCCGGCGTTCTCGGCTGGCAGGTGTGGCAGGCCCGTCAGATTGACCATGCCGGCCAGGAGGCCCAGCGCACGGCGGTGAGCTACGCGCAGGTGCTCACCAGCATCGACTCCAACAATGTGGATGAGAACTTCCAGCAGGTTCTCGACGGAGCCACCGGTGAGTTCAAGGACATGTACTCGAAGTCCAGCGTCGAGCTTCGGCAGCTGCTGATCGAGAACAAAGCGACGGCGCACGGGGTGGTCATTGACTCGGCGGTGCAGTCGGTATCCAAGGATAGGGCGGTGATTCTGCTGTTCGTCGACCAGGCGGTAGCCAACACCAAGCTGCCCGACCCGCGGATCGACCGCAGCCGGATGAAGATGACCCTGGAGAAAGTTGACGGCCGTTGGCGCGCAAGCAAAGTCGAACTTCCATAATGTGGCGGCGCGGATGAGGGCCGCATCGTGGATGGGCGGCTTGGCCGGCGCGGTGATCACCGCGGTGGCCTGCGTGGCTACCGCGCCGGGTGCGTCGGCGTCCGCAGCCGGATTTTGTGACCAGATCGGTGGTCAGTGGAACGGGCAGTACTGCCATGCCGAGGTGCAGTCGAAGCGCCTGGGGGTCCGGGAGATCAACATCGCGATTCCCGGTGAGCTCGACAACCCCGTTATGGGCAAGGTGATCGGCGACTACCTCAGCACGCTGATGAACAACTGGCGCACGGCCTCGTCGAGGATGGTCGCAGACAGTTGGGGCGACGCAAACGTCGAGACGTTCCAGCACGGGAACCTGCGCACGGTGGTGTTCCACGAGAACTATCACGCCGAGGGCACGGCCCTGAATAATGCGTACCGCACCTTTACCTTCGATCTGGCCGCCGGGCGCCAACTGCAGCTTGCGGACGTGGTGGATCCGGCCGCGGTTCCGTTGCTGGGCGCACCCTTCATCCAGGCTGCGCTCGACCAGGCCCCGCCGCCGCACGATCCCGGCAGCTATCCCTTCATCGCGGCCCGGTGGACGCCGGACAAGGTGTACTCCGGCGGATACAACGCCTGGGCGCTCACCCCGACCGAACTGATCCTGTACATGCCCGACTATCCCGTCGCCCGGGATGCGCCGATCGACTTCACACCGGGTGCGCTGCTGTGGTCGATGGACGGCGGAACCGTGCAGCCGCACATTCCGCTGAGCGCCCTTGCTCCGGCTCTTCGTCCGGGGATCTGACAATCACGGCCTCGAGCATCTACTAACTCTCAAAGGCACCCCGCAAACGTTCGCTGCGCCTTAGGGTTCGCGAGTGGACATTCTCATCATGGTCCTGCTGTTGGTGATCGCGCTGTTGATGTGGCGTGGCGCCAATCGTGGAGTGGTCATCACGCTGTGGGTCGTCGGCGTCGTCGCGATGATCGGGCTTTTCCGTTTCCACGTCACCTCGGTGCTGGATCTGAGCTTCTGATGGCCGACGTGGTTGCGGACTCATCGCCCGCCGTTGACGACGTGACGACGACCCGAGGCGGTATTTGGGGTTTGGTCACCTTCTGGGGACTGCACGCCTGGGTACTGGCCTACTGCGGGGTTGTGCTCAGCGCGTTCTACATCCAATTCGCCATGGGCGAGTTCCCCTGCCCGCTGTGTATGTTGCAGCGATACGGCATGTTCCTGTCCTCGCTCGGAGCGTTGTTCGTCATCATGGCGGCCAGGCGCGGCGAGCTCACCACGGCCCGGTATGCGCAGGGTCTCGGCATGGGCCTTATCGGTGTGCTGGCTGGGGCCTCGGTGTCGGTGCGGCAGATCCTTCTGCATATCAAGCCCGGTGACGAGGGCTACGGCGACCCGGTTCTCGGGATCCATCTGTATACATGGGCCTTCATCACCTTCGCCGTTGTGATGATCTACGTCGGCGTGATGTTGATGCTGATGCCACGCGGCATTCCGCACGCTCCCGCCGCGGGCAGTGCGCTTCACAAACTCTCCACGGCGGTCATCTGGCTCTTCATCGGCGTCATCGCCGCGAATGTCATCGCGATCATCTTCCTGGAGGGTTTCGCCCCGGTGCTGCCCGATGATCCGGCGGGCTACAACCTGATTGATCAGCTGACGGGTCGCTAGCAGGCCGCGTCGTAGAAATTGGGCAGCGCGCAATAGATCTCGGACTCGGTGTAGGACCGCTTCAGGCTGGGCACATCCCAATCCGGGAGTAGCGCCGTTATCTGAGCGTCCAATGCCTCTATCTGATGCTCTAGCAATTGCTCGTAGTTAGCGTCGTTGATCGCTATCACCTCCTGCCCTGAT
>JAPLAO010000221.1 GCA_026393245.1 Mycobacterium sp. | reverse complement strand
GTGATCGACATCCGGGCGCGTCGCGTGCTGCACACCATCGCCCTGGGCGGATCGATCGGCGATATCGCCGTCGATCGCGACAACCGCAAGGTGCTCGTAACAGGCTGGGATGACGAACTCGGTGGCGTGGTGCGGATTGTGGACGCGGTGGCCGGTCGGGTGTCCGACACGATCGCCGTGGACGGCCTGCCCGTCCAGATGGCCGTCCGTGGCGCTGCTGCCTACCTGGCCCTGGGCCATGAGGTTCTGATCATCGACACCGCCACCGCACGGATCGTCGACCGCATCGATGCCGGTGGCCCGGTGTCATGTATCGCGGTCAGCCGGGACGGCACCCGCTTGTTCGTGGCCGATTACGACGGCTCCGTCACCGCACTTGAGGTTGTCAAGACCGGGTTGGAGCTGCGCGCAGCGTCCTAATCGCTACCGCTGCGGACAGTTCAACGACACCGAGATGGACTGACTCGTTACCACCGGCACCAGAAAACTGGAGTCGAACCTGCCTAGACCCGGCCCGACATAGGGAACCCACTGGGTGACGGTCTGCGGGTTGCGCACGCTGGTGACCACGCAACTCGATATCGGGCCGGTGCCGATCTTGTCGAGGGTCACGGTATAGCCCTCTTTCTGGAGTCGGTTGATTGTGTCTTGGGCCGACTCCTCAGCCCAGGCCGGTCCGGCAGGCCCGGCCAGCACCCCGCAGGCCGCCGCTGCCACGGCGAGTATCGCGTACCTACGCATGGCCGCCTCCTGAGGTGTGTTCGTACCAATGATCCGCTACATGTATCGCCGCAGATAGCCCCAGCGTTGCACGGACCGATGGGTTTCTCTGAGGGAGTAAGGGACGGCGGCTGTCTGCTGCGGCGATAGTATGCGCCCACCAGCAGGTAAACGCGATCGAAGGACCCCCATGGATAGCACCATGCAGAACTCCCCGCTCACCGTCGCGGCGATCCTGCGATACGCGGTAGGCGTCCATGGCGACCGGACCGTGACCACCGCAACCGGTGATGGCTTCCGGCACGCGACTTATCGTGAGGTTGGCCAGCAGGCCGCGCGTCTGGCCAATGCGCTGCGTCGCCTGGGGATTGATGGGGACCAACGGGTAGCCACCTTCATGTGGAACAACCAGGAACACCTGGAGGCGTACGTCGCGGTTCCGTCGATGGGAGCGGTGCTGCACACCCTGAACATCCGGTTGTTTCCCGAGCAGGTCGAGTTCGTCGCCTGCGAGGCCGACGACCGCGTCATCATCGCGGACGTATCGCTGGCACCGATTCTGGGCCCGGTGCTGCGAAACATGGAGACCGTCCACACCGTGATCGTGGTGGGTTCCGGTGACATGTCGCCATTCGAGGGCTCCCGCAAGCAGGTGCTGAGCTATCACGAGATCACCGCCGCCGAATCCGATCAATTCGACTGGCCCGATATCGACGAGAACTCCGCTGCGGCAATGTGTTACACCAGTGGAACCACCGGTAACCCGAAGGGCGTGGTGTACGGCCACCGTTCAAGTTATCTGCACTCGATGGCTGTCTGCAGCGGCAACGGGATGGGCTTGAGCTTCTCGGACAAGGCTTTTGCGATCGTGCCGATGTTCCATGCGAATGCATGGGGGCTGCCGTACGCCGCCCTGATGGCGGGCGCTGACATCGTGCTGCCGGACCGGTTCATGGATGCCAAATCGCTGGTGAATCTCATCGAGACTCAGCGACCGACGGTGACCGGTGCGGTGCCGACGATCTGGAACGACGTAATGAACTATCTGGAACGTGAACCCGGTCATGACATCTCGTCGCTGCGTCTTGTGGCGTGCGGGGGATCGGCGGTGCCTGTGTCGTTGATGCAGACTTTCGAGCAGCGTTACGGCGTGCAGATCCGGCAACTGTGGGGGATGACCGAGACCTCGCCGATGGCCACGTTGGCCTGGCCGGTGCCCGGTACGCCTACGGACAAGGTGTGGGATATCCGAGCCACCCAGGGCCGGCCGATGTGCGGGGTGACGGCCCGGATCGTCGACGACCACGGAGCCGTGCTTCCGAATGACGGTGTGGCCGTAGGCGAGCTGGAGGTCTGCGGACCGTGGATCACCGGTTCCTACTACCGCAACACCGACCCGTCGAAGTTCACCTCCGGGTGGTTGCGCACCGGCGACGTCGGCCGGATCGACCCGATGGGTTACATCACCCTGACCGACCGTGCCAAGGACGTCATCAAGTCCGGCGGCGAGTGGATCTCCTCGGTCGAGTTGGAGAACACCCTCATCGCCCATCCGTCAGTGCGGGAGGCGGCGGTGGTCGGCGTTCCCGACGAGCGCTGGCAGGAACGTCCGCTGGCCGCAGTGGTGCTGCAGGAGGGCGCTGAGATCACCCCGGGTGAGCTGCGAAACTTCCTGGTAGACAAGGTCGCTCGCTGGTGGCTGCCGGAGCGCTGGACGTTCATCGATGAGATCCCGCGCACCAGCGTCGGCAAGTACGACAAGAAGACCATCCGGTCGCGCTATGCCGAGGGCGCCTACGAGGTCATCACGATCTAGCGTTCTGCGCGCTGATACGCGGTGACGACGGCCGCCCCACCCAGGCCGATGTTGTGTTGCAGTGCGGCGGTGACGTTGTCCACCTGCCGGGCATCGGCGGTTCCGCGGAGCTGCCAGGTCAACTCGGTGCACTGTGCAAGTCCGGTCGCGCCCAGGGGATGGCCCTTGGAGATCAGCCCGCCGGACGGGTTGACCACCCAGCGACCGCCGTAGGTGGTGTCGCCTGAGTCGATCAGCTTCGGCGCCTCTCCGGGCCCGCACAGTCCCAGGGCCTCATAGAGCAGCAACTCGTTGGCCGAGAAGCAGTCATGCAACTCGATGACCTGAAAATCTTCCGGGCCCAGGCCGCTCTGGTCATAAACCTGTTGCGCCGCTTTGACATTCATATCGTGGCCGATGATATTGCGGGCCGAGCCGTCGAAGGTCGAGGCGAAGTCGGTGGTCATCGACTGCCCGACGATCTCGACGGCTTGGCCGGCCAGGCCGTGGGAGTCGACGAAGGCCTCGGATGCCAGCACCGCCGCCGCCGAGCCGTCGGAGGTCGGCGAGCATTGCAACTTGGTCAGCGGGTCGGAGATCATCTTGGCACCCAGGATGTCGTCGAGGCTGTACTCCTGCTGGAACTGCGCGTAGGGGTTGTTCACCGAATGCTTGTGGTTCTTGTAGCCGATTTTGGCGAAATGTTCGGCGGTGGCGCCGTATTCCCGCATGTACTCCCGACCGGCGGCACCGAACATCCACGGGGCGACCGGGAAAGTAAGTTCGTCCAACTTCACGAGCGCCTTGATGTGGTTGCCCAAAGGTGATTCGCGGTCCTGCGCCCCGCCGCCCAGTGAACCGGGTTGCATCTTCTCAAAACCTAATGCCAACGCGCAGTCCACCAGTCCGCCGCGGACTGCCTGGGCCGCCAGGAACAGCGCCGTGGACCCGGTCGAGCAGTTGTTATTGACGTTGACGATCGGGATCCCGGTCATGCCGAGTTCGTAAAGCGCACGCTGGCCGCAGGTCGAATCACCGGCGACATACCCGACGAAGCCCTGCTCGATTTCGGTGTATGCCACGCCCGCATCGCTGAGTGCCTTGGTGCCCGACTCACGCGCCATGTCGGGATAGTCCCAACCCTCGCGGCGGCCGGGTTTTTCGAACTTGGTCATTCCGACTCCGACGACGAACACTTTGTTCGGCACAGCGGCCCCTTCCGTGGTGGCGATCGACGCCAGTGTAAGTGAGGTGAGAACCTGTTCCAGTTCTTCGAGAAGACGCGTTAGTGCGGCTCGAGTAGGGCCTGCGGCCCGCGGAGCATCAACTGCCGACCGATGATGATGCGCTGAATTTCGCTGGCGCCCTCCCAGATTCGCTCCACCCGCAGTTCCCGGTACATCCGCTCGGCGACGTTCTCGCGCATGTATCCGCGGCCACCGAAGATCTGTACCGCCCGGTCGGCGACTCGGCCGGCCATTTCCGAGCAGTACAGCTTGGCCATCGACGCCTGACCGTGCAACGTCTTGCGGTCCAGGCCGGCGTCGATGCCGCGGGCCACCTCGTAGAGCAGGCTTCGAGCGGCGAACAACTCGGTCGCGCTGTCGGCCAGCATCCCGGCGACCAACTGATGTTCGCCGAGTGGCTTGCCGTAGACGATCCGATCCTTGGCGAACGCGGTGGTCTCGTCGACCAGGCGTTGTGCCGCGCCCACGCACCGTGACGACACCATGATCCGTTCGAAGCGGAACCAGTCCTGAGTGAACGTCATGCCCTCGCCTTCGGCGCCGACGAGATGCGTTGCCGGAACGCGCACGTCGGTGAACGACACGATCGGATGCTCGTCGGGAATGTGGTGGGTGTACTTCGGGCTGCGCACCACCTCGACACCGGGGGATGGCAGATCCACCACCAGCAGGACGTGGTCACCGTGGTGGTCGCCGCCGTCCAGGCGAGCTTGAACGAAGACGTAGTCGGCGAGGTTGTAGGAGGTGACGTGCCACTTGACCCCGTTGATGATGTAGTCGTCCCCGTCGCGCCGGGCCGTAGTCTCCAGTGCCGAGACATCTGAGCCGGCGAACTCCTCGGTGATCGCGTAGGCCTCATGCTTCTCACCCCGCACACCGGGAAGAAGCCAGCGTTGGAGTTGATAGTCAGTAGCGACATCGGCCCACCACTGCGGCGGGGTGTGCATCACCCAGGCCAGCGCGTTGGTGGCTCGGCCGGTCTGTTCCTGCACCAGAACCTGTTGCAGTGCAGTGAATCCCGGGCCTCCCACCGATGTGGGCATGTTGGTGGCATACAGCCCCAGTTCGATCGCGCGATGGTGGTGTTGGGCGGCGAGTTCCTCGGGAAGGTATCCGCCGGCCAGTTCTGCCTCGACCTCGTAGGGGATCAGGCTGTCGACGAAGGCCCGTGCGGTGTCCTGGATCCTGATGTCCTCGGCCGTCAACCCGTACATCGCCCGCGCTCTCCACTCCTCTTGACTGAGCGTTCAGTCTATGCCACGGTCTGCTGATATGACCATTTCCGCGAGCGCCGATGTGGTGGTGGTCGGCGGCGGCACGGTCGGTGCGTGGACTGCGGTGCAACTCGCCGAGCGAGGTGTCGGGCGGGTGGTGCTGCTCGAGGCTAAAACCCTCGGTGCGGGCGCCAGCAGTCGGGCTGCCGGAATGGTGCGTGCCCAGGGCGGCACCGAGACCGCCATTCGACTCGGCATGCGAACCCAGGACTTCTATCGATCCACCGGCGACCGCTTTCCACTGGACTGCGGCTTCATCGCCCAGGGGTACCTGATGCCGTGCTTCACCGAGGATGAGGTGTCTCAGGCGCATGAGCGGATCGCGTTGCAGCAGCGCCTCGGCCTGGACGTCGAGTGGGTATCGAGTGCTCAGATCGACAGCCGGGAAACGGGCTTGGCGCCCGGGGTGACGATGGGCGCCTCCTACGCGCGCGGAGACGGCTACATCGAAGCGTCGCGCAACGTGCTGGCCTACACCGCCGCGCTGATCGCCCACGGCGTCGACATCCGGGAACGGTGCGCATTCACCGGTCTGCGCACCGCCGGCGGGCGGGTGGTCGGCGTGGACACCTCGTCCGGACCCATCGATGCCGACCGGGTGGTGCTGACCGGCGGTCCGACCCTCGGCGAGGTGGGTGTGCTGGCCGGCGGCCGAATTCCGGCCGGCGGCGCTCGTCACCAGGTGGTGGTGACCGAACCGGTGCCGTCAGTGGACATCTACCAACTGCCGATGGTGTTCGACGTGACGTCTGGGATCTACTGGCGTCCCGGCGCGGCCGGGGGATTGCTGTGGGGCATGAGCAATCCCGACGAGCAACCCGGTGAGGCTGTGGGTTTCGACCCGGTCTACTACGCGCAGGCCCGCGAACGCATCGAGGAGATCTTCCCCGCAGTGGCCGGTCTGGGCCTGCGGCGTACCTGGGCGGCCACCATCGACTACACCAGCGATCACACCCCGATACTGGGCCCACTGCTCACCGAGGATGGCCCGGTTTCGGGCACGGTGGTGGCAAGTGCGGCCGGACACGGCATGATGTGGGGGCCTGCGGTTGCGGAGGTGGCTGCCGATCTTGTCATCACCGACGAGTGTTCCTGGCTGGATGTCACCGACCTTGGCCTGGACCGGTTCGACGCGCACGGCAACAGTCGCCTGGCACCCGATCCGATCTCCCTGCCGTTCCCGGAAAGCGTTGCCCAACAAGAGAAAGCAAGGATCAACACATGAGTGAAGCTGTCACCACCCCCGTACTGGCCGATGCCGTCAACGCCGAGTTGGAGGACTGGGGCGCACTGGATGAGGCCACCGGTCATCCGATGGCGACCCACGGTGTCGAACTCTGGGCCCAGGGCACGGCCTCGGCAGGCATCTGGCAGTGTGCGCCCGGCCCGTCGCATTGGGTGCTGGACACCAACGAGGTCATCTACCTGGTGGCCGGCCGGATGACGGTCACCCCGGACGGCGGGGAGTCCAAGGAGATCGGCGTGGGCGATGTTGCGGTCTTCCCGCTGGGTTGGTCGGGAACCTGGGAGATCCACGAGACCGTCCGCAAGGTCTACTCGATCTTCTGATCCCGCGCGATCACCAACGCGTCCACCGCGATCGCACCGATGGGTGAGGCGATCACCGGATTGGCTTCGACGGCGTCGATGACGTCGCCGAGTTCGAGTGCCAGTTGCGAGAATCCGGCGATGACGGCGGCCAGTGCGTCGGTATTGACCGGTGGCTCGCCACGCCAGCCGGCCAGTAACGGAGCAATGCGCAACGAGCGCAGCATTCGCGCGGCATCGGCCGACGTGACCGGGGGGCAGGCGACGGCGCGGTCGGCGAGTAACTCGACCATGGTCCCGCCGGCCGCGACCACGATGAGCGGGCCGAAGTTGGCATCGCGGACCACGCCGACGGAGACCTCGACGCCGGCCTGGGCCATGGCATGCACGCTCACGGCCGGACCCAGACGATCGGCCATCGACCGGTAGGCCTCGCTCAGCGCTGCAGTATCGGCGATGCCGAGGACCACACCGCCCACATCGCTTTTATGGTCGGCGGCTGAGGTTTTCAGTGCCACCGGGTAGCCGACGGCATCCGCAACCGCCAACACATCATCAAGATCGTCGGCAACGCCGGTTGCGGCGATCGCGATGCCGTAGTCCGCCAGCAGTGCGAACGCCGCATGGGCATCCCAGTCGGGTCCGGCCAGCCGCGATGACCAGCGGTGCTGCCGATCGAGGTCGATCAGCGCGGCGGCCGTCTCAGCGGCCAGCGGCCAGCTGGCCAGATGGCCCAGCGCGGCAATACCGCTTCGCGCGTTCTCCAACACCGCAATACCGTTGCTGCGCAAGCGTTCCGCGGTGGCCCTGTCGACGGCGGATGGCACCGACGCCAATACCGAGAGCGGCGCTTCGGTGCCTGCCGCAACCTCGATGACGGCATCGGGGTAGGCGGTGTCACCGTCGAATTCGCTGACCAGATCGACGGCAAGTGCGGTCACCGCGACCGCGGGATCGTCGACGATCGCCTTCAGACTGCTGCTGAACAGGGTCCGGGTGTCGGCACCG
>JAPLAO010000056.1 GCA_026393245.1 Mycobacterium sp. | reverse complement strand
GGCAGAGGACCTCGATGCGCGACATGCCCAGCGAACCGTCGTCGCGCTCGACGACGGCGTTGTTGAGGGCCTGGTAGAAACTGGGCCAGCCGGTGCCGCTGTCGAACTTGGTTGTCGACGAGAAGAGGTCCAACGCACAACCCGCACAGCCGAAAACACAGGCGCGGTGCTCGTCGTTGAGTGGGCTGCTGAAGGGTTTCTCGGTGCCCCCCGCACGCAGGACGTCGTATTGGGCCGGGGTCAGTCGCTGTCGCCACTGCGCATCGGTGTAGGTGACCGCAAAGGTTTCGGTCGAGGCATTCGGCGGCGGGTTGGCACCGGCGAGGCTCCCCAGTGAGCTGCACCCGGCGGTCATGCCGAGCAGGGCTGTGCCGAGCAGCACCTGTCGACGTGTCAATGCCGGCTGCGGCTGCTGCATGGACATAGTCCAACCGTACTATCTGTCCCGGATGACCAACGGCGACAACGGCCTTACCAATCGATGACAACGGTTGCGCGGCGACGCAATGCGGGCGCGTATTGTCGCCGCCCGGCAGTCCTTGCTGCAGAGCATGATCGCCCTCCGTTGTGACATGCCGACCCAAACCCTTACATTGGTGGGATGGGACGTAGCAGGGTTTTGACTGATCAGCGGTGGCGGATAGCGCGAGCAGGCACCTTGATCGCCTGCATGGCGGTGTTGATCATGTCGTTCGGCAGCACCGGCCTGATCGCGCGGGCCGATACCACCAACGTCGTCCTCGTCGCGTTCGATGATCCCGCCGCAGTGGCCGGCTGGACCACGATCAACGATCCGGTCATGGGCGGTCTGTCGACCTCGACGGTCACCCTCGGTGACGGTGGCCTCATTTTCTCGGGCACCATCTCGCTGGACAACAACGGTGGGTTCGCCTCGACCCGCGGTCCCCAGGACCCCGGCATCGGGCAGCGGGCGGCCGGCGCTACGTCGATCGGGGTGCGGGCGCGAGGCGACGGCAAGACGTACGTGTTCCAGGTGGACTCCGAAGGGCGGCCCTGGTCCTACATTCAGCGGATCTCTACCGAGGCCGGCGTCTGGCGGACCTACGAGCTGCCGATCGGCGGCTTCCAGGCGGTGGGCATGCGCCTCGATCCGGCGCCCTACGCACCGCAGAATCTGGACCCCTCCACCGTCACCCGGATCTCGATCTACATTCTCGACAAACAGCAAGGCCCCTTCGGGCTGACTGTCGGCTCGATCAACGCCTCAATGTGAGTCCCCTGAGTAGTCCCACGACCGGGTTCTCACGGGTGTGACGCGGATGTAGGCCGCGCCCGGCCTGGGTTCGGTGGGCCATTCGGACTCCGGCACGCCCCGTGCCCGGGCACCTTCCCGCGCGAGTTCAAGTGCCTCGCTGTGGTCGCGAACGATGCGGGCGCGACCTTGGAGCATCACTCCACGGATATCGGCCATGCTCGATCCATCTTCGAGCAGGACACTGACGTTCGGGTTGCTTTCGACGTTGGCAATCTTGTGTGTCCCATCTCGCACACCCATGACGATGTCGCGGCCAAGGCGGAAGTATCCCAGCGGTACAGAGTGCGGGAATCCGTCGTCGTCGATGGTGCTCAGGATCGCCCAGCCAGGGCGGCTATCGAGATACGCCGCAATTTGTTCGTCATTAAGTTTTCGAGGCATGACACGAGGTTACGACGCTCTCGCGCACAGCGGAACCGCTGGTCCCGGCTGCTCGTATTCGGTGCGGGTATTCTTCGTGTTTCGTTGACACGGAGGGCCAGAATGCGGACGATCGTGGTTCTTGTGACTGCTGCGGTCGTTGCGTTCTTCGGGGGCGCTGCTGCCGGGGCCGATCCAGACGATTCGGTGGCTGACTACGCGACGTTGAGCGGCTCGGTGGTTCTCCGCGAGCCGGCCGCACTGCCCGCCGGAACCTTACTGACCGTGACGCTGGAGGACGTCTCGCTGGCAGACGCGCCGGTGGTGATAGTGGGCCAGACGCAGTTCGAGGTGAGAGACCAACTGACACCGATTCCGTTCACACTCGTCTACCCGGTACCGGCGGCGCAGCCCGGATCGGTGTACGGCGCTCGTGCCCGGCTCACCCTGGGTGACCGCCTGTTGTTCACGACAACCCAACGCAACTCGGTGGATCCGCTCAACCCCTTGCCGATCGAACTCGTGGTGGATTCGGTGGCGACTGAGACTCCGCCGCCGATGCCGGATGTCTCACTGACCAACACCTACTGGAAGATCCTCGAGGTGGGCGGTCAGCCCGTCGTGGTTACCCAGCAGTTGCGTGAACCGCAACTGGTGCTCAACGGCCAGGACGGTCGGTTCGCGGGCTCCGGCGGCGTCAACCGGTTGATGGGCGGCTACACCGTCGACGGCGGGGGGCTCACGTTCTCGCCGGTGGCGTCGACGATGATGGCTGGTGCGCCCGAGGCGATGCAGCAGGAGCAGGCGATCGTCGCGGCGCTGGGTGCGGTGCGCGAGTTCAGCATTGCCGGCGATCAGCTGACCCTGGTCAATGATTCCGGCCAGCCGGTGCTGCGGGCCATTGCCGTGGCGCTGCGGTAGGTCATCATGAAAATCGACGGATCGGTGGCGGTGGTCACCGGAGCGGGCTCGGGTATCGGCAGGTCCATCGCGGCGGCACTGGCATCAGCGGGCGCCTCGGTGGTGGTCGGCGACACCAACGCGGTGTCGGCCGCCGAGACTGCGGCGGCGATCGGCGGCGTCGCGGTGGCTGCGGACGCGGCGAGCGCGGACGGTATCTCGGCACTGCTCGACACTGCCCGCCGGCAGTTCGGCCCCGTGGATATCTACGTCGCCAACGCCGGCATCGTTGGCCAACCCGGCCTCGGGGACGACGAAGCCGCCTGGGACCAGATCATCGACATCAACGTGCGCGCCCACATCCGCGCAGCTAAAGCTGTTGTGCCGCAATGGCTTGAACGCGGCAGCGGCCACTTCGTCGCCGTCGCCTCAGCCGCAGGCCTGCTGACCCAAATCGGTGCGGCGCCCTACAGCGTCACCAAACACGCCGCAGTCGGGTTTGCCGAATGGTTGGCAATCACCTACGGCGACAACGGAATCGGTGTGAGCTGCGTGTGCCCGATGGGTGTCGATACCCCACTGCTGCGCGCCATGTCCGACTCGCCCGACGCGCAGGCTCGGGTGGCCGGTGCCGCTGTCACGGGCGCGGGCGCGGTGATCAGCCCGAACGAGGTGGCCGACCTGGTGGTCCAGGCCATCATCGACGGGACGTTCCTGGTGCTGCCGCATCCGGACGTGCTGGCCATGTTCGGGCAGAAGGCAGCCGACCATGACCGGTGGATCGCCGGGATGCGCCGCTACCAACGCAGCCTGGGGTAGGGGTCAATCGCGGCGCGCCTACATCACCTCGGGTGCCGGAGGCAGTCTCCACGGCGGGATGATCGGCGGTGTCTGATACGGGTCGACCTCGCCGACCGGCACCAGGTCACCCTTGCTCGGTTTCACCGGCTTCGGCGGCAGCGGTTTCGGGCCCCACGGGTAGATCGGGGTTCCATCCACGGAATAGCCGATGATGTCCGGGTCGGCGACCGGACGGGGCTTGGGCTTCGGACGGGGGATCGGCTTGACCGGCCGAACCGGCTTGATCCCGCCGGTGCCTGGAGGAACGATGCTCAGGGCCGGATCCATCAGACCCATATGCGGCCTACCTACGTAACCCGGGTCCGCGGAGACCGCATCGGCGTAGGACGTACCCGCACCGGCGACCGCGACGCAAACCATCGCAGCCAGCAAAGCGGAGCGACCGACCCATCGTGGTGCCGAGTACATGCAGATCTCCAGGTTTCAGTGATTATTTACCGTCACTCTACCGGATGGGCAAACTTGACGTGAATCGGCGAGCCCGGCGTCAGTCGCGGGGCCACACGATCATCGGCACTTTCAGCGCCCGCATGATCTTGCTCGCGGAATGCCCGACGAAGAGCCGTTTGGGCTGGGCCATCCGGCTGGAGCCGATCACAACGACCTCGTCATCGGCGAAGTCCAGTCCGCGCACGGCGTCGCGTATCGAATCCCCATGCCCGACGACGCTGGTCACCTCGCCCAGCGCCGCCTGGGCCTTGGCCACCAGGGCGGCGGCGTGTCGCTCGGCCAGCTCGGTCCACTCCTGGCGATTGTCTTCGCCGACGGCCACCAGCGACATCAGTCGCAGCGGCACCTTCCATTCGGTCGCGAGCCGGACGGCATTGCCGAGGAGATCCTCGGCCCCGGGGGACATGCCCGTGGCACAGGTGATCCGGGAGACGCCGGGATGGAATTGGTAATGCCTGGGCGCCAAGGCAACCGGCACCGGCGAGGAGTGCAGCAGGGTATCGGCGAGGCTGCCCACGCCGAAACGCTTGGCCCGG
>JAPLAO010000160.1 GCA_026393245.1 Mycobacterium sp. | reverse complement strand
GGCGGTCCTGGAGGCATACGAACCCATTGAGCGGCGTTGGCACAACCGGCTCGCTGGCCTGGACGTCGCCGTGGATGAGATTCCGCGCATCGTTCCCAAGGATCCTGACAGCGTGCAGTGGCCGCCGGAGGTGGTGGCGGATGGGCCGATAGCTTTGGCCCGCTTGATACCGGCCGGGGTTGATGTGCGCGGTGACCCCACGCGCGCCCGAATAGTGTTGTTTCGCAAGCCAATAGAACGTCGAGCCAAGGACTCGGTTGACCTGACCGATCTACTTCACGAGATCCTGGTGGCACAGGTGGCCACCTACCTGGGGGTCGAACCCGCTGTCATCGACCCCACCATCGGCGAGGACTAGATGATGCCGCGCTTGAGGCGCCGGCGCTCCCGCTCGGAGAGGCCACCCCAGATACCGAAGCGCTCGTCGTTGGCCAGTGCGTAATCCAGGCATTCATCCTTCACATCACAGCCCAGGCAGATGCGCTTGGCCTCACGGGTCGAGCCACCCTTCTCCGGGAAGAACGCTTCGGGATCGGTCTGCGCGCATAGTGCGCGCTCCTGCCACTGATCCTCATCGCCTTGCGCCGCCATCAAGTCTGTCGAATCCGGCACCAGACTCAAATGCGTCCGGGCCAGGTTTCCGATGAACGACGACCCAGTGCCGATGTGCGGTTCGCCTAACGCGTTCAGAAACTGATCGCCGAGAAATTGGTCGTAGGACATATCCGCCCCTCCTTACTTTGGTAAGCGTTGTGCCAATTCGGTTTATTCGAACATTTGGTCGAATCACGGTCTGCCGCACCGAAACCGGCAGGTCGACCGGGAAATGACACTGGTGTGATTAGACAGTGCCGACGTGCCGCGGTCAAGGCATATCGCCGAATTGAATACCACTTTCCTCTGGAATTCCGGCGTGTCGTCACCGTGGCGTGTCTACGCGGTGACGCCAGCGTGACCGCGTGCGAGCCGACCGCCTAGTGTCGGTCGGTGTGAAGATCACGGTTCTCGTCGGCGGAATCGGGGGCGCACGGTTTCTGCTGGGGGTGCAGCGACTGCTGGGACTGGGACAGTTCAACGAGCAGATGCCGGGCGAGTCAGGCGAGACTTCCGCGGCCGAGACCGATCCTGTTCACCAACTGACCGCGGTGGTCAATATCGGCGATGACGCGTGGATGTTCGGCGTTCGCATCTGCCCGGACCTCGACACCTGTATGTACACCCTCGGTGGCGGTATCGACCCCGAGCGGGGTTGGGGACACCGCGACGAAACCTGGCATGCCAAAGAGGAATTGGCCGCTTACGGCGTGCAACCTGACTGGTTCGGCCTCGGCGACCGCGACCTCGCGACACATCTGGTGCGCAGCCAGATGCTGCGTGCGGGATACCCGCTGTCTGCGGTGACGGAGGCATTATGCGCCCGCTGGTCACCGGTGCCACGCTGTTGCCGGCCAGTGACGACAGGTCCGAAACCCACGTAGTCGTCACGGATCCGGACAGCGGCGATCGTCGGGCCATCCATTTCCAGGAGTGGTGGGTGCGCTACCGCGCCCGGATCCCCACGCACAGCTTCGCCTTCGTCGGATCCGAAAAGGCGGTGGCCGGTCCGGGAGTCGTCGAGGCGATCACCGGAGCCGACGTCGTCATGCTGGCGCCGTCCAACCCCGTCGTCAGCATCGGTGCGACGTTGGCCATTGGCGGTATCCGGGGTGCGCTGCGCACCACTGCCGCCCCGGTGATCGGATACTCGCCGATCATCGGCGGAAAGCCGTTGCGCGGGATGGCCGATGACTGTCTAACCGCTATCGGTGTTGAGACGAGTTCGGAGGCGGTCGGCCGGCACTACGGCGCCCGGTCGGCCACCGGACTGCTGGATTACTGGCTGGTCAGTGACCAGGACTATGCCGATGTGCCCGGTGTGACGGTGAAGTCGATCCCGCTGCTGATGTCCGATCCGGCGGCCACCGCCGAAATGGTCCGCGCCGGATTGGACCTCGCCGGGGTGATGCTGTGACGCACGACCCCGGCGATCCCGGCGAACCTGGCGACCATGGAACCGCGGCGGCCGTCGAGATCCTGCCGGTACCCGGACTTCCCGAGTTCCGGCCCGGCGATGATCTGGCCGCTGCCATCGCCTCGGCCGCACCGTGGCTACGGGACGGCGACGTCGTCGTCGTCACCAGCAAGGCGGTGTCCAAGTGTGAGGGCCGCATTGTCACTGCCCCCGCCGATCCGGATGAGCGGGATGCATTGCGCCGCAGGCTGATCGACTCTGAGGCGGTGCGGGTACTGGCACGCAAGGGAAAGACCCTGATCACCGAGAACCGTCAGGGTCTGATCCAGGCCGCCGCCGGAGTCGACGGATCCAATGTCGCCACAACGGAATTGGCGCTCCTGCCGGTTGACCCGGATGCCAGCGCGACGAGGTTGCGCAGCGCGTTACGTGAAATCCTCGGCGTCGAGGTCGGGGTGATCATCACCGACACCATGGGCCGCGCCTGGCGCAATGGGCAGACCGATGCCGCGATCGGCTCGGCCGGGGTGCCTGTGCTGCATGGCTACGCCGGCGCGTTCGACGGCCACGGTAATGAACTCCTGGTCACCGAGGTCGCCGTCGCCGACGAGATCGCCGCCGCGGCCGACCTGGTGAAGGGCAAACTGACCGCGGTGCCGGTGGCGGTGGTGCGCGGCCTGACGATGCGCGATGACGGATCGGACGCCGCGCGTCTGCTGCGCAGTGGCGAGGACGACCTGTTCTGGCTCGGTACCGCCGAAGCGATCGAACTCGGCCGACAGCAGGCCCAATTGCTGCGCCGGTCGGTACGCACTTTCACAACGCAGCCGATCGAGGCGGGGCTGATCGAGGCCGCCGTCGCCGAGGCGCTGACCGCACCGGCCCCACATCACACCCGCCCGGTGCGCTTCGTCTGGCTGGCCGACCGCGCGCGGCGCAGTGCACTTCTGGACCGGATGACGCAGGCGTGGCGCGCCGACCTCGCCGCGGACGGCAAACCGGCCGAAGCGATCGATCGACGGGTGGATCGCGGCCGGATTCTCTACGACGCACCCGAAGTCGTGATCCCGTTCCTGGTGCCCGAGGGCGCGCACCACTATCCCGACCCGGTGCGCACCGCAGCCGAACACACCATGTTCACCGTGGCCGTGGGTGCCGCGGTGCAGGCCCTGCTGGTCGCACTTGCCGTCCGGGAAGTCGGCAGTTGCTGGATCGGATCGACCATCTTCGCTCCGGACGTGGTGCGCGACGTTCTGGAACTGCCGCCGGACTGGTATCCGTTGGGCGCAGTGGCGATCGGCTACCCCGACGAGCCGCCGCATCCTCGTGACCCTGCACCGGTCGGCGACCAACTGGTCCGACGGTGAGCGTGCGCGAATCAGCGATCGCGTTGCTGACCGACTGGAATACGACCGACCCCGACCAGGATGCGCTGCGGCACGCGGTGTTGGCCTTCCTGTACGCCCGACCCGACAGTTGCCGCAGGGCCTGTGCTGCCGGCCACATCACCGCGTCCACCCTCGTCGTCGACGACGCCGCGCATAAGCTGCTGCTGACCCTGCATCCCCGCTTCGGACGATGGCTGCAGCTGGGTGGGCACTGCGAGGACACCGACGTCGACATTTTCGGTGCCGCACTGCGCGAGGCCACCGAGGAATCCGGGATTACCGATCTGCACCTGAACCCGAATCTCGCTGCGGTTCATGTGCATTCGGTGACCTGTTCGCTGGGTGTCCCGACCCGACACCTCGACCTGCAATTCATCGCCACCGCCGCGCCCGAAGCCGAGATCGCCATCAGCGATGAATCACTGGATCTGAGGTGGTGGCCGATCGACCAACTGCCCGATGGGACCGACGCTGGACTGATCCGTCTCGTGGATGCGGCTAGCCGTCGCTGGAGTAGCGAATACCGCAATCCGGGATGAGAACCCCGGGCCACACCCGGGCGCCGCGCAGCAACTCGCATCGCGCTCCGATGTCGGCGCCGTCGCCGATCACGCCGTCCCGGATCAGCGAGCCCGGTCCGATCCGCGCGCCGAAACCGATGATGGAGCGTTCCACCACCGCACCGGCCTCCACGGTGGCGCCATCGAAGATCACCGCGCCGTCGAGGCGCACCCCGGGTCCGATCTGCGCGCCGCTGCCCACCACGGTGCCGCCGACGAGTACCGCACCGGGCGCCACCGTCGCGTCGTCGTGCACCAGACTTTCACCGCGGCGGCCGCCGAGTGCCGGCGACGGGGCCAGTCCGCGCACCAGGTCCGCCGAACCTCGAACGAAGTCCTCGGGTGTGCCCATATCGCGCCAGTAGCCGGAGTCGACGAAGCCACACACCTTCGCCCCGTCGGCCAGCAGTGCCGGAAAGACCTCACGTTCCACCGATACCGCCCGGCCGCGCGGGATGCGGTCGAGGATCTCTCGTTTGAAGATGTAGCAGCCGGCGTTGATCTGATCGGTCGGCGGATCATCGGTCTTCTCCAGGAATGCCAACACATTGCCGTCGGCGTCGGTGGGCACCGAACCGAACGCACGCGGGTCGGCAACCCGGACCAGATACAGCGTGACGTCGGCGTCGCGCTCATGATGGGCGGTGAGCATCGCGGTCAGGTCCACACCGGACAGCACGTCACCGTTAAACACCATGACGGTGTCGCCGCGCAACGTCGATGCGACGTTGGCGATTCCGCCGCCGGTGCCCAGCGGCCGCTCCTCGGTGACGTACTCCATCTGTAGGCCGAGCCTCGCACCATCACCGAACTCGGCCTCGAAAGTCTCTGCCTTGTAAGCGGTTCCGAGAATCACGTGCTCGATACCGGCCTCGGCGATCCGGGACAGCAGATGGGTCAGGAATGGTAACCCGGCGGTCGGCAGTAAGGGCTTGGGTACCGCCAGCGTCAGCGGCCTCATCCGGGTGCCCCTGCCGCCCACCAGGACTACCGCGTCCACTGCACTCATCGTGTCCCCCTAGTCAGCATCCGGCGCGACTTGCGGACCGCCGCGCGGGCCCGTACCTCCAGTGCGGCCCGCATCGTCCAGCGCAGGGGTGCTTGCCACCGTCGGCCATGCCGATCAGACAGATAGATATAGGTGCTGTCGTGGTGGGCCCGCAGGTTGCGTGCCGGTTCCCGGCCGGTCGAGTGTCCTTTGTCGTGCAGGATCTCCGAGTCCGGCACATAGACGTTGAGCCAGCCCGCCCTACCCAACCGCTCGCCGAGGTCGACGTCCTCCATGTACATGAAATAGCGCTCATCGAAACCACCGATGGCGTCGAATGCCGTGCGGCGCACCAGCAGACACGATCCCGACAACCAGCCCACCGGTCGTTCGCTGGGCTCCAGACGTTCCTGGCGATAGGCCTTCGACCATGGATTGGCTTTCCAGGCGAAGCCGACCACGGCGTGCATCCCGCCACGGATGAGGCTGGGCAGGTGACGGGCCGACGGGTAGACCGAGCCGTCGGGGTCACGAATCAGCGGGCCCAGGGTGGCGGCGCGGGGCCAGCGGCCGATGGCGTCCGTCAGCGCATCGATACTGCCCGGCCCCCACGTGACGTCGGGATTGGCGATCAGGATGAATTCCTGATCGGGCGGCACTGTGGCCACCGCCCGGTTGACGGCGGTTCCATAGCCGAGGTTTGCCCCGGTGCGCAGAAGTCGGGTGCCCGGGTAACGTTCGACCGCCGCCTCGGGCGTGCCGTCGCTCGAACCGTTATCGGCGATCACCACCGTCAGCGGTCGGTCGGTGGCCACCGTCAGCGATGACAGGAACCGGTCGAGATGCGAGCCCGGCGAATACGTCACCGTGACCACCGTCAGGGCCGGCTCAGCACTCACGGCGTCGAGGTTATCGGCTGGCCGGCCAGTGGTACGGCAAGCGCCTCCGCCAAGGCCTCACGCCACGGCCGCAGTGCGGTCAGACCGGCCCGGGTCGAGTCCACCATCGACAGCACCGAGTACACCGGGCGGTGGGCCGGGCGCGGAACCGCGGCGGTGCTGACCGGGCGCACCCGATCCGGATCCGCACCAAGTTCGTCGAACACCGCCCGCGCCTGCTCGAATCTGCTGACCGCGCCGGCATTGGACGCGTGCAGGATCGGCCCACGGACATCGCCGGCCACGATCTCGAGTAGGGCGGCCACCAGATCCCTGGCATACGTGGGCGCGCCGGTTTGGTCATCGACCACGTCGATGACGCGGTCGGTGGCAGCCAACCTGCGCATCACGGCTACGAAATCGGTTCCATCGCCACCGGTGTACACCCAGGAGGTTCGGACGACGTGAGCGTCGGGCAGTGCGCTCAGTACCGCGTGCTCCCCGTCGAGTTTGGTCCGCCCGTACACGCTCAGCGGTCCGGTGCCGTCGGTGATCTCATAGGGGCGATCATGGTCGCCACTGAAGACATAATCCGTCGACACGTGCACCAGGCGGGCACCGACCCGGGCGCAGGCCTGGGCGAGATTACCCGGACCGACGGCGTTGATCAGGTGGGCGCCGTCCGGATCGGTCTCGGCCGCGTCGACATTGGTCATGGCCGCGCAATTGACCACCACATCGCCGGCGCGGAGCACGCGTTCGGCGGCCGCTTCATCGGTGATATCGAAATCCCGGCGGGTCAGGGCCGCCACGTCGTAGCCACGGAAGGCCGCCTCACCAGCAAGGAAACCGCCGACCTGGCCACCCGCACCGGTAATCACCATCCTCGTCGCCACGCCTAGGAGTCTGGCACGCCGGTTTCAGCTACCGGGTAAGCGGCCCTATCGCCAGTAGCCTGGGCAGGTGCCAGCTGAGACGGAAGTGACGGTAGTGACGCGTGGGCGCCCGATGGGGCGCACGGTGGCCGCACTGCTGGCCGTGCTGATCATGGTCAGCACCGGTGTCGCCTGGGGTTCGGTCCGATCGTTCGAAAGCGGCATCTTCCACTTCGCCACCGGCATCCTGGGCGGTGGCGGCAGCAGGGACGGCGCACTCGACATCATGTTGGTCGGCATGGACAGCCGCACCGACGCCCACGGCAATCCACTCTCAGGAGACGAACTCGCCCAGCTGCACGCCGGCGATGACGTCGCGACCAACACCGACACCATCATCCTGATCCGGATCCCGGACAACGGCCGCTCCGCGACGGCGATCTCGATTCCGCGCGACTCCTATGTGGAGGCGCCGGGGCTGGGCAAAACGAAGATCAACGGGGTGTACGGAGAGGTCAAGCTGGACCGGATGAAGGAACTCGTCGAGAACCAGGGCATGGATCCGACCGAAGCCGAACCCCGTGCGGTCGAGGCGGGCCGCAACGCCCTGATCAAGACCGTCGCCGACCTCACCGGTGTCACCGTCGACCGTTATGCCGAGATCGGACTGCTGGGCTTCTCACTGATCACCGACGCCCTCGGCGGCGTCGAGGTATGCCTCAAAGACCCTGTCTACGAACCACTTTCGGGTGCCGACTTCCCGGCCGGCTGGCAGCGGCTCGACGGCCCGCAGGCGCTCAGCTTCGTCCGGCAACGTCACGACCTGCCGCGCGGGGATCTCGACCGGGTGGTACGTCAGCAGGTGGTGATGGCTTCGCTTGCCCACCAGGTGATTTCGGGTCGAACGCTGAGCAGCCCGACAACTCTGAATCGTCTGCAGGATGCCATCCAACGCTCGGTGGTGATCTCGACGGGCTGGGATGTGATGGATTTCGTCAAACAACTGCAGAAGTTGGCCGCCGGAAACGTGGCATTCGCCACCATCCCGGTCCTGGCCGAAGACGGCTGGAGCGATGACGGAATGCAGTCGGTGGTGCGGGTCGACCCGGCAGGAGTGAAGGACTGGGTGGCCGGACTGCTGCAGGACCAGGCGGCGGGCAAGATCGAGAAGGTTGCCTACTCCCCCGAACAGACCACCGCAGACGTCATCAACGACACCGATATCAACGGATTGGCGGGCGCTGTCTCGGAGCGACTCAGCGCCGTCGGATTCACCGCCGGCACCACCGGGAACAACGACAAGACGAAGGTGGTCGAAAGCCAGGTTCAGGCCGCCACCGCAGATGACGTTGGCGCCCAGGCGGTCGCCCGGGACCTCGGCGGACTGCCGATCGTCGCCGATTCATCGATTCCTCCCGGAACCGTGCGAGTGGTACTTGCCGCCGACTACGCCGGTCCGGGGTCCGGACTCGACGGCACCCTGCCGACCTCGGCGATGGTGGACCAGCAATCCGCCGACGATGCGGCCACGGCCGTTGACGCGCCACTGGCGTCGCCGGTGATCACCGCGGGGTCTAATGACCCCAAGTGCGTCAACTGATGACCAATCTGACCGACGCGCTGCTGACCCCGATACTCTCGGCCGACCCAAAAGGCCCCCGCATCACGTACTACGACGATGCGGTCGGTGAACGCATCGAACTGTCAGCCGTGACACTGGCGAACTGGGCGGCCAAGACCGCCAACCTGCTGCGCGACGAACTCGGCGCCGGCCCGGGCACCCGGGTGTCGATACTGCTGCCCGCGCACTGGCAGACCGCCGCGGTCCTGCTGGGCGCGTGGTGGATTGGCGCGGAGGTGGTGTGCTCCGGAGACGCCGACATCGCACTGTGCACCGCCGACCGTCTTGCCGAAGCCGACGAGACCGTGGCCGGTGGTGAGGTGGCGGTGTTGTCACTGGACCCGTTCGGCAAGGCCGCGTCGAGCCTGCCGATCGGCGTGACCGATTACGCCACCGCCGTCCGAGTACACGGCGATCAGGTTGTGCCCGAACGACATCCGGGCCCGGCTCTGGACGGCCGATCGGCCGACGAGGTGCTCGACGCGGCACAGCGTCGCGCTGCAACCGTCGGCCTCACCGCGGCCGACCGCGTCATGTCGGCACAGCCGTGGTCAACCGGCGCCGAGATCATCGACAACCTGCTGGCGGTTTTCGCCGCAGGCGCCTCGCTGGTGCTGCTGGCCAATCCGGACCCGGCACTACTCGACCGCCGCCGGGCGACCGAGAAGGTCACCCGGACGCTGGACTCCAGTTAGCTCAGGTTCCACACCGACGGATCCTCCGCCGGGAAGCTCGGGCACTTGGCCGCGACCGCGTCCGCGGTCGGCTCCTGGGTGCGGAGTAGATTCATGTAGACCGGGAAAACGTTGGCCAGCTGGTCGACCTCGGCCTGACGCTCCTGCGGCGGCTTCTGCAGCAGCAGGTTGAAGTGGTACACCACGCCACCCTGGATCCACTTGGGCTCGGAGCTGTACTTCTCCACGATCGCGCCGTAGGCGATCGGGTCGGCCACCTTGGTGGCGGCCATCAGCTGATCCAGCGAGCACTGGGTGTTGAGTAGCGCGGGCGGAACCGCATTGGGGTCATCGGCGGAGGCGACTCCGGGAAGAGCGAAACCGGCGATGGATAGCGCGCCGAGCACAGTGGCGAAGCGGCGCAGGAGATTAGAGGTAGTCACGAGGCCACAACCTAGCCTACGGATGGTGGTCCTAGGCTTTCCGCCATGAGCAGCACCCGGACGCGGCTGGATGTCACTGCGGTGCGCCGCAATCTGATCGGCCCGAACCTTCCGTGGCACCGCCTGGACGTGGTGGAAACAACCGGGTCCACCAATGCCGATCTGCTGGCCCGGCACGCCGCCGGGGAGGACATCGACGGCGCGGTGCTGATCGCCGAACATCAGAGTGCTGGCCGGGGCCGCAACGGACGCGCATGGTCGACTCCGCCCCGATCGCAGATCGCGCTGTCGGTGGGCATAGCCGCGAGCGGGGTTCCGGCGACAGCCTGGGGTTGGGTGCCGCTGCTCACCGGCATCGCGGTGGTCGATGCTGTCCGGTCCACCACCGGAG
Source organism: Mycobacterium sp. (assembly GCA_026393245.1). GTDB lineage: Bacteria > Actinomycetota > Actinomycetes > Mycobacteriales > Mycobacteriaceae > Mycobacterium. Next base: position 27,574 of record JAPLAO010000160.1, on the reverse strand, counting down.
TGGACGCAAAACTGAAGTGGCCCAACGATGTTCTTGTCGGCGGGGGAAAACTTGCCGGCATCCTGGCCGAGGTCGCCGCACCCGATGCGGTGATCGTGGTGGGCCTAGGCCTCAACGTGACGCTGACGGCCGATGAGGCACCCGATCCGCGCGCCACGTCACTGCTCATGTTGGGTTCGACGATGCTGGACCGCAGCGTACTGCTGGGTGCCGTGCTGGCCGAACTCAGCGTCCGCATCGACCGCTGGCGCTCAGCCGGCGGATCCGACACGCTCCTGGTCGCGGACTATCGTCGCCTGAGTTCAACGCTGGGTACCCGGGTCTGCGCAACGTTGCCCGGCGACCGCGAAATCATCGGTGTCGCAACCGATCTGGGCGAGAGCGGCCAACTGTCCATCGACACCGGCACCCAGACCGTGGAGGTCTCCGCGGGCGATATCACCCACCTACGGCCTGCATCGTCGCCGGACTAGCGCAGCAGAGCCCGCGACATCACAACCCGCTGAATCTGATTCGTGCCCTCGTAGATCTGAGTGATCTTGGCGTCGCGCATCATTCGCTCGACCGGGTAGTCGACGGTGTAGCCGGCCCCGCCGAACAGTTGCACGGCGTCGGTGGTGACCTCCATCGCGATATCGGAGGCGAAACATTTCGAGGCCGCGGAGATGAATCCGAGATCGGCCTCACCGCGTTCGGCGCGGGCGGCGGCCGAGTACACCATCAGTCGGGCGGCCTCGGTCTTCATCGCCATATCGGCGAGCATGAACTGGACACCCTGGTTGTCGGCGACCGTGCGGCCAAACTGCTTGCGGTCCTTGGTATAGGCGATCGCCGCGTCGATTGCGCCCTGGGCGATACCGACCGCCTGGGCGCCGATGGTGGGGCGGGTGTGGTCAAGGGTGGCCAACGCGGTCTTGAACCCGGTGCCCGGCTCGCCGATGATGCGGTCGCCCGGGACGCGGCAGTTCTCGAAGTACAGCTCGGTGGTGGGTGAGCCCTTGATGCCCAGCTTGCGCTCCTTGGGCCCGACGGTGAAACCCTCGTCGTCCTCGTGAACCATGAACGCCGAGATACCGTTGGCGCCCTTGTCGGGATCAGTCACCGCCATCACGGTGTACCAGGCGGACTTGCCGCCGTTAGTGATCCAGCACTTGGAACCGTTGAGAATCCAGAAGTCGCCGTCGGCCTTCGCGCGGGTCCGCATGGCGGCGGCGTCACTGCCGGCCTCGCGCTCCGAGAGCGCGTAGGAGGCCATCTTGCCGTTGGCGATATCCGGCAGCACCTGCTTCTTCAAATCATCCGAGCCGCGCAGGATCAGACCCATGGTGCCGAGTTTGTTGACCGCCGGGATCAGCGACGCCGACGCGTCGACCCGGGCGACCTCCTCGATGACAATGCAGGCGGCCACCGAGTCCGCTCCCTGACCGCCGAACTCGTCGGGCACGTGAATCGCGTTGAAGCCCGACGCGTTCAGGGCGTCGAGGGCCTCCTGCGGGAAGCGCGCGTCTTCGTCGACCGCGGCGGCGTACGGCTCGATCTCCTTTTCCGCCAGCGCGCGGATGGCGGCCCGCAACTCCTCGTGCTCGTCCGGCAATTTGAAGACATCGAACGACGGGTTACCTGACATGCCAGCCTCCTCAAGCTTTACCGAGCTAATTTACCTGTGTGCTTACTCGCCTAGCAACTGCGCCCTCAGCGCCCGATCCTTCTCCATGACCTCAGCTTCCAGGCCGGTCTGGAAATCCTCCATCCGCGCGCGTAGGCCCGGATCGGATGAGGCGAGGATCCGCACCGCCAGTAACCCCGCGTTGCGGGCACCGCCGATCGACACGCAAGCCACCGGCACGCCAGCCGGCATCTGGACGATCGACAGCAGGGAATCCAGGCCGTCGAGTGTGGCCAGCGGCACCGGAACACCGATCACCGGCAGGGGCGTGGCCGAAGCCACCATGCCGGGCAGGTGCGCCGCGCCGCCGGCACCGGCGATGATCACCTCGATGCCGCGGCCGGCCGCACTGCGGGCGTAGTCCAGCATTCGACCGGGTGTCCGGTGCGCGGACACCACACCGACCTCGAAGGGCACGTCGAATTCGGCCAGTGCTGTCGCGGCGGCCTCCATCACCGGCCAGTCGCTGTCGCTGCCCATGATCACGCCGACTCGCGGCTGCTGCTGCTGCTGCGCGGTGTTACCGGCCATGCTCATCCCCTCCGTCGGTCCCCCAATTATCAGACCAGCGGGCGTGCGATATCCAGTGTGCCGCCCGCTCCGCACGCTCCCGAACCGATCCGAGATCGGAGCCCAGAACGTTCACATGACCGATCTTGCGGCCCGGCCGCTCCTGTTTCCCGTAGAGGTGCACCTGGGCGTCCGGGATTCGGCCGAACAGGTGGTGCAGTCGTTCGTCCATGCTCATCGACGGAACCTCCGCGGCGCCGAGCACGTTGGCCATCACGGTCACCGGGGCGATCGCCCGGGTGTCACCGAGCGGATAGTCCAGCACCGCCCGCAGATGTTGCTCGAACTGACTGGTGGTCGAGCCGTTCATGGTCCAGTGGCCGGAGTTGTGCGGGCGCATGGCCAACTCGTTGACCATCAACGTGCCGTCGGTCGTCTCGAAAAGCTCGACGGCAAGCACCCCGACCACACCCAGTTCTGCGGCGATGCGTAGCCCCAGCGCCTCGGCCTCGACGGCAAGCCGATCGGGCAAATCTGGTGCCGGCGCCAACACGGTGACGCAAATCCCCTCCCGCTGAACGGTTTCCACCACCGGCCAGGCAGCGCCCTGCCCGAGCGGCGAGCGTGCCACCAATGCCGAAAGCTCCCGCCGCATCGAGACCCGCTCCTCGAGCAGAACCGGCACACCGGCATCGAGGTAACCCGACACCACCTGGCGGGCGTGTCCGCGATCGGTGGTCAGCACCACCCCGCGGCCGTCGTAGCCACCGCGCACCGTCTTGACCACCACCGGTGCGTCGATCCGAGCGGCGAACGCGTCGACGTCGTCGACCGTCCGAACCTCCGCAAACTGCGGCACCGGCACGCCCAACTCTGTGAGCCGACGGCGCATCGCCAACTTGTCCTGGGCGAACACCAGCGCCCCCGGAGGCGGCAACACCGCTACTCCGTCGGCGACGAGGGCTTCCAGCAGTTCGGTGGGAACGTGCTCGTGGTCGAAGGTCAGCGCATCAGCGCCGGCCGCGACCCGCCGTAGCGCATCCAGATCGGTGTGGGATCCGATGACGACGTCGGGGCTCACCTGGGCGGCCGGATCACCGGGGTCCGCTGCCAGCACACGCAGGCTCTGCCCGAGGGCGATCGCGGCCTGATGGGTCATTCTGGCCAGTTGACCGCCACCCACCATCGCAACCTTCGGCACGGCCAATATCGTGTCATAGCCGAGCACGCGCAGCGATAACCAGCACCGCTACGCAACCTGCAGCGATGTCCGTAGACTCGCTAACTGTGTCCTTCGCTGATGCCACGATCGCCCGGTTGCCCCGGCCGATCCGGCCCTTCGCCGAACAGCACCATGAACTGATCAAGTTCGCGATCGTCGGAGCCACGACATTCATCATCGACTCGGTGATCTTCTACACCCTCAAATTGACCATCCTGGAACCCAAGCCGGTGACGGCCAAGGTGATCTCCGGGATCGTCGCGGTGATCGCCTCCTACATCCTCAATCGGGAGTGGAGTTTCCGCGACCGCGGCGGCCGAGAACGCCACCATGAGGCACTGTTGTTCTTCGGGGTCAGCGGTGTGGGTGTGTTGCTGAGCATGGCGCCACTGTGGGTGTCGAGCTATGTACTGGGCCTGCGGGTGCCGAATGTTTCGCTGACCATGGAGAACATCGCAGACTTCGTCTCGGCCTACCTGATCGGCAATCTGCTGCAGATGGCATTCCGATTCTGGGCGCTGCGTCGCTGGGTCTTCCCCGATGAGTTGGCCGGTGACCCCGACCATGCGCTGGAATCGGCCCTGACCGCCGGCGGTATCACCGAGGCGATCGAGGACCGGATATCGGCGCACGAGAACCATTGAGTGTCAGTACTCGTCGGAATCCAAGGTGTCGAAGACTTCGTGATACAGCAGCGAGTGCACCTGCTCTACCCGCGGAATGTCGTAAAACTCCAACGGATCCTGCGACGCCGATTCAATGATCAGGGTGCCGGTGCGCACCATCCGGTCGAATAGACCATGACGGAACTCGACGCTGTTGATCCGCGCCAGGGGAATGTCGATACCGGCCCGGGTCAGCACACCGTGGCGGTACATCACCCGCCGGTCGGTGATCACGAAGTGGGTCGTCAGCCAGGCGAGGAACGGCCGTAGCGTCAGCCAGGCGACCAACGCCAGCCAGATCGCCGCAATCACCGCCGACACCACCCTCTTGGTGTTGGCATCCCAGCCGGTCCTGGCGACTAGCGCGGCGAGAAAGGCGGCCAACGCCGTCGCCACCAACAGCGCCATGACCGGAGCGATCAAGCGCTTCCAGTGCGGATGACGGTGCAGCGCCACCTGCTCGTCGGTTGCCAGCACATTGTCGGGGTAGCCCATGGGTACCATCGTCACCCATGACGAGCGTTACCGAACCGGACATCCATACGACTGCCGGAAAACTGGCCGATCTGCGCAAGCGTGCCGAGGAGGCGCTGCATCCGGTGGGCGAGGCCGCGGTCGAGAAAACCCACGCCAAAGGCAAGCTGACCGCCCGGGAACGCATCCTGACCCTGCTCGACGAGGGTTCCTTCGTGGAACTCGACGGCCTGGCGCGCCACCGCAGCACCAACTTCGGCCTGCAGGACAACCGGCCGGTCGGCGATGGCGTGGTCACCGGCTACGGCACCATCGACGGCCGCAACGTATGCATCTTCAGCCAGGACGCGACGGTGTTCGGCGGCAGCCTCGGCGAGGTTTACGGCGAGAAGATCGTCAAGGTGCAGGAATTGGCGCTGAAGACCGGGCGTCCTCTGATCGGGATCAACGACGGTGCCGGTGCCCGCATCCAGGAGGGTGTGGTGTCGCTGGGCCTGTACAGCCGGATCTTCCGGAACAACATCCTCGCCTCCGGCGTGATCCCGCAGATCTCATTGATCATGGGTGCGGCGGCCGGCGGACACGTGTACTCCCCCGCGCTAACCGACTTCGTCATCATGGTCAACGAGACCAGCCAGATGTTCATCACCGGACCCGACGTCATCAAAACCGTCACCGGCGAGGACGTCACCATGGAGGAACTCGGTGGCGCTCAGACCCATATGGCCAAGTCCGGCACCGCGCACTACGTCGCCTCCGGCGAGCAGGATGCCTTCGATTATGTCCGCGAACTGCTGAGCTACCTGCCGGCCAACAACTTCACCGATCCGCCGCGCACTTCAACGCCGCCGCATCCGGGTGCGATCGAGGACAACCTCACCGACGAGGACCTCGAACTGGACACCCTGATCCCGGACTCGCCGAATCAGCCGTACGACATGCATGAGGTCATCACCCGGATCCTCGACGACGACGAGTTCCTCGAGGTGCAGGCCGGTTACGCGCAGAACATCATCGTCGGCTTCGGGAGAGTGGACGGTCGACCCGTGGGTATCGTGGCTAACCAGCCGACGCAATTCGCCGGTTGCCTAGACATCAACGCCTCGGAGAAGGCCGCGCGGTTCATCCGGACCTGCGACTGCTTCAACGTGCCGATCGTCATGCTGGTGGACGTTCCCGGCTTCCTGCCGGGAACCGAGCAGGAGTACAGCGGCATCATCCGCCGTGGCGCCAAGCTGCTGTACGCCTACGGTGAGGCCACCGTCGCCAAGATCACCGTCATCACCCGCAAGGCCTACGGGGGTGCCTACTGCGTGATGGGCTCCAAGGACATGGGCTGCGATGTCAACGTCGCCTGGCCCAGCGCGCAGATCGCCGTGATGGGCGCCTCCGGCGCGGTGGGCTTCGTCTACCGCAAGCAACTCACCGACGCCGCGCGCGACGGCCAGGACGTCGACGCGCTGCGGTTGGAGTTGCAGCGCGACTACGAGGACACCCTGGTCAATCCGTACATCGCGGCGGAGCGCGGATACCTGGACGCGGTCATCCCGCCCTCGCACACCCGCGGCTACATCGCCACTTCGCTGCGCCTGCTGGAACGCAAACTGGTTCAGGTCCCGCCCAAGAAGCACGGGAATATTCCCCTGTGAGCCGAACGAGTGAGGCGAACGATCAGACACCTGTGAGCGAGATTCGCATCCTCAAGGGCAATCCCACCGACGCCGAGATCGCAGCGGTGGTCACAGTTCTGGCCGGTCTGAGCGGCGCACCGGCCGATACCGGCCCGGCCGAAATCAACCTCTGGGGCCATCCGGTCGACAAACTTCGCTACCCGATGACCAGTTGGCAGCGCATTACCCTGCTCGAGCGGACCCACGTCCGTAGATGATCGGGCTGTACGCCCGGGGCAGCCGATGATCGGGCTGTACGCCCGGGGCAGTAGATGATCGGGCCGTACGCCCGGGGCAGTAGATGACGCCATGACCCGCATCGTGCTTGGTTCAGCCTCAACCGGCCGGCTCCGCGTGCTGCGCAGCGCCGGGATCGACCCCCTGGTCGCTGTGTCCGGCGTCGATGAGGACGCCGCAATCGCCGCCCTCGGTGCCGACCCGGATCCGGCCGCGGTCGTCACCACGCTGGCCCGTGCGAAAGCCGACGCGGTGGCCCGCGAGTTGGATGCGCGCGTGGCCGCCGACTGTGTGGTGATCGGTTGCGACTCGATGCTCTACGTCGACGGCGAACTCCGCGGCAAGCCCAGAACTCCGGAACAGGCTCGGCGCCAATGGAATTCGATGGCCGGCCGGGCCGGACAACTCTTCACCGGACACTGCGTAGTCCGCATACTCGACGCGCGCATCGCCGCGACCGAAACCGCCGCGGAGGTGACTACTGTGCGGTTCGGCATTCCCACCGAGGCCGAACTGGCCGCCTACATCGCCAGCGGCGAACCACTGAATGTGGCGGGCGCCTTCACCATCGACGGACTGGGCGGCTGGTTCGTCGATGGTGTCGAGGGCGATCCGTCCAACGTGGTGGGTCTCGGCCTGGCCGTGACCCGGCGGCTACTGGAATCGGTCGGCCTGTCGATCGGCGACCTCTGGGCAGCCAACCCGATCAGCTGATCGGTAGGCTGGCCTTCGTGTCATTGCCCCCGGATCCCACCGCCGCCCTGCAGGACTACGCCCACCCCGAGAGTCTGGTCACCGGCGACTGGCTGTCGGAACATCTGGGCACACCCGGCCTGGTGATCGTCGAGTCCAATGAGGACGTGTTGCTCTACGACGTCGGGCACATCCCCTGCGCGGTCAAGATCGATTGGCACCTTGACCTCAACGACCCGCACGTGCGCGACTACATCGACGGCGAGCAGTTCGCGAATCTGATGAATCGCAAAGGGATTTCGCGCGATGACACCGTGGTGATCTACGGCGACAAGAGCAACTGGTGGGCGGCCTACGCGCTCTGGGTGTTCACCCTGTTCGGCCACCCTGACGTCCGCCTTCTCAACGGCGGCCGCGACGCGTGGCTGGCAGAGGGCCGCGATACGACACTGGATGTCCCCGAGACGAGAACCACCGGTTATCCCGTGGTGCAGCGCAACGACACTGTGCCCGACGCTCTTCGCCCGAGAGGCTCATCGCAGATCAGGGCCTTCCAGGCCGACGTGCTGGCGTCGCTGGGCACGTCCACCCTGATCGACGTCCGCTCGCCGCTGGAGTACACCGGCGAACGCACCCACATGCCGGACTATCCCGAGGAGGGGGCGTTGCGCGGCGGCCACATCCCCACCGCGGTTTCGGTGCCGTGGGCCAAGGCAGCCGACGAGACCGGCCGGTTCCGCACCCGCGCCGAACTTGACGAGATCTACTCCTTCGTCACCCCCGGCGACAACAACATCGCCTACTGCCGCATCGGCGAGCGGTCCAGCCATACCTGGTTCGTGCTGACCCACCTGCTCGGCATCCCCGGTGTGCGCAACTATGACGGGTCGTGGACGGAGTGGGGCAACGCCGTGCGGGTGCCGGTGGCCGTCGGCGACCAACCGGGATCCGCGGCCGGCGCCCGGTGAGCATGCCCGCACCGCTGGCCGAAGTGGTCTCGGAGTTCGCCGAGATGGCCGGTCAGGACAAGCTCAACCTCCTGCTGGAATTCGCCAACGAACTGCCCGCCCTGCCCGGCGACCTCACCGTGGCGGCAATGGAACCGGTGCCGGAATGTCAGTCGCCACTCTTCCTTCATGTGGACGCCGCCGATCGCGACAATGTCCGGCTGTACTTCAGCGCGCCGGCCGAGGCACCGACCACCCGCGGGTTCGCCTCGATCCTGGCGGCGGGTCTCGACGGCCAACCGGCGGCGGACATCCTCGCGGTACCGGATGACTTCTATTCCGAACTCGGCCTGGCGGCACTGATCAGCCCGTTACGGCTGCGCGGCATGTCGGCCATGCTGACCCGGATCAAACGGCGGTTGCGCGCCGCCTAGAACGGTGGTGGGTCGGCGGCCCAGCGTGCTTCGTTGAGGCCGCGTTCCCAGGCGGTGCGGGCGGCGCGTTCAGCGGCGCGGGTGCGTTTTCGGGTGGGCATCATCAGGGTGCGCCCCGGTGCTGAGTCTGGTCGCGGCACCGCGGGGGTGAGTGTCTCGGTGGGGGTGGCCAGTTGCGGGAAGAACAAGGCCCCGCCCGGTGTGGTCGTGTAGGTGCGCCCCGATGGCGAGGTGAACACGATGGTGCCGTCCGGGGATTGCTTTTCGGCCCAGCCATTCTCGCCGCACCAAAAAGTTTTGAGCAGATGATGCGGACGGCATTTCAGATGCATGTTCGACGGATGCGTCACCCCACCCAACGCCCACGGAACGCTGTAGTCGAGATCGCAGAACTCCGCCGCCACATCACACCCCGGGAACCGACACCACAAATCCCGGACCCGAATGAACTCCGCCAACGCCACCGACGGCCGGTACTGCGGCTCCGCACTGAACTCATCGGCGGCCTTGACCGGTCGCAACCGAGCCCGGGCGGCCAGATCCCGGACCGTCTCCGCCGCCACCGCCCCAAACCCCGGCAGATACCCCGGCGTGGCACCATCCCCGGACACCGTGGCGGCCTCCGCCAACACATGAATCACCACCTGCGCCGGCGCGGCACCAGCGTCGGCGGCCGGGCACTGCGCCGATCCGCAGTCACACACCATCGAGTCCTGCCCCGCCGCTAACGCCGCCAACGCATCCGCGCGACGCTGCCGCTTCGTGCGCGAATCATCACCGCACACCGTCGCCGCCACCAGATCCAGGCGCCGATCCACCACCGCGGCATCCGCGGTGCGCAGCGCACCCCAAAACTGGGTCACCCCATTCTGGGACTCACCGATATCCACATGACGATCCTCCACGCGATCACGCACCACCCGCTCCGCCGCAGGATCAAGTGCCCGCACCCGCCAATCCACCAACTCCGTCACCCGACGCCGCGATAACGCATTCCACCCCGGCGCCGCCGCAGCCAACTGGGCATCAATGACCGCCAACACATCCGCATCGGTAATCAACCCGGTACGAAACACCACCACCATGATCACCCGGAAATCCACCAACCCGGCCGCCATCGCCGCACCCAACCTCGGCAACCGCTCCACCAACTCCACCCCGTAATTCATCTCCGAGGACGCCCGCCCCCGACTCACCCCCAACTCCGCGGCCACCTCCGCCGCCACCGCCTCCCAGTTATCGACACACCACTGAAACCGATCCATCGCATCGCCATCACCCATCCGCACCTGACACAACCGGCCCGCCGCCAACAACCGCCGCGCCACCGCCGCCCGCTCGTCACGCTGCGCACACGACATCGCCGCCAACAACGTCGGCTCATCACAAGATTCGAACATACATTCGATAGTAATGGGAGGGGCCGACAGAACTCGAGACTGTGGATTGACGTCGGCAGCGATGTCCGAACGGCCACGCTCTAGACTCCCGTGCGAACCTATTCTTAAAGCGGTTCTAAGAATCCACAGGAGGCGCGGTGCCCACCCAGAATCAGACCATCTCCAAGGTCCTCGTCGCCAACCGTGGCGAGATCGCGGTGCGGGTGATCCGGGCGGCCAAGGATGCCGGTCTGGGAAGTGTGGCCGTCTATGCCGAACCGGACGCCGACGCACCCCACGTGCGCCTCGCCGACGAGGCCTTCGCCCTCGGCGGGCAGACCTCCGCGGAGTCCTATCTCGACTTCGGCAAGATCCTCGACGCCGCGGCGAAGTCGGGCGCCAACGCCATCCACCCCGGCTACGGATTCCTCTCCGAGAACGCCGATTTCGCCCAGGCCGTCATCGACGCCGGGCTGATCTGGATCGGTCCGAGCCCACAATCCATCCGCGATCTCGGCGACAAGGTCACCGCCCGACATATCGCGGCCCGCGCACAGGCACCCCTGGTGCCCGGCACACCCGACCCGGTTAAGAATGCCGACGAGATAGTGGCCTTCGCTCGCGAGTACGGCGTCCCGATCGCGATCAAGGCGGCCTTCGGCGGCGGCGGCCGTGGCATGAAAGTGGCCCGCACCCTCGAGGAGATCCCGGAACTGTTCGAATCGGCCACCCGCGAGGCCATCGCCGCGTTCGGTCGCGGCGAGTGCTTCGTGGAGCGCTACCTCGACCAGCCGCGCCACGTTGAAGCTCAGGTGATCGCCGATCAGCACGGCAACGTCATCGTCGCGGGAACCCGCGACTGCTCACTGCAACGCCGATTCCAGAAGCTCGTCGAAGAGGCTCCGGCACCCTTCCTGACGGACGCGCAGCGCAAGGAGATCCACGAGTCCGCCAAACGGATCTGTAAGGAATCCGGTTACTACGGTGCGGGCACCGTGGAATACCTCGTCGGCCAAGACGGCCTGATCTCCTTCCTTGAGGTGAATACCCGCCTTCAGGTGGAGCATCCGGTCACCGAGGAGACCTCCGGCATTGACCTGGTACTTGAGCAGTTCCGCATTGCCAATGGCGAAAAGCTCGCCCTCACTGAGGATCCCGAGCCACGCGGGCACTCCATCGAGTTCCGGATCAACGGTGAGGACGCCGGTCGCGGGTTCCTGCCCGCGCCCGGACCGGTCACCAAGTTCGAGCCTCCGACCGGTCCCGGCGTGCGACTGGATTCCGGTGTCGAAACCGGATCGGTGATCGGCGGCCAGTTCGATTCGATGCTGGCCAAACTAATCGTGAGCGGGGCCACCCGCGGGCAAGCCCTGCAGCGCGCCCGGCGAGCCCTCGATGAGTTCACCGTCGAGGGTCTGGCCACCGTGATCCCGTTCCACCGCGCGGTGGTCAGCGACCCCGCCTTCATCGGTGACGAGAACGGCTTCACCGTGCACACCCGCTGGATCGAAACCGAGTGGAATAACACCGTCGAACCGTTCACCGGCGGTGGCGAGATCGACGACGACGAGAACCAGCCGCGCCAAACGGTCGTGGTCGAGGTCGGCGGCCGACGGCTTGAGGTGTCACTGCCGGGCGGTCTCGCACTCGGAAACGGCGGCGCAGCCGATGCCGGCGTCCGCAAGAAGCCCAAGCCGCGCAAGCGCGGGGCGCACGGCGGTGCCGCGGCCTCCGGTGACGCGGTCACCGCGCCGATGCAGGGCACCGTCGTCAAGGTGGCGGTCGAGGAGGGGCAGACGGTCAGCACCGGCGACCTCGTCGTCGTGCTGGAAGCCATGAAGATGGAGAACCCGGTGACCGCCCATAAGGACGGTGTCATCACCGGACTCGCGGTCGAGGCCGGGGCGGCCATCACCCAGGGCACTGTTCTGGCCGAGATCAAGTAGCCGGCCACCACACGAAGGTGGAACCGGTCGAGATCAACGCCGGTGCGTGGTATCTGCTGCCGCTGCGCCCCGAGGAGTGGGCATCTGACGCCTGCTACGCGTGGGCGGTCTGTGAACCCACCACCGGCGACCCACTCGCGGAGGTCGTGCTGGATCCGCGAAGCGGCACCGTCACCTCGCGTGCACAACCGGGACACGACAACGCCGCTGCAGCAGCCGCGGAATCGGTGCGACGATTCGCCGCAGGCCTCAACGGCCCGACAACTCCCACACAGTTGCCGACATCCGGTCCGTGATCGCGGTAACGGTGACCCGGCCGTCGTCGTCAGCCCGGCATGACATCGCTTGCAGGACAGCGTTATTGCGCAACCGTGCCTCGCCATGGCACACCCAGGTCAACGGGATGCCGATCTGCTGTTTGCGCCAGCGTACGGTGTCGGCGTCGATCGCCGGAACGCTGAAGCTCCAGGCGGCATCACCACCGGTGCCCAGGGCGCGCTGACCGTCGCACGCCTTCGCAGCGCGGGTTGCCATGATGAATGCGGCAGCAGCCGCGCCGCTGTCCGGGTATACCGCAACGGCCTCGGCCAACACGTGTTCGTGGGCGTCGCCGTCGGTGAACAACAGCACATGGAACTTCGACCAGGAGTCACCCATGAACGCCGACATTCCGACCGCGTCCAGAGCCGAGCAGGCCGGCACCGCCGATGCCCCGACGATGGGACGGGACCGGTCAGCGTCGACCTGCAGCCTGACCCCGACGACGTCGCCGATCTCTGCCGGGCCGAGCAGAACCTGATCGGCGTCGGTCACCCGCAGTCCGGTCATCGACATTGCGCGGTCCCACCGCGCGGCACCGGACACGGTGTGTGCACAACCGGCGAGCGCAAGGGCCGTCGAGGCGATCAGTGCCACCCGCAGCCGCATGGGCAACGATGCTAACCGGGCGACGGTGACAGCGTCGAAAGACCAAGGTCTTCGCCGAGGCAGTCAGCGGCGGCGAGGCCGGAGAGTCCGGCCATCGGCACGCCGCCGCCGGGGTGGGCGCTGCCGGAGGCGAGGTACAGCCCACGCATACCCCGCACCCGATTGGGTGGGCGCTTGAACGCGGCGAACCGGTCATTGCTGGCCGCGCCGTAGATGGCGCCGCGGCTGCCGGGGAATTCGGCGGCCAGATCCGCCGGGGTGCGCCGCCAGACCAGCGAGTCACCGTCGCTCCAGCGTCCCGCCTCCCGAATCCGACGTTCCATCGCCGCCTCCAGCGTGGTCCAGACCTCCGACGCCCGCGATCCGTGCTCGGGTTCGGCCGGGGCGTTGGCCATCGCGAATACCGGTTCGGCGTCACCCCACCCGGTCAGTCCGTGGCAGCGTTCCTGCGCGCACAGGTAAACCGTTGGCGCCACCGGCGGGCGGTCACGGTCAAAGATATCGGCGAATTCCGCGTCGTAGTCGGCCGGGAACAGCACCTCATGCGGTCGGCGATCGGCCAGCCAACTCGACACCGACCGCTACACCGTCGCGCACCACCACCCGCTCGACCGGAACCCCACACTCGATAACACCGCCGCGGGCCTCGATGGTAGCGGCCATCGCCGACACCAGCGCACTGATGCCGCCCTGCACGCCATAGCCACCGAGGGAAAGTTCAATGTGCGCAATACAATTCAGGGTGGCCGGGGCGCTGCGGGGATCGCTGCCGTTATAGGTCGCGTAACGGCGCAGCAGCATCCGCAGATGCGGCTCCCGAACGTGGCGGTCGATACCGGCGGCCATGCTGCGCATCGGATCAATGGCCGCCACCGCGCGCGGGTGACGCAGCGCGAGGCCGACCATTGCCGCCCATGTCGGGGCCGGACCCTCGACGAAGTGCGGAGCAGCCGCCGCCCAGATAGAGCGGCTGTAGCCCAGGAACGACCCGAGTTCACGCTCCGCCACCGGCCCCAGTGTCGATCGGACGTTGGCGAGCGTCTGGTGCGGATCGTGGGCGACGTCCAGCACAGCGCCGTCGGCGTAGTGGTAGCGGAAACCCGGGTCCAGCCGACGCAGGCCCACCACGTCGTCGAGGCGGACACCGGCGCGGGCGAACAGTCCACCGAACACCTCGGGCAGGGTCAGCACGCTGGGGCCGGTCTCGACCCGCACCCCGTCCAACTCGACGGTGCCGGCCTTGCCACCCGGCCGCGACCCGGCCTCGAGTACCCGCACGCCCACTCCGCGGGCAGCCAGTGCAAGTGCGGCTGCCAGTCCGCCGATACCGGCGCCGATCACCAGCACATCGGCGCCACGCTCAACTGACATGCGGATCCCCGCGTCCGGCGGCCCGCAGCATCCGGGAGCCGAGGCTATCCCGGGCCGCCCGTCCCCGTGGCGGCACCAGTGCGCTGAAGCCGGGCAGCGGGTCGCCCGGGTGCGTGCGGGCCCGGTGTCCGTCAGTCGCCGCCGTCACGGCGCTGTCGATAACATCCAGCCCATCCAGTACTGCGCTCTCCACCGCGGGCATCGGCCCACCGGCGACCGCGCCGGAGATCGGCGTCGAGAAGCGCACCAGCGCGGCCGGGCGGTCCCGTTCCAAGAACACGTAGTCGAGGCTCACCGCGACCAGATCAACCGGATTGTGTTCATGCAGGATGCCCAGACCCCCCTTGAAGTCCAGCGGACGCAGGTGGGCCGGACGCTGCCGGCCCTGCGGGAAGATCCACAGCGCGCGGCCGGGCCGATCCAACAGGTCGGCGCTGGCTTGCAGGCATTCCCGGGCGCGGTCGGGGGTGCTGCGGTCCAGTGGCAGGGCGCCGAGCCAGCCCAGGAAAGGCAGGCTGCGAATACTCCGGACGTCCACCATCGCCCAGCCCACTCCGCCGAGGGCTTCATCGAGCACCAGCAGAACCAACGGATCCCACCACGCGACGTGGTTGGCCGCGAAGATGATGGGTCGATCAGCCAGGGCGGCACGGGCGTCGGGTAAGCCGTGCACCCACAGCCCGTCCAGACCGCATGCAACGCGGCGGCGCGCATACGGCCGGGTGACGCGAAGGAAGGCCGGTCGGCGGGAGTCCCCGGCCCGGGCCAAGGCCTTACCGTCGGTGTTCACGCGCGCTCGGCGCGGGCGGGGTAGGAACGCCCGCGCCAGCGGATGTCGCCGCGGCGGCTCCACCGATAGCTGGTGCCCAGCACGCCCATCATGGCCAGTACAGCCACCGGATGCAGCAGCACGCTGAGCGGAGTGTGGCCGTATCGCAGCGCCATGATCAGCCGCAGACACACGTTGGCTGCCACGCCGACCGCGGCGGCGGCGGCCACCTGCCCAGCGCCGGTTGCCAGTGCCAGGGGCAGCGCCACGTAGGGCGCGACGAACAACACCACGTGCAAACCCATCACGACGATCATCGCCACAGGATGTCCGCCGATGCCCTCGTAGAAGTTCTTGGCGAAACCACGCATGAGTGCGGTGGCATCCGGGTACATCCGGCACTCGGCCATCCGGTCGCCGTCGGCGAAGACGACCCGCCCGCCGCCCTGTTTGACCGCGCGGCACATTGCCATGTCATCGACGAGTTCGGCACGCACCCGTGACCAGCCGCCCACCGCCTCGAGCGCGCTACGGCGGATCATCAGTAGCTGTCCGTTGGCCGCCAGCACCCGCGGGTCGCGGGTCCGGTAGACCAGCGGCATCGGCAGCCATGCCACATAGGACAGATGCAACAGCGGCATCATCAACCGTTCGACGAAGCTTCCGGTGCGCTGCTGGGGCACCGCCGTCACCACCGCGGCGCCAAGTCCGCCCGTCACCTGCTCGGCCGTGCCGAGCAATGACAGCATCCGTAGTACACCGTCGGCGCGCAGTGTGACATCGGCGTCGATATTCAGAATTACGTCGCAGTCGGCCAGCGCGCTAAGTCGTTGCAGCGCATACGGTTTGCCGACCCAGCCAACCGGCAGCGTGTCACCGGTAACCACCCGTAGGCGTGGCAGTTCGGCCTGCAGGCGCGTAAGCACCGCATCGGTGCCGTCAGTGGAGCCGTCGTCGTAGACGATGATCTCGGCGATCGGGCCGTGCGCGGCGTCGACGGATCGGACGCAGCGCTCGATATTGGCCACCTCGTCACGTGCCGGTATCAGCACGCTGATGCCGTCCGGTGCGGCTGCGGCCGCCTCGGGCAGCGCGCGGCCACGGGTCCAGCACACCGCGTTGAACGCCACCAGGCCCAGCGGCATCAGCGCGGGCAGAGCCAGCAGGGCGGCCAACGCCCGGGGTCCGCCAAAGCTCATACCCGCGCCCCCGCGGTCCCGCGCAGCAATCTACCCAACCGGCCCTCGCGGTCGCCGGAGAACAGCGGCAGCCACATCGAGTTGGGGCCGGCGGCCCGATGCACGCGCATCCGCACCAGCGGCCGCAGCAGGTGCGTATCGACCCGATCGGGTACCAGGTTCTCGCCGATCCCGTAGCCCTCATCCGACCCGCAGCGACCCCGCAGCTGATAGCGCTGATAGAACGGCCCGTTGTCGAGCAGCGCACTGACTTCCACCTGGACCGGCCGGCCGTCCGGATCGGCGAAGGTGGCACCGGTGGGCCAGCGCAGCCCCCACGCGCTGCGCCGTAAGCCGCTGACCGCAAGGCCGGCATCCTCGCGGACACGGCTGGTGCCGTCGGCGGCGAGTTCCACAACCAGGTCGCGCGCGGCGGCTCCGTCGGCGGTGGGCTGCAGGCGGTAGAAGATCAGGTCGCGGCCAGGCAGCGCGAGCCGGCCCCACCACCAACTTTGAACACCCAGACCGTGCAAAGGTTGCGCGCCGCTGTTGCGGTCGTGATAACCGCTGCCCTCGACCCGCAGCGCTCCGCCGGGGGTCTGCAATTCCAGTCCGCCCCGACTCGCGCCGATCATCGGCGTCCACCGGTGCGTGCAGGCGGGATCGGCGGGCACACCGGCATCGGCGCTCTCCGAGTCGCGGCGCAGCGATCCGGAGAGCCACAACTGCCCGGTGGCCCGGCCGCCAGTGGGCAGGGCGAGGTCGAGGGTGGCATGCAACTCGCGGGTCGGGGCCGCACCAGCAGCACCCGGGGTATCGATCCAGGCGAAGGAACAGTCGCCGATCCGCCAGGACCTTCCGTCATCACCCCAGGAGCACTGATCGGGCGGAAATTCGGAGAGCAGATAAAACCGTTCGCGGCCGCCGCCGTAGACGACCAGATTGACGCTGGGACGCTCGACCGGCAGTTGCGGCCGACCGGCGCGCGACGCCGCGGCGTAGCCGGGCAGAAAGGGCAGCCCCCAGGACCAGATGAGGGTCGCGCCCTGGCCCTGATCGTCGACGATGTCGACGTAAAACCAGGTGAAGCCGCCCGGACTTCGCATAACTGCGGGGTCGGGCGCACAGTCGGCAGAACAGATCGTAATCAGAAGGCCTCCGGAATCCGGCCCGGGGTGGGCCCGGAACCTACGGGATCTAGGCTAACGTCATCGCACTCGTGGGCCATCACCCGCTCACGCCGGTGTTTTGTGAAAGGCAACCGGACATGACCTCCATGCTTTTCGACGTCTACACACTCAAACCGATGCAGCGTCGCTATCTCACAATCACGATGGACCGGGTGTCACGGTCCTTCGCACTGGTCGTCCCCTGGTTGGAGGACCCACTACAGGACTATATGGCGACCGCCTATCTGCTTTGTCGCGCGCTGGACAATATCGAGGACTGCGGTCAACCCCTGGCGTGGCAGCAGCAGCGCTTCGCCGAGTTCACCGGACTGCTAGCCGAGCCCGAATCCGCGCCCGCTCTGCTGGCCGAATGGGAAGCGGCATCCTGGCCCGGACTATCGGCGGACGAGCGGGCGTTGATGACACTCGAGGGCGGATTGCCACTGTGGTTGATCTACGCCAGCTTTCCGACCCGCACGCGCTCGATTCTGCGGAACTGGATTGCGCTGATGGCCAAGGGCATGGAAGCGGTCTGCGACCCGGCGCAGGCTGCGTCGGTGACGCTGCACCGTGACGTGCGGGTGCTAACGACTGTCGATGCCTATAACGACTACTGCTACTCGGTGGCCGGCACCGTGGGCGGGTTGGGCACCGAGCTCGTCATCGACCACTACGGGTTGTCGTGCGCCGAGGCGACGAGCCTGCTGGCAGGAAGCCAGGCCTGTGGCCGCGCACTGCAGAAGACCAACGTACTCAAGGATTTCGCCGAAGACCTCGAACGTCAGATCTGCTACCTACCCGATGAGTGGCTGCGCGACATCGACCACACACCGTTGGAATTGGGCGGCGCGCCGGTCGGTTGGATTCAGGATCTGCTCGACGATATTCTCACCGAGTTGCGAAGCGCCACAACGTATGTGCTGGACGTGCCACAACGGGCCAAGGGCTATCGTATCGCCTCCCTGATGTGTTTACTGCCGGCGTACGAGACGATCCTAAGCGCGGCCCGGCACCGGTCGAAACTGTTCACGGCCGGACATCAGATCAAAATCGACCGATCGACGATGGTCCGGTGCATTCACGACGCCGCCTCGCTGGCAGTCGATGACGACGCCATCCGCAGCCTCAGTCAGGACTACGAACGCGCGATCCGTGACACGCTGCAGACGGCCGCGCTGGCGCCGTAACCCTCAGCCGATGGTGCTGAAGAAGGTGCGCACGTCGTCGACGAACAACTCCGGTTGTTCGAACGCGGCGAAGTGCCCGCCGCGCGGCATGTCAGTCCAGTGCGTGATGTTGTACTTCGGCTCGCACCACCGCCGCGGCGCCCGCAGGATCTCCTTGGGGAAGGCCGCTATGCCGGTCGGCACCTCGACCCGGCCGCCTTCGGCGAGGTTCTTGAAGCTCTCCCAATAGAGCCGGGCCGACGATGCGCCCGACGCGGTGGCCCAGTACAGCATCACGTTGTCCAGCAACTCGTCTCGGCTCAGGACGTTCTCGGGGTGACCGTCGCAGTCGGTCCACGCCCAGAACTTCTCGACGATCCACGCCATCTGCGCCACCGGCGAATCGACCAGCCCGTAACCCAGGGTCTGCGGCCGGGTGGATTGCTCCTCGGAGTACCCCATGCCCCAGCGCTGGTGGTGGATCAGGGCCTCAAGCGCCGCCTGTTCGCCGGCCGTCGGGTCCGCCATCGCCTCCGGCGTCGGCATGGCGATGGGCATATTGGTGTGGATCGCGATGCAACCGTTGCCGCCGTCGCCCGAGGCGTTACGTCCGATCTGAGTGGTGACAGCCGCACCCCAGTCGCCGCCCTGGGCGCCGTAGCGGGCGTAGCCGAGCCGCTTCATCAGGATGTCCCAGGCCGTCGCGATGCGTTCAATGTTCCAGCCAGCGGCAGTGGGCTTGCCGGAGAAGCCATAGCCGGGCAGTGACGGGCACACCACGTGGAAGTCGCGGCTCAGCGGCTCGATGACCTTCGAGAACTCGACGATCGAACCGGGCCAGCCGTGGGTGATGATCAGCGGCAGCGCATCCGGGTTCGCACAGCGCTGGTGAATGAAATGGATATCCATGCCGTCGATGTCGGTAACGAACTGATCGAAGCGATTCAGCGCGGCCTCGCGGGCCCGCCAGTCATATCCGTCGGCCCAGTAGGCGGCCAACTCCCGGGTGTAATCCAGCGGGATGCCCTGGGTCCAGTCCGGCACGCATTCGCGCTCCGGCCACCGGGTGCGGCTCAGCCGCTCACGAAGGTCGGTGAGGTCGCCGTCGGGCACGGCGATGCGGAACGGATGGACAGCGGGGGAATTGTCGGCCATGGGCCTGATTATGGCCGCCTGGATTCACTAGGCTCGCAGGTATGCGTCTGGTGATCGATCTCAACAAGTGCCAGGGGTATGCGCAGTGCATTCCCCTAGCGCCCGATGTGCTGCAACTCAACGGCGAGGAAGCCGTCACCTACGACCCCAACCCGGACGAGTCGCAGCGTCAGCAAGTGCTGCGGGCGGCGGCGTCCTGCCCGGTGCAGGCCATCATCCTGGAGCTTGATCCGCCGGCCGATCGGGACACCAAGTGACATCCGGGCTGCGCGGGATCTACTCGTTCGACGAGATCGTCAGGAAGTTCCGCGCCGAGGGCCGCATCGTCATCGTGGGCGCCTCACTGGCCGGGCTGCGTGCCGCAGACGCGTTGCGGGAGCTGGGTTTCGAAGGATCACTGACCATTATCGGCGACGAGCCGCACGAACCCTATGACCGCCCGCCGCTGTCCAAGCAGGTACTCAAGGGCTGGGTGCCGGCCGATCACACCAAACTGCCCCGGCTGCGCCGGGTGGATGCCGACTGGAAACTCGGCGTGGCGGCGGTGAGCCTCGACCGGATCAACCATGTGGTGAAACTGGGCAATGGCGACGAGGTGGGCTATGACCGGTTGCTGATCGCCACCGGAACCCGGGCGCGGCCGTGGCCGAACCCGGCAGAGGCCGCGCTGCAGGGCGTGTTCACCGTCCGTACCGTGGAGGACGCCGCGGCACTGGCCGCCGCGTTCAAGGCACAACCCAACCGCGTGCTGATCGTCGGCTCGGGGTTCGTCGGCTCGGAGATCGCCTCGGTGTGCCGCGATCTGGACCTTCCGGTGACGGTGGCCGAACGCGGCAGCGGCCCTCTCAAGGGCGCGCTGGGCGGGGTGATCAGCGACATCGCGGCGTCCATGATGCGCGACGCCGGGGTGGACCTGCGCGTCGGCACCTCGGTGACGGCCTTGCACGGCGACGACTCCGGCCACGTCCGCTCGGCGACACTGTCGGACGGGACTGTGCTCGACGTCGACGTGGTGGCGTCGTCGCTGGGCTCGATCCGCAACGTGGAATGGCTCGACGGCGCCGGCCTGGCGGCTGGCCAGTGGGGCGTGGGCTGCGACGCCGGCTGCCGCGCCTTCGACATCAACGGCGTGGTGACCGACCACATCTTTGTGGCCGGTGACGTCGCCCGCGCTCCGCATGTGTTGTACGGCTACGAGTTCCTAGCGCTGGAGCATTGGGATAACGCGGTTCTCGGCGCCGAGGTCGCCGCCAACAACATGCTCAATCTGGAGGTGGGCCGTCGCCCGCACCTGCCGCTGCCGTCATTCTGGTCCGGCCAGTTCGGGGTGAACATCAAGAGCGTCGGAGTGTGTTCGTTCGGCGACGAGATCGTCTTCACTCAGGGCTCACCGGAGGAGCGCCGGTTCGCCGCCGCGTACGGCAAGAACGGCCGCATCGTCGGCGCGGTGACGTTCAACCACGGCAAGTGGCTGCCCTACTACGCCTCGCTGATCGAGCGGTCCGCGCCGTTCCCGCCACCGCCGCCCGGCTATGACCAACCGGTGGACCACGAGGTGATGCCGGCCCGATTCCCCGATCCCCGGGAACCGTCCGGCAATCCCGATGTCGTGCTCACCGGGCATGACCCCACCGACCGCCACGCCGAATTCCGGCCCCGCAGCCGCTGACTGAGCCACGAGCAGGAGTTACGAAGACCATGGATGCCGCAACCGCCTGGATCGAGGCGATGAAGTTCGCTCACCGGCCTAACCCGTACCCGTTCTTCGACGAGTTGCGCCAGACGCCGGTGGCGAAGGTCTCCGATCGGACCTACGTCGTCACCGGCTATCCGGAACTGCTGGCGCTGGCGCATGACCCGCGGATCAGTTCCGACATCACCCGAAGCCCGTCGGGCATGTTCGGCGAGAAGGACCAACCACCACCGGCCCCGGAGCCAGGTGCCGAGCATATGAAGGCCTACGGTGCCGGCGCCACTATCCTCACCTCCGACCCGCCGAAACATGACGTCATGCGCCGGCAGGTGTCGCGTCATTTTCTGCCGCCACACTCCCCCGGTGTGATCCCGACGATGGAACCCTTCATCACGGCCCTGGCAGGCGACCTACTAAACACGATCGCAGCCCGCGGCGGCACGCGCCTGGATGTGGTGGATGACTTCTCCTACCCGATCCCGGTCGCGGTGATCTGTCAGATTCTCGGGGTTCCGGTGGCCGACGAGGCGACGTTCCACGGCTGGATCTTCGACTTCATGAAGGGTTCGGACCTCGGGCCCGAAGCCGACACCGACGAGGGAAAAGTGTTGGCGCTCAAGGCCGCCGACAGCACCACGAAACTGACCGGCTATCTCGGCGACCTGGTGGCCCGCTATGCCCGCGAACCCGGCGAGGGCCTGATCTCGGCGCTGCTGCACGACGACGGACCCGATGGCCCGATGTCGGTGGCCGATACCACCGCCAACGCACTGCTGTTGCTGGTGGCCGGTCACGACTCCACGGTCAACACCATCACCAACTGCGTGATGACACTGCTGCGCAACCCCGGTTCGTGGGACCTTCTCGCCGGACGGCCGGAGTTGATCCCGCGCGCCATCGAGGAGGTGCAACGGCTGCAGTCGGCGGTGCAGTTCTTCCCCAGCCGCAGCGCTACCGCCGACATCGAGATCGGCGGCACCTGGATCCCGGCCGGGTCCGCGGTGCACCTGATCTACGCTGCGGCCAACCGCGACCCGCGCCGGTTCGAAGACCCGGACCGGTTCGACCCACTACGCGAGGACAACGAGCACTTCGGTTGGGGCAGCGGCATTCACACCTGTATGGGTGGCCCGCTGGCCCGGCTGGAAGTCAACCTCGCCCTCGAGGTCTTCCTGCGTCGGGTGCGCTCGCCGCGACTGGTGGTGGATCCGCCGCCGTACCGGCACAACCAGGTCTTCCGCGGGCCGCAACACCTCTGGGTGGACTACGCCACCATTGACTAGCCCGCCCCGAACGAGCACGCACGCTCGCGGCATCGGCGCGGCACCTGGCAGGCTGCAGGGGTGAACATCGACCCGCTGGCCCGGTTCGCGCCCGCGACCCGGGACTGGTTCACCGGCACCTTCGCCGCGCCCACCCCGGCCCAGGAGCAAGCCTGGTTGGCAATCGGCGACGGCGAGCACACCCTGGTGGTCGCCCCGACCGGATCCGGCAAGACGCTGGCGGCGTTCCTCTGGGCGATCGACCGGCTGGCCCATGAGCCCGGCACCGGCACCCGGGTGCTCTACATTTCGCCCCTGAAGGCACTCGCCGTCGACGTCGAACGCAACCTGCGCACTCCGCTGGCGGGCATCTCCCGAATCGCCGACCGGGACGGTGCGTCGGCGTGCACGATCAGTGTCGGCGTTCGTTCCGGGGACACCCCCCCGGCCCAGCGCCGCGCACTGCTCGCCAATCCACCCGACATCCTGATCACCACACCCGAATCGCTGTTCCTGATGCTCACCTCGGCGGCCCGGGACACCCTGGCCGACGTGCAATGCGTGATCATCGACGAGGTGCACGCGGTGGCAGGCACCAAACGAGGCGCGCACCTAGCTCTTTCGCTGGAACGCCTGGATGCGCTGCTGGCCACACCAGCCCAGCGCATTGGCTTGTCGGCGACCGTGCGCCCACCCGAAGAGGTAGCCCGGTTCCTGACCGGGGGAAGACCGGCAACCATCGTCGCCCCGCCGTCCGCCAAGACATTCGACCTTGCCGTGCAGGTGCCGGTGCCGGATATGGCCAACATGGAGAACAACACCATCTGGCCCGATGTCGAGGCGCGCATCGTTGACCTGATCGAGGCGCACTCGTCCACCATCGTCTTCGCGAACTCACGTCGGCTGGCCGAGAAACTGACAGCCCGGATCAACGAGATCGGCACCGAACGTTCCGGTGCCGAACTCATCGAACCCCTGGCCCGCGCGCACCACGGGTCAGTGTCCAAGGAGCAGCGCGCCCAGGTTGAAGATGAACTCAAGACCGGGCGACTCAAAGCAGTTGTGGCGACCTCGAGCCTCGAGCTTGGGATCGACATGGGCGCAGTCGATCTCGTCATCCAGGTCGAGGCACCGCCGTCGGTGGCCAGCGGTCTGCAGCGGGTCGGCCGGGCCGGCCACCAGGTCGGCGAGATCTCCCGCGGGGTGTTGCTGCCCAAGCACCGCACCGACCTGATCGGCTGCGCGGTCAGTGTGCAACGGATGGCCGCCGGAGAGATCGAGACCATGCGCGTGCCGGCCAACCCCCTGGACATCCTGGCCCAACACACCGTGGCAGCGTGTGCCATCGATCCACTGAATGCCGAGCAGTGGTTCGACACCGTCCGGCGCAGCGCCCCGTTCGCGACGCTGCCCCGGAGTGCATTTGAGGCAACACTGGACCTGCTCAGTGGCAAATACCCGTCGACCGACTTCGCCGAACTGCGGCCCCGCCTGGTCTACGACCGCGACACCGGCACCCTGACCGGCCGACCCGGCGCGCAACGACTGGCCGTCACCTCCGGCGGCGCAATTCCAGACCGTGGCATGTTCGCGGTGTATCTGGCAACCGAAAAGCCCTCGCGGGTCGGCGAACTCGACGAGGAGATGGTCTACGAGTCCCGGCCCGGCGACGTCATCGCCCTCGGCGCAACGAGCTGGCGTATCACCGAGATCACCCATGATCGGGTGCTGGTCGTGCCCGCACCCGGCGTTCCAGCGCGGCTCCCGTTCTGGCGCGGCGACGCCGTGGGAAGGCCTGCTGAACTCGGCGCGGCGATCGGTCGATTCACCGGCGAGCTGTCCGGATTGGATCGCGCCGACTTCGATGACCGCTGCGCTGCAATAGGTGTCGCTGACTACGCCGGCGACAACCTGTGGCGACTCCTCACCGATCAGCGTGCGGCGACAACCGTGGTGCCCAGCGACACCACGCTCGTCGTCGAACGGTTCCGCGACGAGCTGGGCGACTGGCGGGTGATCCTGCACTCGCCGTACGGCCTGCGGGTCAACGGCCCACTGGCATTGGTCGTGGGCCGGCGACTGCTCGAGCGCTACGGCATCGACGAGAAGCCGACGGCCTCAGACGACGGCATCGTGGTCCGCCTGCCCGACACCGATGACACGCCACCGGGCGCGGAGATCTTCGTCTTCGAACCCGACGAGATCGAACCCCTGGTCACCGCGGAGGTGGGCGGCTCGGCACTGTTCGCCTCCCGGTTCCGCGAGTGCGCAGCGCGCGCCCTGCTGCTGCCTCGGCGCCATCCCGGCAAGCGGGCACCACTGTGGCACCAACGCCAACGCGCCGCGCAGTTGCTCGACGTGGCGCGCAAGTATCCCGAATTCCCAATCGTGCTCGAAACGGTGCGGGAATGCCTGCAGGACGTCTACGACGTACCCGCCCTGATCGATCTGATGGCCCGCATCGCCGGTCGCCGCGTGCGGATGTTCGAAATCGAGACTCCAACGCCGTCACCCTTCGCCGCCTCGCTGCTGTTCGGCTATGTCGGGGCATTCATGTACGAGGGCGACAGCCCGTTGGCCGAACGTCGCGCGGCAGCACTGTCATTGGACACCGCACTGCTGGCCGAACTGCTGGGCCGGGTGGAGTTGCGCGAACTGCTCGACGCCGATGTCGTTGCCGCGACGGGACGGCAGCTACAACACCTGACCGAGGATCGCTGGGCCCGCGACGCCGAGGGCGTAGCCGACCTGGTGCGACTGCTCGGGCCGCTCACCGAAGACGAGATCGCCCTTCGCTCAACGGCTTCCGATGTCGGCGCGTGGCTAGACGGACTGCACACCGCCAAGCGGGTGCTGCCGGTGTCCTACGCGGGACAACGGTGGTGGGTGGCCATCGAGGACATCGGGCGCCTACGTGACGCGCTGGGGGTGGCCGTACCGATGGGTGTGCCAGCCGGTTTCACCGAGGAGGTGGCAGATCCGCTGGGCGAACTGCTCGGCCGCTTCGCCCGCACCCGAGGGCCGTTCACCACCGCCGAGACCGCCGAGCGGTTCGGGCTGGGCCGCCGGGTGGCTGCCGATGCGCTGAGCCGGATGTCGTTGGCCACCAAACTCGTTCGCGGCGAGTTCATCGACGCGCCGGCGGAGTCGGCGGGTGGCGATCAGTGGTGCGATGCCGAGGTTCTGCGGATCCTTCGTCGGCGATCACTGGCCGCGCTGCGCGCCCAGGTGGAGCCGGTCAGCACCCGCGCCTACGCGCGTTTCCTGCCGGCCTGGCAGCAGGTCGGCAGTGCGGCTGGATCCGGAGTGGACGCACTGGCCGCCGTCATCGACCAACTCGCCGGGGTTGCGATGCCCGCATCGGCCATCGAATCACTGATATTCGCGCCACGGGTCCGCGGCTACCAACCGGCGATGCTCGACGAACTCCTGACCTCCGGCGAAGTCACCTGGTCGGGTGCGGGGGCGATCGGCGGCAGCGACGGCTGGGTGACATTCCACCACGCCGACACCGCGGCCATGACGTCGGCTGCTCCCGCCGAACTCGACCTCACCGACACGCACCGCGCGATCCTCGACGTGCTCGGCCATCCGGGTGAATCACGCGGCGCCTACTTCTTTCGACAGCTTGCTGAACTCAGCCCGAACGACGAGTCGGTCAAAGACGCTCTCTGGGAACTGATCTGGGCCGGGTGGGTCACCGGCGACACGTTCGCCCCGGTGCGCGCCATACTCACTGGCGGCCGCAGACCGGGCGCACGACGCCCTTCCACGCCGGCCCATCGGCACCGCCGCGTCCCGCGACTTAGCCGCTACGCAATTGCCCAACCGCAGGGCCGGTCCACGGATCCCACCGTCGCCGGGCGCTGGTCAGCGGTATCGGCCCGCGAACCAGACTCCACGGTGCGAGCACACTTCACCGCAGAGTTGCTGATGAACCGTTACGGCGTACTCACCAGGACAGCCGTGACCGCCGAGGGGGTGCCGGGTGGATTCGCCACGCTCTACAAGGTGCTCAGTGCCTTCGAGGAATCCGGCCGCTGCCAACGCGGCTACTTCGTAGAATCCCTGGGCGGCGCGCAATTCGCTGTCGCGGCGACCGTTGATCGGCTGCGCGGCTACGCCGAGGGCGTCGATTCCAACCGGACCGAGTACGACGCCGTCGTGCTCGCCGCGGCCGACCCCGCCAACCCCTACGGCACCGCGCTGCCCTGGCCCGCCGGTGACGGAGGCCATCGGCCGGGCCGCAAGGCCGGCGCACTGGTCGTCCTGGTCGACGGCGAACTGGTTTGGTACTGCGAGCGCGGCGGTCGGTCGCTACTTAGTTTCAGCCGCGATGCTGACGCGCACCGGGCCGCTGCAGCGGCGCTGGCCGAACTTGTCACCGCGGGCCGCGTGAGCGCCATGGTGATCGAGAAGATCGACGGGCTCTCGGCCCTGGAGGTCGCCCACAGCGACACGGGCGAAGCGCTGCTGGCCGCGGGCTTCAGCCGGACCCCGCGCGGCCTTCGATTGCGATGACGCGAATCACCTGGTTGTTCTGGTTCGCTCTGCTCTGCTGGGCCGGCGGCATCCTGTGGCTGTCCTCGCTGACCCCGCAGGAACTGCCCCACGCGGCGTTCATCGCCTGGGACAAGATCAATCATTTCCTCGCCTATGGGGTCGGCGGCTGGCTGGCGGCCGGCGTATTGCGCCTATCGCGTCCACCGGCTCCCGTCGCCGGCCGGATCGTCCTCGCCGTCGCACTGGTCGCCGCCTTCGGCATCGTCGACGAGACGCTGCAGGCACTGACGCCTGGCCGCACCGGCGGGGATATCGGCGACTGGGTCGCCGACGTCCTCGGCGCCGGTGCCGGCGAACACCGACGGCTCCATCCATTTCTCGAGGACGAGCCAGCCGCCCAGGTTGACGCCCCTAAGCTGCGGTCCGGTGTACTTCACGCTGTGGCCGCTGTAGAGCCCGACGACGGTGCCCGCGGTCCTCAGCGCGGTCGTCGCCGCGCTCACGGCCGCAGGCACGACGCGAGTCTTCACGGCGGTGA
>JAPLAO010000305.1 GCA_026393245.1 Mycobacterium sp. | reverse complement strand
CGTGGTACTAAAGCGGCGTGCACCGGCGTGTGGTGGGTCTGGCAATGCTGGCCTGTGTGGGCGCGTGTGGTTCACCGCCGAACCCGCCGCCGCAGTCGGCGGTGACCGCGCCCCGGGAGGTCAACCCCGCCAACGTCATCAGGGTGCGGTCGGTGCTGCCACAGGGTTATGAAGCCGCAGAGTTGAACGGACCAGTCAGTGCCGCCGGGCTGTGGGGTTTCGGGACCGGCTGGACCGCCGATCCACCGAAGTGTGCCCGTCTGGCTGACCCGGCGCCTTCTGACCCCGGTGCCCGCGGGCTGTCGGCGTCGGGACCCGGCGGAACAGTCTTCGTGGTGGCGAGCGCAACGACGGACGATGCTGCAGGGTTCGATCTGCTGACGCAATGTGACAGGTGGACAATGTCTTTCGTCCATACCAGCGCTGAAGTGACCCGAACCCAAGCCCCCGTGATCGAGGGCGCAGTGACCGTCGCCTGGCGCGCGGCGACTCGCACCATCGTGGAAGCAGGCAGCGAGACCAATGCCCTGGCCACTACGGCGTCGGCCTATTTCGACCATCATGTCGCATACGTCACGCTGATCACCGATCCCGGATCGCCGCACCGCCCGCTGGATTCGGCATTCGTCGCGGACACCCTCGCCACCACGGTGGCGGCGTTGCGCGGTTGAGCGGACGGGTTTGGGTAAGTTAACTTCCGATGGATATGCGCGGAGTGGTCGTGGTGGCGCTGTGTGCCGGCGTGCTGGCCGGCTGCGGTTCCGATCAGAGCACCACCGCCGATATCGCGAAGATCTCGGATGTCAAGGTCAGCTTTGGGCCGCAGTTCAAAGTCACCGAGGTGACGCCGACCGGTATCGACCCCAAGGTGCTCAGCGGTCAGAAACTGCCCGGCGGTTTGAAGTTCGAGCCGTCCGGTTGCGCCCGATTCGCCACCGGCCAACTGGTGCCCGCCGGCACCGAGGGCAATATGGCGGCCGTCTCGGCCGAGGGCGAGGGTAACCGTTTCATCGTGATCGCCGTCCAGACCAATGAAGCGGTCCCGGTGGTCGCGCCCGGATCCGATTGCCGCAGGGTGGCCTTCGCCGGCGCAGGAGTCAAGGGGACTGTGGAGGACGTCGAGGTGCCGAAGATCGAGGGAACCGAGACCATCGGCGTGCATCGAGTGGTGCAGACGGTGGTCGATGGCACGGCCCGAACCGGTGAGGTCTACAACTACTCCGCCCACTTCGGCGACTATCAGGTGATCGTGTCGGCCAATCCTCTGGTGCTGCCGGGTCAGTCGGTGGCGGGCGTCAACACCCAGCGCGCCCGCGATCTGTTGATCGCCGGGGTCAACGCCATCCGTCACTAGGTGATCGGCTGATTCGCTGAGCCGTCAGCGCCAACTGGGCAGCCAGATCTGCATGTTCCAGGTGGACTGCGTGATCGGAATCCCGGTCAGAATCGGGTACATCCAGGCGAAGTTGGTGATCACCAGCGCCACGTAAAAGCAGACCACGAGCACACCCAGGGTTCGGCGTTCGGCATTGCGGGTGGGTGTGTACAGGATGTCGCCGAGGATCAGGGCGATCATCATGACCAGGAATGGCGCCATCGTGACCGCGTAGAAGAAGTACATCTGGCGGTCGATCGCGGCGAACCACGGCAGCCAGCCCGCGCAATACCCGACCAGTGCTACCCCGTACCGCCAGTCTCGGCCGACGACGGCCCGCCACGCGGCGTACAGCAGCACCGGGACTGCCAGCCACCACATCGCCGGGGTGCCGACGAGCATGACCGCCTTGACACACGACGCCGCCCCGCAGCCGGGCACATTCTGGTCGTCGATCGCGTAGAGCACCGGACGCAGCGACATCGGCCAGGTCCACGGCTT
Source organism: Mycobacterium sp. (assembly GCA_026393245.1). Classification (GTDB taxonomy): domain Bacteria; phylum Actinomycetota; class Actinomycetes; order Mycobacteriales; family Mycobacteriaceae; genus Mycobacterium. The sequence goes on along the minus strand of JAPLAO010000305.1, from coordinate 1,278 downwards.
GGACTCCCACGGATGATGGTTACCCGCGGAGTTCGTCAGCGTGGAATGAAAGTGATACGCCTTGTAGGTGTAGTGCCACAGCGAGCGGATCGCGTCCGGCGGTTGGTACCACTGCCGCGGCCCGATCGACTGGCCCACCTCATGGCGGTTGACCGCCGTCTCGGAGGCGAACCAGGGCGCATACGCCAACAGGTACACGGCCATCGGAATCAGGCCGAACACCCAGGCCGCCGGGCCCAGATCGCGCCGGAGCACGCCGGTCCACGGCATCTGAACCCGATAGGCCCGCCTGGCCGCGACGTCGAATGCCAGGGACATCACACCGAAGAACAGCACGAAGTACAGACCGGACCACTTCGTCGCGCACGCCAACCCGAGCAGGACCCCGGCGCCGAACCGCCACCACCGCACACCAAGCCTTGGGCCCCAGGGGGTTTCGGCGATCCGGCCTTGGCGCAATGCGATGTGCATCCGCTGCCGAACTTGATCGCGATCGACCATCAATGCACCGAACGCGGCCACCACGAAGACGCTCATGAAGTTGTCCAGCAGTGCGCTTCGGGCGGCGACGAAGCTCACCCCGTCGCAGACGATGAGCAGACCCGCGACGGCGCCGATCAGGGTGGAGCGACTGATCCGGCGGACGATGCGGGTCACCAGCGCCACCAGGATCACACCGAACACCGCACTGGTGAAACGCCAGCCAAGTCCGGTGTATCCGAACAACGCCTCGCCGATGGCGATCAGGTCCTTGCCGACTGGCGGGTGAACCACCAGTCCGAAGCCGGGGTTGTCCTCGACCCCGTAGTTGTGCAGAAGTTGCCACGCTTGCGGGGCGTAATGCTTCTCGTCGAAGATAGGCGTGCCGGCGTCCGTGGGTGAGCCCAGGTTCATCATTCGCGTCAGGGCGCCCAGCGCGGTGACGACCGCCGTCGCCGCCCAGCCCTCCAGCCGGTCGATCGGCCCGAAATCGGCGACCGGTTTGATAGGTCCGGGGCTGATGACGTCGGGCGCAGGCTGCGCTTCGATCAGCTCGTCGGCCGGGGCGGTCACGACTGCGATCGTAGGGTGTGGGAGTGAGTACCGGTCGGCTGCTGCTTGGCGCCACCCCGCTGGGTTATCCCGGTGACGCGTCGAAACGCCTGCTTGACGCCCTGCGAACGGCTGATGTCGTGGCCGCCGAGGACACCCGCCGGGTACGTACGCTGGCGAAGTCGCTGGATGTCGAGATCGGCGGCCGGGTGGTCAGCCTGTTCGACCAGAACGAAGCGGCGCGGG
>JAPLAO010000096.1 GCA_026393245.1 Mycobacterium sp. | reverse complement strand
TCGAAAGTGTTTCTGGAACAGGGGCATTCGGTGGTCATCATCGACGACCTGTCGACTGGAAATGCCGACGCGGTCCCGACTGACGCGGAGTTCGTCGCCGGCGACATGATCGAGGTGGCCGCGACCCTGCTCGCCGACGGTTCGTTCGACGGCGTCGCGCACTTCGCGGCCAAATCACTGGTCGGCGAGTCGGTGCAGGCACCACAGAATTACTGGTATTCAAACGTGGTCAAGACCCTGGAACTGCTCGAGGTGATGCGCTTTGCGGGCACGCCCCGGCTGGTGTTCTCCTCGACGGCGGCAACATACGGTGAGCCGCAGGCGGTTCCGATCACCGAGGACGCGCCCACCCAGCCGACCAATGCCTACGGCGCCACCAAACTGGCGATTGACCATGCCATTACCTCCTACGCGCACGCGCACGGTCTGGCCGCGACCAGCCTGCGCTACTTCAACGTCGCAGGTGCCTACGCTGGCCTCGGTGAACGGCATGCGGTCGAGACGCACCTGATCCCGTTGGTGCTGCAGGTCGCCAGCGGTTCTCGTGACGAGATCCTGGTGTTCGGCAATGACTGGCCCACCCCCGACGGCACGGCGATCCGGGACTACATTCACGTCGCCGACCTCGCCGACGCGCATCTGCTGGCATTGCAGAGCGCGGAGGCGGGATCGCACCGGATTTACAACCTGGGCAACGGAACGGGTTTCAGCGTCCGGGAGGTGATCGCCTGCTGCCGGGAGGTCACCGGCCGGCCGATCGCAGAGCGCGATGTGGCCCGCCGCGCCGGAGATCCGGCCGTGCTGATCGCCTCCAGCGAGAAGGCGATGGCCGAACTCGGTTGGCGTCCGGGCCGCAGCGGCATCGACCAGATCGTCACCGACGCCTGGGAGTTCACTCGCTAAAGTGCGGTGCCCGGCCCGATATTGCGGGCCGGCCGGGTGCGGATGTCGTGGACGTACTCCGCCGGTGCACCGGCCACCTCCGCCGCGTCGGCCATCACGCCGAGGTAGCGCGCAGACGGCACCCCACCTTCCCAGGCATCCACCACGTAGAGCCAGGCCAGCACGGGATCGATTGAGGTGTCGGAGGATTCCCGATCGATCCGGCAGCGGATCTTGCTGTGCAGACCCAGCTCGGAGCCCTCCCAGCGGTCCAAATTGACCTCATCGGCGGCGGTCACGTCGTAGAGCACCACGAAGACCCGCGACGCGACGTCTTCGACCAGGGTGGCCAGCGCTCCCTCCCAGCCGATGTCCTCCCCGCCGAACGTCAACCGCCACCCATATAGCCAGCCGGTACCTGCCATCGGAGAGTGCGGCGCCCGTTCCAGCATCTGCTCGGGATCCATGTTCGACCCGTAGGCGGCGTAGAGCGTCACGGACAAAGAGTAAGGCTTCACTGCTTAGATGAGGCGCGTGACCTCTCGGATCGTGATCATCGGCGGGGGCCCGGCCGGATACGAGGCAGCTCTGGTAGCCGCGGGTCAGGCGTCCGGGGTCGCCGAGGTCACCGTGGTCGACTCCGACGGAATCGGCGGCGCCTGTGTGCTGTTCGACTGCGTGCCGTCCAAGACCTTCATCGCCTCGACCGGCGTGCGCACCGAGTTGCGCCGCGCCGCCGGCATGGGCTTCGACATCGGAATCGACGACGCCAAGATCTCGCTCACCCAGATCAACAACCGGGTCAAGACCCTGGCCCGGTCGCAGTCCGCCGATATCGGCGCCCAGCTGCTGGCGGCGAATGTCAACGTGGTGTCCGGCCGCGCCGAGTTGATCGACAGCGTGCCTGGGATGGCACATCACCGGATTAAGGTCACCACCACCGATGGTAGGACCGGGGTGCTCAAGGCCGACATGGTGCTGATCGCCACCGGCTCGCGTCCCCGGGTGCTGCCCGGCGCCGAACCGGACGGCGAGCGAATCCTCAACTGGCGACAGCTCTACGACCTCACCGATTTGCCCGAGCATCTGGTGATTGTGGGCTCCGGTGTCACCGGTGCGGAATTCTGCAACGCCTACACCGAACTCGGCGTCACGGTGACGGTGGTGGCCAGCCGCGACCAGATCCTGCCGCATGAGGACAGCGATGCCGCCGCGGTGCTCGAGGAGGTGTTCGCTGAGCGCGGTGTGACGCTGATCAAAAACGCCCGTGCCGATTCGGTGGTCCGGACCCAATCCGGGGTGCGAGTGACGATGGCTGACGGCCGCATCGTCGACGCAAGCCACGCATTGATCACCGTCGGGGCGGTACCGAACACCTCGGGCCTGGGCCTGGAACGCGTGGGTGTCGAACTCACGCCAAGCGGTCACATCCCGGTGGACCGGGTGTCACGCACTTCCGCCGCCGGGATCTACGCCGCCGGCGATTGCACCGGACTGCTGCCACTGGCGTCGGTCGCGGCGATGCAGGGACGCATAGCGATGTATCACGCAATGGGTGAGGGTGTGGCCCCGATCCGGTTGCGGACGGTGGCCTCGGCCACCTTCACCCGTCCGGAGATCGCCGCGGTCGGGGTGCCGCAGACCGCCATCGACAACGGCTCGGTAGCGGCCCGGACCGTCACGCTCCCGCTGTCCACCAACGCCAGGGCGAAGATGTCGCTACTGCGCCGCGGCTTCGTCAAGATCTTCTGTCGGCCCGCCACCGGCGTGGTGATCGGTGGTGTCGTGGTGGCGCCGATCGCCTCGGAGTTGATCCTGCCGATCGCCCTGGCGGTGCAGAACCGGATTTCGGTCAGCGACCTGGCACAGACACTGTCGGTGTACCCGTCGCTGTCGGGGTCGGTGGTCGAAGCTGCACGCAGGCTGATGGCCCATGACGATCTCGACTAGCCTGACGACGATGCGGGATGTGCAGCATCCCGAGGAGGAGTCGGGCAAATGTGCACTAGCCTGTCCCCATGAATGACCCGATCCTTCGGCCGGGTAACGGCCAGACCTTCCTCGGGCCCGCCCAGCGTGCGGAGGCCTGGGACCGCCTGGGCACTGAGCAGTTCGACGTCGTGGTGATCGGCGGCGGAGTTGTCGGTGCCGGTTCGGCACTCGACGCCGCCACCCGGGGCTTGAGTGTCGCACTGGTCGAGGCACGTGATTTCGCCTCCGGCACCTCGAGCCGAAGCTCGAAGATGTTCCACGGTGGGCTGCGCTACCTCGAGCAGCTGGAGTTCGGCCTGGTGCGTGAGGCGCTGCACGAGCGCGAACTTTCGCTTACGACGCTGGCCCCGCACCTGGTCAAACCGCTGCCGTTCCTGTTCCCGTTGACCAAGCGGGTGTGGGAACGCCCCTACATTGCCGCCGGAATCTTCCTCTACGACCAACTCGGTGGCGCGAAATCCGTTCCGGCCCAACGGCATCTCACCAAGTCCGGCGCGCTTCGGCTGGCCCCCGGACTCAAGCGGAACTCGATGATCGGCGGCATCCGCTACTACGACACCGTGGTCGACGACGCTCGCCACACCATGCTGGTGGCCCGCACCGCCGCGCACTACGGAGCGGTAGTGCGCAACTCGACGCAGGTGGTCGGGATGCGGACCGAGGGCGACCGGGTGGTTGGTGTCACCGTGCGGGATTCGGAGAACGGCGCGGTTACCGAGGTTCGCGGACACGTCGTCATCAACGCCACCGGGGTGTGGACCGACGAAATTCAGGCGCTGTCGCACCAGCGCGGCCGGTTCCGGGTGCGGGCGTCCAAAGGTGTGCACATCGTGGTACCCCGGGACCGCATCGTCAGCGAGGTGGCGATCATCCTGCGTACCGAGAAGTCGGTGCTGTTCATCATCCCGTGGGGCACGCACTGGATCATCGGCACCACCGACACCGACTGGAACCTCGACCTGGCCCACCCGGCCGCGACCAAGGCCGATATCGACTACATCCTCGGCCAGGTCAACACCGTGCTGGCCACTCCGCTCACCCACGATGACATCGACGGGGTGTATGCCGGCCTGCGTCCGCTGTTGGCCGGTGAGAACGAGGAGACCTCGAAGTTGTCCCGTGAGCATGCGGTGGCCTCACCGACGCCGGGGTTGGTCGCGATCGCGGGCGGCAAGTACACCACCTACCGCGTGATGGGCGCCGACGCCGTGGATGCGGCGGCTGAGTTCGTGCCCGCCCGGGTGGCACCCTCGATCACCGAGAAGGTGCCACTGCTGGGCGCCGACGGGTACTTCGCGCTGATCAACCAGACCGACAGCGTCGGTGAGCAATACGGCCTGCATCCCTACCGGGTGCGCCACCTTTTGGACCGCTACGGATCGCTGATCGGTGAGGTGCTCGGGATGGCTGCGGGGCGGCCTGATCTGCTGGAGCCGATCGTCCACGCGCCGGTCTACCTTCGGGTCGAGGCGGTGTACGCGGCCGCGGCCGAGGGCGCCCTGCATCTCGAGGACATTCTGACCCGGCGGATGCGGATCTCAATCGAGTACCCGCACCGCGGCGTCGACTGCGCGCGCGAGGTGGCTGAGCTGGTCGCCCCGATTCTAAGCTGGAGCCCCACCGACGTCGACCGTGAGGTGGCCACCTATCTGGCCCGGGTCGAGGCAGAGGTGCTGTCCCAGAGCCAACTCGATGACGACGCGGCCGACTCCCTGCGGGTTGCCGCACCTGAGGCGCGTGGGGAGATCCTCGAACCGGTGCCCTTGACGTGAGAAGTGCGCCGCTGCCGGCTCGTGGCGGGATCGGTCCGGCCCGGCTTCGGCTGCACGGTGGAAATGTGCTCGCGGAGTTCACCATTCGCTTCGGAGAGGCTGCCGGCGCCCGGGTGCTCGCCGGCGAGGTGGTCGATTCCGACGGCGGCGTGGTGACTGCCGAGACGGTTCTTCGTGCCGGGTCGCACGTCTACCTCTACCGCGACCTGCCGCACGAGGTGGATGTTCCGTTCGACCTGCCGGTGCTGTATCGCGACGACAACATCGTCGTGGTCGACAAACCGCACTTCTTGGCCACTATGCCCCGTGGTTCGCACGTCGCCCAGACCGCGCTAGTTCGGCTGCGCCGCGAACTGGGCCTTGACGAACTCAGCCCGGCTCATCGGCTGGACCGGTTGACCGCCGGCGTGCTGATGTTCACGGTGCGCCGTGAGGTGCGAGGCGCGTATCAAGGTTTGTTCGCCCGCGGCGACGTGCGTAAGACCTACCTGGCGCGCTCCAGCGCCGAGCCGGGTTTGGTTGCGCCGCAGGTTGTGTTGAACCGAATCACTAAGAACCGGGGCGTGCTGCAGGCACGGATCGAACCGGGGGAGCCGAATGCGGAGACTCTGATTGAGCCGCTGGGCGCTGGCCGGTACCGGCTCATCCCGCGCACCGGGCGTACCCATCAGCTGCGGGTGCACATGGCATCGCTGGGTCTACCGATCGACAATGATCCGTTCTACCCGGAGGTTCTCGACGTCGCTCCGGACGATTTCAGCGCACCGCTGCAACTGGTGGCGCAACGACTGGAGTTCGACGACCCGATCACTGACCGTCGACGCAGCTTCGTAAGCTCGCGCTCATGATCTCCACGCGGCGCATCACCGTCGACGGCATCACCACGTCGGTTCTGGTGGGCGGGGTTGGGGAGCCCGGCGAGGCGGTGGTGTTCGTGCACGGCAACCCGGACTCCGGTTCGGACTGGATGCCGTTGATGACGCGAATCGCCCCGTTCGCTTGCGTCATCGCACCCGACCTTCCGGGCTTCGGGGCCGCGGACGCGCGCCGGGACAATGACTACACGATTTACAGCTACGCCCGATTCCTCGACGGCGTGATCCGATCGCTCGGCGTGCAACGGGTGCACCTGGTGGCCCACGATTACGGTGGCCCGTTCGCGGCGGCATGGGCTGCCGACCACCCCGACCGCGTCGCGAGCGTCACGTTCGTCAACACCGGTGTGCTGGTGGATTACCGCTGGCACCGGATGGCGCGGCTGTGGCGCACACCGATCGTGGGTGAAATGGTCATGCGCGCTATCCGCCCCGCCGTGGTGGCCAAGGTGCTGGCCCGGGAGAATCCCGGCCTGTCGCCGGAGTGGGTGGACACCATCGTCGGTCACCTGCTGCCGGCGAAGACGCAGAACGCGGTGCTGCGGCTGTACCGATCCACGCGAGCGGGCGATATGGAGCAACTTGCCGCGCGGCTGCGACAGCACGATCACGACGCGCTGGTGGTGTTCGGCGATGCCGATGCCTACATCCCTGCTGATCTCGCGCATCGGCAGGTCCAGGTTTTCCCTCGCGTCGATATCCGAATCCTCCGCGGCCTGGGCCACTGGAGCTGGCTTGAGGACGCCGACGCGGTGGCCGGCCAGATCGTGCCGTTCCTGAAGCAGCGGGTGGGAAAGGCCCTCCGGCCTTAGACCCAGACCGACGAACGCTCACCGCTGGCACGACGGGCACCAGTAGCTGAGCCGTTCTGCTGTCCCCTCTGTGGGTTCAGCGCGCAGAATGCGGGTTCCGCAACGGCGACAGGGTTCGCCCGCGCGTCCGTAGACCCACAGTTCGTGGCCGCGCCTGGTGTTTCCGGTCGTCGTTCGCGCCGTGCGTAATCGATTGCTCCACAGCATCTGTCGGGCACGATTCGCCACGCGCAGCGGGTCGGCCAGGGTGGTCACCGTACTGGTGGGAAGCCGGCCGAAGATGAAACACAGCTCATTGCAGTACACATTCCCGACTCCGGCCATGACGCGCTGATCCAGCAGGGTGGCCGCGATCGGACGATCCGGATCGACGGCCAGGTTGGTGGCGGCCTGCTGCGGATCCCAGTCGTCGCCGAGCAGATCCGGTCCGAGGTGGGCGACGGCGTCAAGGTCGCAGGCGCGGTCAAGGATCTCCAGCACGCCGAGGTCGATACCGGCCGCGGCGCTATCGGCCGTTTCCAACAGGATTCGGGTCTTATGGCTCTGCGGTGTCCCGGGGCGCATTATCCGCCAACTGCCATCCATCTTGAGATGCGAATGGATGCTCGCCGGCCCGACCCGGATGAGCAGATGCTTGCCCCGGCTGAGCACCTCGTCCACCGGGTTACCGCTGAGGTCGACGGTGGCGTATTGGGGCACTCGGATATCGCATCGGGTCAGTGTCCGGCCGACCAGCGCATCGCGCAGGGCCGCGGCGGTACGAAAGACGGTGTCGCCCTCAGGCATTGTTGGAGGCTATGCCGAC
>JAPLAO010000275.1 GCA_026393245.1 Mycobacterium sp. | reverse complement strand
TGTGGCCAACGAGTTCAGCCCACTACAAGAACTAGACCTGCCTACACCGCAATGGTGAGTCGGTCATAAATCAGCGGGGCAATTTTGTCCGCCATATAGACGTGACCGGCATCGGTCGGGTGTACACCGTCCTGGCCGATTAGTTCTGGTCGACCGACGAACCAGCCCTCGGTGATCGGGTCGACGAACACCGCCCCGACTATCGCAGCCTGATCCCGCAGCAGGTCGCGGATCTTCAGCACGGCCGGCGGCGGTGACGCGGTCGGCCACGGCGGACCGATCACCAGAACTTTCGCCGCCGGTGCGGCGAATCGGGCGAGATGGAAGGTATCGGCGGCCGACGACGGAAACTTCTGGGGGTCCACCGTCTGGTCGTTGCGCGATCCGAAGTAGACAATCAGATCGTCGTTGCGCCGAACTGCCTGAGCTGTCAAGTCCTCGAAGAGACTCCCGCGGCTTCCTCGTTGCCCGTAGCCGGCGCCACCCTCAGCAGCGACATCGGCATCGACGTCAACACCCGAACGAGCAAGCAGCCCCCAGGCGAGTTCCGGCCAGGAGTGGGGGCCGTTGCCGCCCTCATCCGATCCCGCGGTGTAGGAGTCCCCGATGACGGCAATCCTGCTTTCGGTGGAGCCGAGAGCGGTGGACGATGACAAGACTGCCGACACCAGGACGATGACCGTAACCACGGTCGCCGCCAGGACTCGATAACCCGCTCGCCTCGAGCTCACTCACACCTCATTCGCTCAGCTCCCAGCGCGCACCGAAGGTCGCACCGGTCGTGCCGCGCGCGCATCCTCGAATGGCTGAGCACTGGTACCGACCATCTTTTCACCGTTGTCCGCGCGGTCGGCACCGGTAATAGTTTTGGTAACGGCGTTGATCTCCCGGAAGTCAATCATCCGACGCATCCAGCGTCGTGAGGGCTCTTCGACGACATGGAACAACAGCGTCGCGGCCGCGACCGCCGCGACGATCAGGCCCACCACCGCGAGCTTGGCCGTCGACTTCGGCAAGTCGATCGCGTATTGCGCGACGGCCCAGTTCCACGCGGTGTGCACGGGTTCGTGAATCATGTAGAGGCTGAACGAAATCTGGCCGCCGTAGACCAGCAATCGGGTCGACAGCAGCGTCGGAAGCACACCCACCCCGATCGCCAACGTCACCACCAGTGGCATGAACATCAGGGCTACCAGCCCGCCCGGGTCAACCATGCCCGGCACCGGGTGCGCGTCGAAGTAGTACAGCAGCGCGACCATCGTGAGTATCAGCAGCACCGAGAGGTAGCCGGCACCGCGCCGGGCGGTGTCGCCGAGCCGGAGGCGACGGACGGCGGCACAGGCCAGTGCCCCGGCGGTGAACTGCGCAATGATCCGCGGCAGCCAGCTCCACGGGGTGTAGAGCGCGCCGCTTCCCAGTAACAGGACCGTCGGCGGCAGCGCCGCGAAGAAAGCCAGCATGAACAACGTCCGGGCCCGGGACACCGCCGCGATCCGGAAGATCACCACAGCCAGCAGCCCGAAGAGTAGGTAGGCCAACCACTCGGCGCTGATCGACCAGGCCGGCCCGTCCCAGCTGGTGCCGTCGAAGAACGGCTCGAACCATAGCTGGACCATGAACAGTTGGCGCACATAGCTGATGGCGGTGAGCTTGTCGGCATCCGGTGACGGCACATCGCCGGCGTGCAGGGTGAAAATGATCCACGCCGCGGCGATGTGCATGGTGACCAGATAAATCGGCAACACCCGGCTAAGACGCAACCACAGGAAGTGCAGACTGTCCCGCGTCGACCAATGTGGGCCCATTCGGTCGAGGTAGTTCCAGGTCAATACGAAACCGCTGAGGATGAAGAACAGATCGACGCCCTGCGCGCCGGCGTCGAACAGCGGTGCCAGGCCGTCCTTCAGACGCGGCGAGGCCTGCCAGATCAGCGGTCGAAAATGGAACAGCACCACCCACAGCGCCGCGACGATCCGCAGACCGGTCAGCGCTCTGATCGTGGGCACGACACCCATTGTCCGGCGCGAATTCGACTGCCGGTCGCTGCGACACGGCCGCCGGTACCGCCCGCGGAAATCTAGAGCACGTCGAGGATGTCGTTCTTCAACGCCTCGGCCTGGGTGCCGAACACCGCCTGCACGCTGTTGCCGATCTCAATGACCCCGGCCGCACCGAGGGCTTTCAGCCGGGCCTGATCGACCTTCGTCGGATCAGCGACGTCCATTCGCAACCGGGTGATGCAGGCGTCGACGTTGACCAGGTTGGCTCGGCCGCCGAATGCCGCGATCAACTGCTCGGCTGTGCTGTCTGCCCGCGCCGTGCCGACTGCGGTTGCCCCCACCGGTACGGCGGTTGCCGCGTTGGCGCCCTCGCTGAGGTTGGCTTTCTCCTCCTCCTCGAAGTCTGACTCGACCTCGCGGCCCGGCGTGCGCATATTCCATTTCACGATGGCGAACCGGAACAGGAGGTAGTAGAGGAAGAAGAACACCACGCCCATGGCGACCAGCAGTGGGACGTTCTTCGCCGCCGGCGCAGTGCCATACAGCAGGAGATCCATCAGACCGGCCGAGAACGAGAACCCGAGGTGGATGTCGAGCAGGTAGGCGATCGCCAGCGACAGTCCGGTGAGGATCGCGTGAATGATGTACAGCGGGAACGCCACGAACATGAAGGCGAACTCCAGCGGTTCGGTGACTCCGGTCAGGAACGCCGTCAGACCGGCCGCGGACAGGATTCCGAAGGCCACCTTCTTCTGCTTGGCGTTGGCGACGTGGATCATCGCCAGCGCCGCACCCGGCAGACCGAACATCAGGATCGGGTAGAAGCCTGCGGTCAGATGCCCGCCAGTCGGATCGCCAGCGGTGAACCGGGTCAGTTCTCCGCTGACGACCGTGCCGTCGGGCTTGGTGTAGCTGCCGTAGAGGAACCAGATGAAGGAATTCAGAATATGGTGCAGGCCAATGGGAATCAGCATTCGGTTGGCGAATCCGTACACGAACGCTCCGAGTGCGCCGGCCCCGCCGATGAACTTCCCGAGACCCGTCAGGCCGGCGTCAAAAAACGGATAGCAGTAACTCATCGCAAAGGCGACCACCAGGCTGACCAGTGAAACGATGATCAGCACGAAGCGTCGACCACAGAAGAAGCCGAGATACGGTGGCAGCTTGATGGTGTGGTAGCGGTCGAACAGTACGGCAGTGATCAGTCCGACGATGATGCCGCCGAGAACGCTGTAGTTGATCTGCGCCTGTTTGCCCGCTTTGTCGAGCACATCCTCCAGCACGAATGGCGACATTGTCTTGAACACCGCCTGCATCACCAGGTAGCCGACGACGGCAGCCAGTGCGGTTGACCCGTCGGCCTTGCGGGCGAACCCGATCGCCACACCCACGGCGAACAGCAAGGCAAGATTGTCGAACAGTGCGCCGCCGGCGGCGCTCATCGCCTGGAAGAAGGGTCCGATCACCGGGGCTTTGATCCGGCCCAACAGGTCGTCCTGGCCCAATCGCAGCAGGATGCCTGCGGCCGGAAGGACAGCGATCGGCAGCATGAGGCTCTTGCCGAGCCGCTGCAATTGCGCAAAACCCGGAATGTTGAATCCTGACTTCGGTTGCGCGCCTGAGGCTTTGATTTGTTCAGTCATATCCGGCCGGGCCTTCCTTTATCGCAGCTCAGCGGAAGTTTAAACCCCATTCACTGACGTGAGACTCGGTTTTGGCCTCCAGGGCCCAAGCTGATCTCTATCCTTCTTCACACACGCCCCCTGCACGAAGGAGACTCCATGGGTTCGACACTGGTGCTGGCCCCTGTCGACGGCCGTGCGCTTGCACTCACCGACGTTCCGGATCCGGTCTTCTCCCAGGGCATGGTGGGGTACGGGGCCGCCATCGACCCGCCCCGGGAGGTCATCGATGCGCTGGCACCGGTAAGCGGGACGCTGCTGCGACTGATGCCGCACGCCTACGTGATCATGACCGCAGAGGGCGTCGGCATCCTGGTGCACCTCGGGCTGGACACCGTCGCACTCAACGGTGCGGGTTTCACCGCCTATGTTGCCCAAGGTGAGACGGTGGCCGCAGGCCAGCCGATCATCGCCTACGACGTCCCGGCGATAGTCGCCGCCGGGTACAGTCCGGTGATTCCCGTCGTTGTGATGGACGAGCGTGAGGCGTCGAACGTCACAGCCGGTCCCGAAGTGGGCGCAGGTGCCGATATCGTCTCGGGCGCAACGCTTTTCACGGCGAATAAGTAGCGGCGACGATGGAAGTAGTCATCCTGCGTGATGCCGCGGAAATCGGTAGTGCGGCGGCCGATTCGATCGAATCCCTCATGACCCGAAAGCCAGATGCCGTGCTGGGCCTGGCCACCGGGTCGTCGCCGTTGTCGATCTACGACGAACTCGCGGCCCGCTGCGCGGCCGGGCGGATATCGTTCGCCAATGCCCGGGGTTTTACCCTGGATGAGTACGTCGGCCTGCCCCCCGATCACCCCGAGCGCTATCGCAACGTCATCGATAGCGTGTTCGTCTCACGGGTGGACTTCGCACCCGGTGCGGTGGCCGGCCCCGACGGCCTGGCCGCCGACATTCCGGCCGCGTGCGCGGCCTACGAGGACGCCATCCGAGCGGCAGGGGGAATCGACCTTCAGATCCTCGGGATCGGCACCGACGGGCATATCGGCTTCAACGAACCCGGGTCTTCGCTGGCCTCGCGGACCCGGATCAAGACGCTCACCCGCCAAACCCGGTTGGACAACGCGCGCTTCTTCGGCGACGACATCGACGCCGTTCCGGCCCACTGCCTGACCCAGGGATTGGGAACGATCATGGACGCCCGGCACGTCGTGTTGGTGGCGACCGGTCGCAGTAAGGCCGAGGCGGTTCACCAACTGGCGGAGGGCGGGGTGTCAGCGCTGTGGCCCGCCAGTGTTCTGCAGCACCACCCGCATGCCACGGTGTTCGTCGACGATGCCGCGGCGCACCGATTGCAGCTTGCCGACTATTACCGGGAGACCTACCGGTCCAAGCCCGACTGGCAGGGCATCTGAGGTGTTGCTGACTGCCGGCACCGTGCTGACCGGCTCAGAGTTGTTGCGGCCCGGGTGGATTGAGGTCTCGGGCACAACGATCACCGCAGTCGGTAGCGGATCACCACCGCGACAACCCGACTGCGAGTTCGGCTCGTCAACGGTAGTACCGGGGTTCGTCGATACCCACGTGCATGGCGGCGGCGGCGGCAGTTTCTCAGCCGGCGCCGACCAGACCGCCGCCGCGGTTTCCCTGCACCGCCGCCACGGCACCACCACGCTCATCGCCTCGCTTGTCACCGAGGCGCCCGACGATCTACTGCGCCAAGTTCGCGATCTTGCCGAACTGGTTCGAACCGGCCTGGTCGCCGGTGTTCACCTGGAGGGTCCCTGGCTGTCGGCGGATCGGTGCGGCGCGCATGATCCGACGTTGTTACGCGACCCTGATCCGGCTGAACTCGCGCGCGTCCTCGACGCCGGCGACGGCACCATCCGGATGGTCACCCTGGCCCCGGAACGCATCGGTGGCCTGGCGGCGATCCGTGGGGTCGTCGACGCGGGGGCGGTCGCCGCGATCGGGCATACCGAGGCCACCTACGCGCAGACCCACGCCGCAATCGATGCCGGAGCGACGGTGGGAACGCACCTCTTCAATGCCATGCGCCCGATCCATCACCGCGAACCGGGTCCGGTGATCGCCCTGCTGGAGGATCCGCGGGTGACCGTTGAGGTGATCGCCGACGGAGTTCACATCGACGCCGCCCTATACCGCCACGTGACCAACAGTGCCGGATCCGATCGGGTGTCTCTGGTGACCGATGCGATGGCAGCCGCCGGGATGGCTGACGGCGCCTACCGGATCGGTCCGTTGGCAGTCGAGGTGATCGACGGCGTGGCACACCTGGCCGGAACCGAGACCATCGCGGGCAGCACCGCGACGATGGACCGGTTGTTCCGGTTCGCCGTCGCGCACTGCGGCCTGCCCCGGGATGAGGCGTTGATGCTTGCGGTGTTCCAATCCTCGATCAATCCGGCGCGTGCACTGGGACTGGCCGACCCGGGCCTGCAACCTGGCGGGCGGGCCGATCTGGTGATTCTCGATGACCAGTTGAGCGTGGCCGCAGTGCTATCCGCCGGAGCGTGGGTCGACGAATTGGTCTCAGGCGCCTAACGATTGGGTTGTACCTCGGCAACGTCCCGCATCCTGGCTGGCTGAGCAACGTAGAACTGTGGTCTGGTGGAAACTAATGAACACCTCCGCACTTCGTAAGACCGGCCTGATCATCGCCGCCGCGGCAACCTCGGCGCTGGTTGTCCTCGGCGTACCACTGGCTATCGCCGCGCCCACTGCCGTGCCGCCATACGACAGCCAGGGATACGTGGACTCCACGGCCCGCTGCACCAAACCCGACACGGCAGTCATCTTCGGCACGACCGATACCTCTCGGATCGCAATCTGCAAGACGGCCGGCGGAACGTACGAGTATCGCGGTGTCCGGGTCAGCGACGGGGCCAAGCTGATCGTTACCGCGTCGCAGACCTCCGATGGCGACTTCAGCGCCAAGAACGACGGTGTGACCTACACCGTCACCGCAACATCACTGACCGTCAGCGCGGGCGGTAGCACCATCCGAACCGAGTCCTGGACCGACTTCAACTCTCCGCAATCACCCGCGACGTCCACCACAGGGACTACCAAGACCAGCACAGCGCCGACTACTTCCGGCACAACCACTTCCGGCACGACGACGTCCAGCGCGACCACGTCCGGAACAGCGTCGCCGGCGACATCGGCCACCGCGGCTGCCTCACCCAGTGCGACCTCGTCGGCACCCAAGACCTCTGCTGCGCAACCCAGTTCCGCGGTGCCACTGCCGCCTCCGCTACCGGCTGAAGCCGGTGGCGGGTCATCGTCCGGTAGCTGATCTCACGGCGTGAAGATTGAGCTGTTAGACGGCGCCACCGCCGCTACCCTGGCCCAGGTACTTCCAGTCCTACTGCTGACCCTCGCCGTCGAGGTTCGGCGAAATCAATTGCATCGAGCACTATCCCGTTCGCTAATGGGCACCTTCTTCATCGCCTTCGGGTCGATCGAGACCATTCTGGTGCTCTCGATCGACGGGGCGGTCTACCCCTTCCAGCCATTCGACGCCGCGTCAGCGCTCATCATCTTCGGTCTGATGGCAATCCTGTTCAGGCTCTCCCTGACCGACACCGAGCAGAACGCTCCAGACGGTTAGCAAACGCAGGATCGGTGTTGCTCGGTGCGGATGCGCCATCAGATGTGGGAATCTCAGTTCGTGAATATCGTGGCCGCGGGCGGGTTGAGCAAGCGCCGCAAGGCCG
>JAPLAO010000078.1 GCA_026393245.1 Mycobacterium sp. | reverse complement strand
GGGCGCCCCCACATCGATGTTCGGCTACACCAACCCCCTGCCCCCGATCATGAATGACCACATCGCTGCGGTCGCGTTGTTCGGTAACGGAACCATCCCCTTCTTCGGCCCGGTGTCCGAGGTCAGTCCGATGTACGGCGGTAAGACGATCGACCTCTGCACCGACGCTGACCCGATCTGCAGCGGCAATCTGGATCCCAACAACCCCATCGGAGACGCCATCAGCAACTGGTCTGCCCACCAACAGTCGGCGTATATCGACTCTGGCCTGGTCGATCAGGCCGCCGCGTTCGCGGCGGCGCGACTCTAGTCGCGGTCGCGCCGGTCGCGGGTCACCGCAACGCGCGCAGCCAACTGGTCATCGGGTGGGTAGTCGACGCTGACCAACGTGAGCCCGCGTGCCGGGGCGGCCGAAAAATCACTGGACCGCTGCCCGGCGGTCAGAAGTATTGCGCACCAGGTGGGTTCACGACGGCCCTCGCCAACCGCCAGCAGTGCCCCGACCAGTGAGCGGACCATCGACCAGCAGAACGCATCCGCCGTGACATGGGCGATAACCTCGTCACCGTCGCGAGCCCAGTCCAGGCGCTGCAATTCCCGGATGGTCGTGGCTCCGGGCCGATGCCGACAGAACGCGGCGAAATTGTGCAGTCCCAACAACGATCGGGACGCCACGGCCATCGCGTCGATATCCAGTGGGCGCGGCCACGGCGCGACAAAGCGGGCGTGCTGGGGTTCGGCTCCGAACGGGGCCAACGTCAGGCGGTAGGCGTAATGGCGCCGCAGCGCCGAGAATCTGGCGTCGAAACCCGCGGGCGCCCGCACTACCCGGCGCACCCGGACATCCTCGGGTAGGAAGCGGGAAAGCCTACGAACCAGTGCGGCGAACTCAGGTTCGCGGCTGCGGTCCCCTCGGGCGTAGGCGTGTACAAGGGCGCTGCTCGGAATGTCCACGTGCGCCACCTGGCCGGCGGCGTGCACTCCGGCGTCGGTACGTCCGGCGGCGAACAGGCGCACCGGGGACCGGAACACCGTCGTCATGGCAGCGTCAAGCACTCCCGCAACAGTGCGAAGACCGTCCTGTACCGCCCACCCGCTGAAATCCGTTCCGTCGTAGGCGATGTCGAGACGCAGACGGACTGCAGGATCCGGGTCAGGACTGGTCAGGCTCAGCCTGCTCCTCGGCGACCTCGGCGGTCTCGGCGTCGGCGATCCCGGCGTCCTCCGCTTCAATCTCCTCCAGCGGGGTCTCGCCAGCCTCCGCTTCCACGGTGTCCTCGGGCTCCGGCGCAATGGGAGCCTGTGCAGCTTCGGCGGCCTTCTTCGCGGCCTTATTGGCCGCACGGCGGGCCCGATCGGCCTCCGAGGTGACCGTCTTCTCCCGAACCAGTTCGATCACTGCCATCGGGGCGTTGTCGCCCTTGCGCGCCTCGACCTTGATGATGCGGGTGTAGCCACCCTCACGGTCGGCGAAGAACGGCCCGATCTCGGCGAACAGTGCGTGCACCACGTCCTTGTCGCGGATCTTCTTCAACACCTCACGCCGGTTGTGCAGCGTGCCCTTCTTGGCATGGGTGATGAGCTTCTCGGCGTAGGGCCGAAGCGCGCGGGCCTTGGGCTCGGTGGTCTTGATCCGGCCGTGCTCGAACAGCGATGTGGCCAGGTTGGCCAGCAGCGCCTTCTGGTGCGAGGACGACCCGCCGAGGCGAGGCCCCTTGGTGGGCTTGGGCATTGCAATCTCCTAGTTGGGCCGATCCCCGTATCAGGTAGGACCGGGCAGGGATTAAAGCTGTTCGGTTTCGGCGAAATCCTGATCGGCGTCGAGGTCATAGCCGACATCGGCGCTCCAGGTTCCGGTCGCGACGTCATAACCGGCCACCTGGGACGGATCGAAGCTGGCCGGCGAGTCCTTGAGTGACAGACCCAGCTGATGCAGCTTGATCTTGACCTCATCGATGGACTTCTGGCCGAAGTTGCGGATGTCCAACAGGTCGGACTCCGTGCGGGCGACAAGCTCGCCGACGGAATGTACGCCTTCACGCTTGAGGCAGTTGTAAGAACGAACCGTCAGATCGAGATCGTCGATCGGAAGCGCGAACGCCGCGATATGGTCGGCCTCGGCCGGCGACGGACCGATTTCGATACCCTCGGCTTCCAAGTTCAGTTCCCTTGCGAGCCCGAACAATTCGACCAGCGTCTTACCCGCCGACGCCAGGGCGTCACGTGGACTAATGGAGTTCTTGGTCTCCACGTCGAGAATCAGCTTGTCGAAGTCGGTGCGCTGCTCGACGCGGGTGGCCTCGACCTTGTAGGTCACCTTGAGCACCGGCGAGTAGATGGAATCGACCGGGATACGGCCGATTTCGGCGCCAGAGGCCTTGTTCATCACGGCGGGAACGTAGCCGCGGCCCCGCTCAACGACGAGTTCGATCTCGAGCTTGCCCTTATCGTTCAGGGTCGCGATGTGCATGTCCGGGTTGTGCACGGTGACGCCGGCGGGCGGCACGATATCGCCGGCCGTGACCGCACCGGGACCCTGCTTGCGCAGGTACATCGTGACCGGCTCATCCTCATCGGAGGACACGACCAGTCCCTTGAGGTTGAGGATGATGTCGGTGACGTCTTCCTTGACACCGGGAACCGTGGTGAACTCGTGCAGGACGCCGTCGATGCGGATGCTCGTCACGGCTGCGCCGGGGATCGAGGACAGCAGGGTGCGGCGCAGTGAGTTACCGAGGGTGTAGCCGAATCCCGGCTCGAGGGGCTCGATGATGAACTGCGAGCGGTTCTCGGCGATAACATCTTCACCCAGTGTGGGGCGCTGAGAGATCAGCATTTTCTTCTCATATCTCCTTCTCGGCACCCGCTATTTGATGCCGTTAGGTACCTGCGGAACGGCCGTCCCGCAGATTTACTTGGAATAAAACTCGACGATGAGCTGCTCGGTGAGCGGGACCTGGATCTGCTCCCGGGTGGGCAACTGGTGGATCAGGACTCGCTGACGCTCGCCGAGCACCTGCAGCCAGGACGCGATCGGACGGTCGCCCGCGGTCTCCCGGGAGATCTGGAACGGCAGGGTGTTGATCGACTTGTCCCGCACATCGACGATGTCGTACTGCGACACCCGATAGCTCGGGACGTTCACCTTGACACCGTTGACCGTGAAGTGGCCGTGGCTGACCAACTGACGCGCCATCCGACGGGTCCGCGCCATACCGGCCCGGTAGATGACGTTGTCCAGCCGGCTCTCGAGGATCCGCAGCAGGTTCTCACCGGTCTTGCCGGCGGACCGATTCGCCTCTTCGTAGTAGCGGCGGAACTGCTTCTCCATCACGCCGTAGGTGAAGCGTGCCTTCTGCTTCTCCTGCAACTGCTGGCGGTATTCGCTCTCCTTGATCCGCGCGCGGCCGTGCTGGCCGGGCGGATAGGGGCGCTTCTCGAACGACTGATCGCCGCCGACGAGATCGACGCCGAGCCGGCGCGACTTGCGGGTCATAGGACCGGTGTAACGAGCCATTACTGTGATTCTCCCTAGACCCGGCGCCGCTTGGGCGGACGGCAACCGTTGTGCGGCTGCGGAGTGACATCGGAAATCGCGCCAACCTCGAGGCCGGCGGCCTGAAGCGAACGGATCGCGGTCTCGC
>JAPLAO010000039.1 GCA_026393245.1 Mycobacterium sp. | reverse complement strand
GTCAACGGGAAACTGGACACCAAGGCGTTGCCGGCGCCGGACTACCAGGACGGCGACTCCTACCGCGCTCCCTCCGATGCGGTCGAAGAGATCCTCGCAGGCATCTACGCGAGGGTTCTTGATGTGAAGCGCGTCGGCGTCGACGAATCGTTCTTCAAACTCGGCGGAGATTCGTTGTTGGCGATGCGCTTAATCACCGCTGTCAATGCCGCGCTGAAAAGCAGACTTTCGGTGCGGACGCTTTTCGAAGCGCCTTCGGTCGCCCAACTGGCGCCGCACGTCGGCGGCGATGGCAATGGGATGGAGCCGTTGGCGGCCATGGAACGCCCACCGGTGATCCCGTTGTCGTTCTCTCAGAACCGGCTGTGGTTCCTCGACCAGTTACAGGGTCCGTCGCCGACCTACAACATGGCGCTCGGCTTGCGGCTGAACGGACCGCTCAACACCGAGGCACTGGGTGCGGCGCTGGCCGACGTGGTCGGCCGCCACGAGAGCCTGCGTACGACCTTCGCCGCTCCCGAGGGCATACCTCAGCAGGTCGTGGTGCCCGCCGCTGAGGCTGACTTTGGTTGGGACGTCATCGATGCGGCCGGCTGGTCAGAGGCCGAGTTGGATGAGGCCGTCAGCAAGGTTGCGTTGCACTCATTCGACCTGGCCGCCGAGATTCCCATGCAGGCGCGGATGTTCCGGGTTACCGAACACGACCATGTGGTGATCGCCGTGGCCCACCACATCGCAGCCGACGGGTTGTCGATGGGCCCGATGGTGAACGACCTGGGCGTGGCATACGTCTGCCGCGGGGCCGGCCTGGAACCCCTCTGGCCGGAATTGCCGGTGCAATACATTGATTACACGCTGTGGCAGCGTGCGCAATTCGGTGATCTGGACGACGGCAACAGTCTCATTGCCGCACAGCTGGCGTATTGGGAGGACGCGTTGGCGGGCATGCCCGAGCGGCTGCAGTTGCCGACCGACCGGCCGTATCCTGCGGTAGCAGACCAACGTGGCGCCACCATCTCGTGGCAATGGCCCATCGACTTGCAGGAGCGGATCGCTGCGGTGGCCCGCGAGCACAGTGCGACCAGTTTCATGCTGGTTCAAGCTGCGTTCTCCCTACTGCTGGGCAAGATGAGCGCGAGTTCCGATGTGGCGGTGGGCTTCCCGATCGGTGGGCGCAACGATCCCGCCCTCGACGCCCTGGTGGGTTTCTTCGTCAACACCCTGGTGCTACGGGTCGACATCGGCGGTGACCCGACTGTCGCCGACCTCCTGGCGCAGGTGCGCACGCGCAGTTTGGCGGCCTACGAGCACCAGGACGTGCCCTTCGAAGCGGTGGTCGAACGGATCAACCCCACGCGATCGCTCAACCACCATCCGCTGGTCCAGGTGATGCTGGCCTGGCGGAACCTGCCCGGGGAGACCAGCGAAGATATTGCGCTCGCGCTGGGGGACCTGCAGGTCACCCAGCTGCCGCTCGACACCCACACCGCCCGGGTGGATCTCGCAGTCTCGTTGACCGAACGCTTTACCAACGCCGGCGAGCCGACCGGGGTCTTAGGCATGGCTGAATTCCGCACCGACGTTTTCGATGCCGCGAGCATTGAGACGTTGGTCCGGCGGCTCGAGCGGGTGTTGGTGGCCATGGTCGCCGACCCGGCTCAGCGGGTGTCGGCGATCGATGTTCTCGACTCTGCCGATCATGCGCGCCTCGACACTTTGGGCAACCGTGCGGTGCTGACTCAGCGCGTCGTCGACGAGTCGGTTCCGGAGTTATTCGCCGTGCAGGCCGATCGCGCCCCGCAGGCCATCGCGCTGACCTCCGGTGACGTGTCGATGACCTACCAGGAGCTCGAGGAGTCGGCGAACCGTTTCGCGCACCTGCTGTCCAGCCGCGGTGTCACTGCCGGCGACTGCGTCGCGCTGCTGCTGGACCGCTCGGCTGGCGCCGTCGTCGTCATGCTGGCCGCGCTCAAAGTCGGGGCGTTATACCTCGCGATTGATCCCGCGCTGCCGGAGGCTCGCATCGAGTTCATGCTCGCCGATGCTGCGCCGGTCGTCGCCGTCACCACCGCGGCCCTGCGACCGCGGCTGCATGGACGCGATGTCGGGATCATCGACATCGATGATCCCGCCGTCGAGCGCCAGCCGAGTGCCCCACTACCGGCACCGGACCCGGACAATATCGCGTACCTCATCTACACGTCGGGCACGACCGGCACCCCGAAAGGCGTTGCGATCACCCAGCGCAACCTGGCCCACCTCGCAGACGCGGCACACCCGGATATGCCGCCCGAACAGGTGTGGACGCAATGCCACTCGTACGCGTTCGACTTCTCGGCGTGGGAAATCTGGGCCGCGTTGCTGGCCGGCGGACGGCTGTTGGTAGTGCCCGACTGGGTGGTCCGCTCACCGGACGACTTCCACGAACTGCTGGTCGCTGAACACGTGAACGTACTCACCCAAACCCCCTTGGCGGTAAGCGCATTGAGCCCGGAGGGATTGGAATCGGTGGCGTTGCTGGTAGCCGGGGAAGCCTGCCCAGCCGAGTTGGTCGACACGTGGGCACCCGGACGGGTGATGATCAACGGCTACGGCCCCACTGAGACAACGATCTACGCGTCGATGAGTGCGCCGCTCATCGCGGGGACAGTGGATTTGGGCGTCGCGACGATCGGTGGGCCGGCGCCGACCGTCGCGTTGTTCGTCCTCGATGAGCGGCTACAGCTGGCGCCGGAGGGCGTGGTCGGCGAGTTGTACGTGGCCGGGCGCGGCGTGGGCGTCGGATACATCGGCCGGACCGGTTTGACGGCGTCACGATTCGTACCGTGCCCATTCGGTGAGCCGGGGAAGCGCATGTATCGCACCGGAGACCTGGTGCGATGGCGTGCCGACGGCCAGTTGCAGTATCTCGGGCGCGCCGATGAGCAGGTCAAGATTCGCGGTTACCGCATCGAGCTCGGCGAGATTCAGGCCGTGCTCGCCGGGCTTGACGGGGTCGAGCAGGCAGTGGTGATCGCCCGCGAGGATCGTGCTGGTGACCCGCGTCTGGTCGGTTATTTCACCGGCACCGCGGATCCGGTCAAGATCAGGGTCGCGCTGGCCGAGTGGCTGCCGGCCTACATGGTTCCGGCCGCGGTGGTTGAGCTCGCCTCGCTGCCGCGGACGGTCAGCGGAAAGCTCGACCGGCGGGCGCTACCGGCGCCTGACTATCAGGATGCGGAAAACTATCGCGCCCCAAGTGATCCCACCGAGGAGATCGTGGCGGGAATCTTTGCCCAAGTGCTGGGCACCGAGCGCGTTGGGGTGGATGACTCGTTCTTCGACCTGGGTGGGGATTCCCTTTCGGCGATGCGCCTGATCGCGGCTGTCAACAAGAGCATGGGTTCGGGACTAGCGGTACGCGTACTGTTCGAGGCGCCCACCGTCGCTCAGTTGGCGCTCCATGTCTCCGGGGATGAGAGTTATTCGGAGCCGCTGGTGGCCGGTCCGCGTCCCGACGTTATGCCGTTGTCGTTCGCCCAGAACCGGTTGTGGATCGTCGACCAGCTACAGGGGCCATCGCCGATCTACAACCTCCCGGTAGCCTTGCGGCTGCGGGGACAGCTGGACGTCGACGTGTTAGGCGCGGCCCTGGCCGACGTGGTGGACCATCAGGAGAGCCTGCGCACGCGGTTCCCGGCGGTCGACGGCGTGCCGCAGCAGCTCGTCGTGTCCACCGGCGTTGCCGACTTCGGCTGGGCCGTGGTTGATGCCACCGCGTGGTCGGAGAGCGAGTTTGCCGACGCCATCGAAATGGCGACGTGTTACACCTTTGACCTGGCGACCGAAATCCCCATGCAGGCAAAGCTTTTCCGTCTCGCCGACGACGAGCATGTACTGGTGGCCGTGGTCCACCACATCGCGGCTGACGGCTGGTCCATCGCACCGTTGGTGCGTGATCTCGGCGTGGCCTATGCCGGCCGGTCGGTCGGCCAGGCTCCTGCCTGGATCGACCTGTCAGTGCAGTATGTCGACTACACGATGTGGCAGCGCTCGCGGTTGGGCGATCTGGCCGATGCCGACAGCCGCATTTCCGCGGAACTGGTCTACTGGGAAGACGCCCTCGCTGGGATGCCCGAGCAGTTACAACTGCCCACCGACCGGCCCTACCCGTTAGTCGCCGACTACCGCGGCGCCCGCCTCGAGGTGGAATGGCCGACCGAGTTGCAGCACCAGGTTGCCCGGTTGGCCCGCGAGCACAACGCGACCAACTTCATGGTGATCCAGACCGCGCTCGCGGTGCTGCTGTCGAACCTTAGCGGCAGCGGCGATGTGGCGGTGGGATTCCCGATAGCCGGACGCGGTGATGCTGCGCTGGATGAGGTCGTGGGTTTCTTCGTCAACACCTTGGTGTTGCGCGTCGACCTGACCGGAAATCCGACCTTCGCCGATCTGCTGGCCCAGGTGCGCCGGCGCAGCCTGTCGGCCTATGAACATCAGGATGTGCCATTCGAGGTGCTGGTCGAACGGCTTAAGCCGACCCGCAGCATGGCTCATCACCCGCTGGTGCAAGTGATGTTGGGCTGGCAGAACTTCGGCTGGCAGGCCGGCGATGCCGCCGGACTGTCCCTGGGCGATCTGCAGGTCGAGCCGATGGCGGTGGACACCAAGACGGCCCGCATGGACCTGACGTTCAACCTGGCCGAACGCTGGAACGAGGCTGGCGAACCCCTCGGGATCGGTGGGGGCGTCGAGTTCCGCACCGATGTGTTCGACGTCAGCAGCATCCAGAACATGATCGACCGTTTAGAGCGGGTGTTGGTGGAGATGACTGCCGACCCGGCGCGGCAGGTGTCGGCGCTGGATGTTCTGGATGCCGCCGAGCGTGCCTTTTTGGATCGGGTGGGTAATCGGGCGGCACTGACCGGGTCGGTGAGTAGTTCGGAATCGATTGCGTCGTTGTTCGCCGCGCAGGTGGTGCGCGCCCCCGACGCGCCGGCGGTGACCTTCGAGGGCTCGTCGATGACGTATCGCGAGCTCGACAAGGCGGCTGATCGTGCGGCGCGTGTGTTGGTTGGTCGTGGTGCGGGTCCTGGGCAGCGGGTGGTGTTGTTGTTGCCGCGGTCGGCTGAGGCGATTGTGGCGATGGTGGCGGTGGTG
>JAPLAO010000191.1 GCA_026393245.1 Mycobacterium sp. | reverse complement strand
CGTCGACGGGGTCGACGAAACGGTGCAGGCCTTCGCCGGTGTGGGAGTAGTAGCAGTCGGCGGAAACGACGAGGACGTTGTGTTGGGCAAGGCCCCGCAGCGGTATTCCGGCCGACTCGTCGTAGCCGGAGACGTCGATGGCGTGACCGTTGAGCACCGCGCTGTGCACCCGGTCGGCGGCCAGGTCGATGTAGGTGTCGGCGCCGGGGAGGGCCTCGAACTCCACCGTGGTGGTTGAGCGGAACACCTTCTCGCCGGACTTGTTCCCCGGGTCGCTTCGCTCCTGCCCGCCGGACGTGAGATCCAGCTCGATCAGGTAGCGCTCGACGGTGACCAGAGCGGCGCGCTCAATGGCTTCATTGCGGGTCAGATTCGGTAGCACGATTGACAACCTATCCTGGGCACACAGACCTACGCCCGAGGAGAAGCCATGCCCAAGAAGTCCCGCGCAGATTTCTGGTTCGACCCGTTGTGCCCGTGGGCCTGGATCACCTCGCGGTGGATCCTCGAGGTCGAGAAGGTTCGCGATATCGAGGTGCACTTCCAGGTCATGAGCCTGGCGGTGCTCAACGAGGGCCGCGACCTCCCCGAGCAGTATCAGGAGTTGATGAAGAAGGCTTGGGGGCCGGTTCGGGTGGCCATTGCCGCGGAGCAGGCCCACGGGACCCAGGTGCTGGCTCCGCTGTACACGGCTATGGGCACCCGCATCCACAACGAGGGCAATAAGGAACTCGGCGAGGTGATCGCCGGGTCGCTGGCCGAGGCCGGCTTGCCGGCCGAGTTGGCGTCCGCCGCCGACGACGTCTCCTTCGACGACGCGCTGCGCACAAGCCACCACGCCGGCATGGACGCGGTCGGCCCCGATGTCGGCACCCCGACCATCCACATCGACGGGGTGGCTTTCTTCGGCCCGGTGCTGTCGCGGATACCGCGTGGTGAACAGGCCGGGAAGCTGTGGGACGCCTCGGTGATCTTCGCCGCGTACCCGCACTTCTTCGAACTCAAGCGCAGCCGTAGCGAAGCTCCGGAATACGCCTGAGTCTTGAGTAGGCTGACCGCCATGCGCGTTTACCTCGGCTCAGACCATGCCGGCTACGAGTTCAAGAAGACGATCATCGCCCACCTGACGAAGGCGGGCCACGAGCCCATCGACTGTGGCGCGTTCACCTATGACGCCGAGGATGACTATCCGGCGTTCTGCATCGCCGCCGCGGAGCGCACCGTTGCAGACCCCGGCAGCCTGGGAATCGTGCTCGGCGGGTCGGGCAACGGCGAGCAGATCGCTGCGAACAAGGTGCCAGGCGTGCGGTGCGGGTTGGGGTGGAGCGTCGAGACCGCCACACTGGCCCGCGAGCACAACAACGCACAGGTGATCGGCATTGGTGGCCGCATGCACACCGAGGCCGAGATGCTCGCCATCGTCGACGCTTTCCTGTCCACCCCGTGGTCGCAGGCGCCGCGCCACCAACGCCGTATCGACATCCTCGCCGACTACGAGCGCACGCGCGTTGCACCGCCGGTGCCCGGCGCCGTTCTGTAACGCACGCGGACACAGCCGTGCCCGAGGGCCATACCCTGCACCGCCTTGCGCGGTTGCATCAGAGGCGATTCGGTGGCGCCCCGGTGGTGGTGTCGAGTCCGCAGGGCCGGTTCGCCGACGCCGCGATCATCGACGGACAGGTGCTGCGCAAGGCGTCGGCGTGGGGCAAGCATCTGTTTCATCACTATGAGGGCGGTGCGATCGTGCACGTCCACCTCGGGCTGTACGGGACGTTCCGGGAGGCGCGGGTGCCTCTGGCGCCGGCGGTCGGTGCGGTGCGGATGCGGATCGTCGGGGCCGAGTACGGAACCGATCTGCGCGGCCCCACCGCCTGCGATCTGATCGACGAAGCACAAGCGTCGGCCATCCTGGACCGGCTTGGTCCCGACCCGTTGCGCAGCGATGCCAACCCGGAGTTGGCCTGGGCACGAATATCGAAGTCGCGCAGGGCAATCGGTTCACTGTTGATGGATCAGTCGGTGCTGGCCGGGGTGGGAAATATCTACCGTGCCGAACTGCTGTTCCGGCACGGTATCGATCCGTACCGGCCCGGCCGGGATATTTGCGAGATGGAGTTCAACGTGGCGTGGACCGATCTGGTCGAACTGATGAAGGTGGGCGTGCGGCGGGGCCGGATCATCGTCATCCGGCCGGAGGATGACCACGGCGCCTCGGCCTACGGGCCGAAACGGCCCCGCACCTACGTCTACCGCCGGACCGGCGAACCCTGCCGGTTGTGTGGCACGCCGATTCGCTCCGCTGAGATGGAAGGCCGAAACCTGTTCTGGTGCAAGGCTTGTCAGCGGTAGCGGTAGCGCTAGAAGTCAAACCCACCGAAGTCGCCGCCGCCACCCCCGAAGTCGCCGCCGCCACCCCCGAAGTCGCCGCCCCCGAATCCGCCCCCGCCGAAGTCGCCACCCCCGAAGTCGCCCCCACCGTCGCCGTAATCGCCGCCAGCGGCATCCATGCCCTGGTCGTAGCCGGAGTCGAAGCCCTGGTCGAATCCTGAGCCGTATCCGCCCTCAAAGCCCGATGCGCCGTAGCCCACGCCGTGCATTCCGGAGAACATCGCGTCGAACAGCAGCACCGAACCCATGGTCCAGGCACCGGTGCGCAGGGCCGACTT
>JAPLAO010000239.1 GCA_026393245.1 Mycobacterium sp. | reverse complement strand
GCGGTCAGCGATTTCGTGACCGCAGCGCTGGGCACCGACCCGCAGCGGGTGTTCGAACTGCTCGACAAGGCCCCGATCCCGGTCGCGGTGCTCACCGCGGCCGACGGGTCATTGGCCGGTGTGTTGACCCGCACCGGAGCGGTTCGGGCGGGGATCTACTCCCCCGCGGTCGACGCCAACGGCCGGTTGCGGATCGCAGCGGCCGTCGGTATCAACGGCGATGTGGCGGCTAAGGCCGCCGCGTTGGCCGCGACCGGGATCGACGTACTGGTCGTCGACACCGCACATGGTCATCAAGTGAAGATGGCCGAGGCGATCAAGGCCATCGCCGCCCTGGGCCTGGGCATCCCACTGGTGGCCGGAAACGTCGTCTCCGCCGCCGGCACCCGGGACCTGATCGAGGCCGGCGCCACGATCGTCAAGGTCGGCGTTGGCCCCGGAGCCATGTGCACCACCCGGATGATGACCGGCGTGGGCCGTCCCCAGTTCTCGGCCGTTCTCGAATGTGCCACCGCCGCACGGCAACTGGGTGGTCATGTCTGGGCTGACGGCGGCGTGCGGCATCCGCGCGACGTGGCCCTGGCACTGGCGGCCGGCGCCTCCAACGTGATGATCGGATCCTGGTTCGCCGGCACCTACGAATCCCCCGGTGACCTGATGTTCGACCGCGACGGTCGGCCCTACAAGGAAAGTTACGGTATGGCGTCCAAACGGGCGGTTGCCGCCCGCACCGTCGGTGACAGTCCATTCGACCGAGCCCGCAAGGCACTGTTCGAAGAGGGCATCTCCACCTCCCGGATGGCGCTGGATCCCGATCGGGGCGGGGTGGAGGATCTGCTGGATCACATCACCGCCGGGGTGCGCAGCACGTGCACCTACGTGGGCGCCGGCACCATCGCCGAACTGCAGGAGCGAGCGGTGCTCGGGGTGCAGTCGACGGCCGGCTTCGTCGAGGGACACCCCCTCCCGTCGGGATGGTGAACCCACGCGGGCCTGCCGGGGAGCTAACATGAGCCCTGTCCGCCGTTGCGAAGGGAATCTCAGTGCCGCAGGCACCACTCGTGGCTTCCTGCCTCGCGCTGTGCGAGAGTCCGACGCTGTCTGAGAGATCGCTGCCTGCCGACAATCCGGGCCGTTCGTCGGACACGGACTCCGAACCCTGTACTAGTCAGCCGGGCTCATGGCCCGGCGAACATCAGGGGCGGACGCAATGAGTCCCGTCGCCCTGGCACTGAGCCTGCTCGGCATTGTCGCGCTGACCCTGGGCACCGCGGTGTTCGTCGCTGCGGAGTTCTCGCTGACCGCGTTGGAACGCAGCACCGTCGACGCCAACGCCCGCACCGGCGGCAAGCGCGACAAGATGGTGCAACGCGCCCACCGGACGCTGTCATTTCAGCTGTCCGGCGCCCAAATCGGGATCTCGATCACCACGTTGATCACCGGCTATCTGGCCGAGCCGGTGATCGCGCGACTGCTGGCGCCGGTGCTGTCCGCGGCGCGGGTTCCCGAGCAGTGGGTGGGCGGTATCGCGTTGATCGCATCGTTGTTCATCGCGACGTCGGTATCGATGGTGTTCGGCGAACTTGTCGCGCAATATCTGGCGGTGGCGGTGCCACTGCGGACCGCGCGACTGGTCTCCGGCCCGCAGGTGCTGTTCTCCGCGATGTTCACCCCGCTGATCCGGCTCACCAACGGCACCGCCAACCGGGTGCTCCGGCGCCTGGGCATCGAACCCGCCGACGAACTGAGTTCGGCGCGCTCACCGCAGGAACTGGTATCGCTGGTGCGCACCTCGGCTAAACGGGGGTCGTTGGATCAACCCACCGCCAGCCTGGTGGACCGCTCGCTGCAGTTCGGCGGACGCATGGCCGAGGAATTCATGACACCGCGATCCAAAATCGAATCGTTGGAGGCCGACGACACGGTGGCCGATCTGTTGGAGATGGTTCGGCGCACCGGACACTCCCGATTCCCGGTCACCGAGGGCGACCTCGACGAGACCCTCGGAGTGGTCCACCTCAAGCAGGTCTTCGAGATTCCGCACGCGCAGCGACTCGGCACCAGACTCGACACGCTGGCCCAGAAGGTTCCCGTCGTACCCTCGACACTCGACGGCGATGCGCTGATGCAGCAGATCCGCGCCAGCGCAGTGCAGGCGGCACTGGTGGCCGATGAATACGGCGGTATCGCCGGCATGGTGACCGTGGAGGACCTGATCGAGGAGATCGTCGGGGATATTCGCGACGAGCACGACAAGTCCTCTCCCGATGTGGTGAAAATCGCTGGCGGGCACCGGGTTTCCGGGCTGCTGCGGATCGACGAGGTCGCCGAGGCAATCGATTTCCGTGCACCGGAGGGTGATTACGAGACCATCGGCGGCCTGGTGATGGCGGTGCTGGGCCATATCCCCACCGAAGGCGATTCGGTGGAACTCACCGCCTTCGATGCGGGCGCGCATGTCGACCACCCGCCGCGGTGGCGGGCGACGGTGGCCAGGATGCACGGCCGCCGCATCGATCTCATCGACCTGGTCAAAATCGGCCCTGCCGGCGATCACGACGGGGGCGGGCTCTGATGGCTGATCTCTTCGCGATCCTGCTCACCGTGTTGCTCATCGCGGCCAACGCGTTCTTCGTCGCCGCCGAGTTCGCCCTGATTTCCGCGCGCCGGGACCGTCTGGAAGCACTGGCCGAGCAGGGTAAGCGCAGTGCCGTGACCGTGATCCGCGCGGGCGAGAACCTCTCGGTGATGCTGGCGGGCGCCCAGTTGGGAATCACGGTGGGCTCGATCGTCCTCGGCCGCGTCGGCGAACCCGCGGTGGCGCACCTGCTCGAACCGCTGTTTGCGTTATTCGGTGTATCGCCGGCACTGCTGCACACCATTTCGTTCATCGTCGCGATCACAATCGTGGTGATCCTGCACGTGCTACTGGGCGAGATGGTGCCTAAGAACATCGCACTGGCCGGACCGGAGAAGGCCGCGATGCTGCTCGTCGCGCCGTATCTGCTCTGGGTCAAGGTGACCCGGCCGATCATCGCCGTCTACGACTGGTGCGCGAAGTTAATCGTGCGAGCCCTGGGCGTCGAACCCAAGACCGAGTTGGAGAACACTGTCTCGATGGTGGAGTTGGCCGAGATGATCGCGGAGTCGCGCTCCGAGGGCCTGCTCGACCCCGAGGAACATATGCGACTGTCCCGCGCACTGCAGATCCGCAACCGGGTCGCCGGCGATGTCGGCGTTCCACTGGCGGCGATCCGCACCGTGCCGATCGCGGCCGCCGGGACCGGGCCGCGCGTCGCAGATATCGAACAGGCATTGGCCGCAACGGGATACTCGCGTTTCCCGGTGGTCGACGAAGCCGGTGCGTTCCTCGGTTTCGTGCATATCAAGGACATCCTGGACCTGATCGACCATCCCGGTGCCGTGGTCAGCGCGTCGGCGGTGCGTTATCTGCCGCGTCTGCCCGCCACCACGCCGCTGCCCGATGCGCTATCCGGGTTGCGCCAGAACAACAGCCACCTGGCATTGCTGACCGACGTCGACGGCACTGTCAGTGGATTGCTGGCTCTGGAGGATCTCGTGGAGGACGTGGTGGGAACGGTGCGCGACGGCGTGCACCGATAGGATTAGAGGTCCTTTGAGGGAGGAACCATGACGGATCGGGTCGCAGTAGGCAATCTGCGGGTTGCGCGGACGCTGTACGACTTCATCACCGACGAGGCCCTGCCCGGCACCGGTATCGACCCGGTCAGCTTCTGGTCCGACGTCGACAAGTTGGTTGCCGACCTCGTGCCGCGCAACGCCGCGTTGCTCGGCCGCCGCGACGATCTGCAGGCCCAAATCGACAGGTGGCACCGCCAACGCGTCATCGGCGGTATCGACGCGGCCGAGTACCGGCAGTTCCTCAGCGATATCGGATACCTGGTGCCCGAACCCGCCGACTTCACCATCTCCACCTCGGGTGTCGACGCCGAGATCACCTCGACGGCGGGCCCGCAACTGGTGGTGCCGATCCTCAATGCGCGCTTCGCTCTCAACGCCGCCAATGCGCGCTGGGGATCGCTGTATGACGCCCTGTACGGCACCGACGTCATTAGCGACGAGGGCGGCGCGCAGGCGGGTTCGACCTATAACACCGTGCGCGGCGTGCAGGTCATCAGCTACGCCAAACGATTCCTCGACGACGTGGTCCCGCTGAGTTCGGGCAGCTACTCCCACGTCACCCGCTTCCTGGTCGCCGATGGCGAACTGGAGGTTGCGCTATCCGATGGCGACGTCACCGGCCTGGCCGACGCCGCGCAGTTCGCCGGTTACACTGGAGACCCAGGCGCGCCGGCGTCGGTGCTGCTGGTGAACCACGGTCTGCACATCGAGATCCTGATCGACCGTGAGTCCCCGATCGGCTCGACCGATCCGGCTGGGATCTCCGACGTCGTCTTGGAATCGGCCATCACCACGATCATGGATTTCGAGGATTCGGTGGCCGCGGTCGACGCCGACGACAAGGTGCTGGGTTACCGAAACTGGTTGGGGCTCAACAGGGGTGACCTGTCGGAGTCGGTGACCAAGGGCGCCACAACCTTCACCCGGGTGCTCAACGACGACCGCGCCTACATCGCCGGTGACGGTTCGCCGTTCACCCTGCCCGGCCGCAGCCTGTTGTTCGTCCGCAATGTCGGTCACCTGATGACCAACGATGCCATCGTTGACGCCGACGGGAACGAAGTTCCCGAGGGCATCCAGGACGCACTGTTCACTGGACTGATCGCCATACACGGACTTGCCGCCAACCCGGATAACGGGCCGCACCGCAACAGCCGCACGGGTTCGATCTACATCGTCAAGCCGAAGATGCACGGGCCCGAGGAGGTGGCGTTCACCGTCGAGTTGTTCAGCCGCGTCGAGGATGTGCTGGGTCTGCCGGCCAACACCCTCAAGGTCGGCATCATGGACGAGGAACGTCGCACCTCGGCGAACCTCAAGGCGTGCGTGAAGGCCGCCGCCCACCGGATCGCATTCATCAACACCGGATTCCTCGACCGCACCGGCGATGAGATCCATACCTCGATGGACGCCGGTCCGATGATCCGCAAGGGCGCGATGAAGTCCCAACCGTGGATCCTGGCCTACGAAGACCAGAACGTCGACGTCGGCCTGGCCACCGGCTTCTCCGGCCGCGCCCAGATCGGCAAGGGCATGTGGGCGATGACCGACCTGATGGCCGACATGGTGGAACAGAAGATCGCCCAACCCCGGGCCGGTGCCACCACGGCCTGGGTGCCCTCGCCCACCGCGGCCACCCTGCACGCCATGCACTACCACTACGTCGACGTCTATCAGGTGCACCGGGAACTGGCCGGGGCGAAGCGCGCCAGCATCGAGCAGCTGCTGACGATCCCGCTGGCGCAGAGCGGGTTTGGCTGGTCGCCGGAGGAGATCCACGAGGAGGTCGACAACAACTGCCAGTCGATCCTCGGCTACGTGGTGCGCTGGGTCGACGCCGGTGTGGGGTGCTCGAAGGTTCCCGATATTCATAATGTCGCGCTGATGGAGGACCGAGCGACGCTGCGGATCTCCAGCCAGTTGCTGGCCAACTGGCTGCGCCACGGTGTCATCACCGTCGACGACGTCACATCCAGCCTGCGCCGGATGGCGGCGGTGGTCGACGAGCAGAACGCCGACGATCCCACTTACCGGCCGATGGCACCGGATCCAGACGCCAGCGCCGCCTTCCAAGCCGCCGGGGAACTCATCCTGTCCGGTGCCGCCCAGCCCAGCGGTTACACCGAACCGATCCTGCACCGCCGCCGCCGCGAGTACAAAGCCGCCCTCGCGGGGAGGAAGGACAGCTAGATGGGCAGACACAGCATGCCCGCGCCGGGGGAATCCTTCGGCGAACCGGAAGAGCCCACCGACGCCGACGCCGACCCCTCGGGTCGGATACCGCGCGCTGACGGCGACTGGCAGGGTCGGCGCCGCCGGACTGACAGCACCCCGCGCGGAGTGAGTAGGGGCGTGATCGCTGCACTGGTCGCCGTCGTGGTTCTGGTGGGCGCAGTGATTGCGTGGCGCTTCTTTAGCGACGCGATGTCCCGACGATCCCAAGACGCCGCCCAGCAGTGCGTGCAGGGCACCGCGACCGTCGCGGTCGTGGCCGACTCCGCGATCGTCGAGAACGTCACGACGCTGGCCGAGGCCTATAACGCCGAAGCCACGCCGGTGGGTGACAAGTGCGTGACTGTCGCTGTGACCCAGGCAGATTCGAAATCCGTGATCAACGGACTGGCCGGCACCTGGCCCGCTGAACTCGGCGAGCGTCCGGCGTTATGGATCCCGGCGAGTTCGATGCAGCCGGCGCGGTTGCAGGCCGTGGCCGGCAAGCAGATCGTCAGCGATGCGCGGTCGCTGGTCAGCTCGCCGGTGGTGCTGGCGGTCCGGCCGCAACTGGCCGACGCACTCGGCCAGCAGGGGTGGCCGGCGCTGCCCGCCCTGCAGACCAACCCAACCGCCCTGGACGCGAGTCTGCCCGGCTGGGGCTCACTTCGACTGGCGCTGCCGGTCGCCGGCGCCAGCGACGCCGCCTATCTGGCCGCCGAGGCTGTCGCGACGACGTCGGCCCCGCCCGGCGGGCCGCCCACCGCGGGCCTCGGTGCCGTCAGCGCACTCCTGAGCGGGCAGCCCCAACTGGCCGATAACACCGCCGATTTGGCCTGGAACGCCCTGACCGTCGCCGGTGATCCGGCGGCCGCCCCGGTGCACGCGATGGCCATCACCGAGCAGCAGTTGTTCGCGCGGACGTCAGCACTGCCGGACGCCAAGAGCATCGTCGCGGAGTGGATCCCGGACGGCCCGGTCGCCGTTGCCGACTTCCCCACCGTCCTGCTGGCCGGCCCCTGGCTGGCCGAGGAACAGGTCAGCGCCGCCAGCGAGTTCGCCCGCTTCATGGACACCCCCGAACAACTGGCCGAGTTGGCCAAGGCCGGGTTCCGCGCAACGGGCACCACCCCGCCGGGCAATGACGTGGTGGGTTTCCCCACGCTGGGCGCGACGCTGCCGGTCGCCGACGACGCAACCCGCGCTGCCATCGCCGGTGCAGTGGCCCCGGCGTCCACGGCGACCACCACCGTGATCCTCGACCAGGGCATGACCGGTGACGAGGGTGGCCGTTCGCGGCTGGCAGGCGTCACTGCGGCACTGAACAATCGAATCGCCGCACTGCCGCCCAACGCCGTCGTCGGGCTGTGGACATTCGACGGCGCCGACAGTCGCCCGGTGGTGCCCATCGGAGCGCTGTCCGACGATCTCGGCGGCCAGCCCCGGTCGGCGGCACTGACCTCAACGCTGACAGGACTGTCACCCACCGGCGGCGGTGCGGTGTCGTTCACCACACTGCCCCGCGCCTACACCGACGCACTCGCCAATTACCGCCCCGGACAACCGAATTCGATCCTGGTGATCACCCAGGGCCCGCATACCGACCGGACCCTGGACGGGCCCGGTCTGCAGAACTACCTGAAGTCCGCCGCCGACCCGAACCGTCCGGTGACCATCAACGTCATCGACTTCGGCGGTGACCCCGACCGTCCGGTGTGGGAGTCGGTGACGCAACTTTCCGGCGGCAGCTATCAGGAGATCGCCACCTCGGACTCGCCCGAACTGGTCGCGGCGATCGCCCGGATGCTGTCTTAGCTTCCGTCACGGGTACTGAACGTTGTCCCGGAAGGCCGCGGCGCGTTGCCCAACGCACGGTGTCAGGCGAAGGCCTCCACCGGCGGACACGAGCACACCAGGTTGCGGTCGCCGTAGGCGCCGTCGACCCGCCGCACCGACGGCCAGACCTTGGGCCGGAACGCCTTGCCCAACGGGTAGGCCGCCTGCTCCCGGGTGTACGGGTGGTCCCATTCCTCGACCAGCAGGCACCCGGCGGTGTGCGGCGCATTATGCAACGGGTTGTCCTCGAGCGGCCAGTGACCCGAGGCCACCTGGGCGATCTCCTCGCGGATGGCGATCATCGCCTCGCAGAACGCGTCAACCTCGGCCAGACTCTCACTCTCGGTGGGCTCGACCATCAGGGTGCCGACGACGGGGAAACTCATGGTGGGTGCATGAAAGCCGTAGTCCGCCAGGCGTTTTGCAACATCGTCGACGGTCACGCCGGTGGCCTTGGTGATGGGCCGCAGATCCAGGATGCATTCGTGGGCCACCATGCCGTTCTCCCCGGTGTAGAGCACCGGGTAGTACTCGTCGAGTCGACGGGCGATGTAGTTGGCCGACGCGATCGCGGCCAGCGACGCCGTTCGCAACCCGGCCGCCCCCATCATCCGGATATAGGCCCAACTGATCGGCAGGATCGAGGCCGACCCGTAGGGCGCCGACGACACCGGATGGCCGCCGGGGAGTTCCGGGGCCAGCGGATGTCCCGGCAGATAGGGCGCCAGATGCGCGCGCACGGCTACCGGCCCCACGCCGGGCCCACCCCCGCCGTGCGGAATGCAGAACGTCTTGTGCAGATTGAGGTGGCTGACGTCGCCGCCGAACTTACCCGGCCGGGCCACACCCACCAGGGCGTTGAGATTGGCGCCGTCCACATAGACCTGGCCGCCGGCATCGTGCACCGCCGCGCAGATATCGGCGATGTCGTGCTCGAAGACGCCGTGGGTGGACGGGTAGGTGATCATCAACGCCGCCAACTTTCCGGCATGCTCGGTGATCTTCGCGCGCAGTTCGTCAAGGTCGACGTCTCCGTTGTCGCGGCAGCCGATCACCACCACGCGCATGCCGACCAGGGCGGCCGAGGCGGCGTTGGTGCCGTGCGCGCTCGACGGAATCAGGCACACGTCGCGGTGCGACTCGCCGCGCCCGGCGTGGTAGTCGCGGATGGCGAGCAGTCCGGCGTACTCGCCCTGGGACCCGGCGTTGGGCTGCAGCGAGATCTCGTCGTAGCCGGTGATACCGGTCAGCCAGTCCTGCAGATCCGCGATCAGCCGTCGCAGACCGACCGCGTCATCAACCGGGGCGAAGGGGTGTAACCGGCCGAACTCAGGCCAGGTGACCGCCTCCATCTCGGCGGCGGCATTGAGTTTCATGGTGCACGAGCCCAGCGGGATCATGCTGCGGTCCAGCGCGATGTCCTTATCGGACAGCGCACGCAGGTAACGCATCATCGAGGTTTCGGTACGGTACCTGGTGAATGCCGGATGATTCAGGAAATCGGTTGTGCGAGTGGCGATTTGCGGTCCGGCGAAGTCGCCGGCAACGTTCGCGCCGAAGGCCTGCAGGACCCGGGTAACCTGTTCTGCGGTGGTGGTCTCGTCGCACGCGATCGAGATGTGGTCGTCATCAGCGCGCCACACGTTGATGCCCAGGGCCTTGGCGGCAGCCTGAATCGCGGCGGCCTGCCCCGGCACGCGTGCAAGTACCGTGTCGAAGAAATTGTCGTGCGCCACCTCGATACCGGCGGCGGCCAACCCGGCGGCCACGCTGCGGGCGTGACCGTGCACCCGGCGGGCGATCGCGGTCAGGCCGTCGGCGCCGTGATAGCTGGCGTACATCGCGGCCATCACCGCCAGCAGGACCTGGGCGGTGCAGATGTTGCTCGTCGCCTTGTCCCGGCGGATGTGCTGTTCGCGGGTTTGCAGCGACAGCCGGTAGGCGGGCGCGCCGTCGACGTCCAGTGACACCCCGACCAACCGGCCGGGTAACTGACGCGCGTGGTTGGTGTGTACCGCGAGGTACCCGGCATGCGGACCGCCGAATCCCATCGGAACCCCGAATCGCTGGGCGGTACCGAATGCGACATCAGCCCCGATATCCCCGGGCGGGGCGATCAGCGTGAGCGCCAGCAGGTCGGCGCCGAGCGCCACCAGGGCGCCGCGGTCATGCGCCTGCTCGACGAGCGTCGACCAGTCGGTGACGCGTCCGCTGGCGCCGGGCAGCTGGGCGATCACGCCGAAGAACTCCCCGTCGGGCAAGCCGTCGCGCAGGTCGGCGGTGACGATCTCGATACCGAGTGGCTCGGCGCGGGTGGCCAGCACGGCGGCGGTCTGGGTGAAGACGTCGACGTCAACGGCCAGTCGGTTGGCCGATCCGCGCACCGCCCGGTGCATCAGGGTCATCGCTTCGGCGGCCGCGGTGCCCTCGTCGAGCATCGAGGCGTTGGCGATATCAAGGCCGGTGAGATCGGCGATCATGGTCTGGAAATTCAGCACCGCCTCCAACCGGCCCTGGCTGATCTCCGGTTGATACGGCGTGTAGGCGGTGTACCAGGCCGGGTTCTCCAGGACGTTGCGCAGCAGCACCGGCGGGGTCAGCGTGTCGTAGTAGCCCTGACCGATCATCGACACGTCGACGGTGTTGGAGTCGGCCAGTACCCGCAGTTCGGCCAGCGTCTGATGTTCGGAGATCGGTGCCGGCAGCGTTTCCAGACCGGGTGCCGTGCCATCGGCACCCAGTACGTCGAGGATCGCGGCCGGCAGAGCTTTGGCCGCCAACTCATCGAGCGATGTGACGCCGATGACGCCGAGCATGGTGGCCAGCGCATCAGAATCGAGGCCGATATGGCGGGTGGCGAAGTTCTCAGACACAGGCACTCCTCGGGGTGGACGTGACGCTCGGACGTCCTCCCCCTCTGTCATGGGTGCCTGAGAGATTCAGCAGCGCAGGGCCGCTTTTCCCCATCGGCGGGTGGCCGCGAAACGGCCGCCACTTTCCAGAGGCATCGTGTTCCAGTGCGGTCCGGGGGCCTGAGAGATTGACGGAGAGGTATTGCTCCTTCGGCGTCCGCGACTGGCTGTCTCGGAACTCTCCCGCACGGGGTCGATGCGTTACTCACTCTAGCCGCGAGCAGACATAAAGTCGCATCGACGGGGCCGAAAACGTGCGAGTTTGCGTCTGCTCGCGGGCCGGCGGCGCGGTAGAGGGCGCGTGGGAGCCCGGTTCAGCCGATTTTGCGGTCGCGGCTCTTGCGCCGGGAGGCCAACTCGTCCTCGGGTGCGGCGATGGATTCGCCGCCGTCGGCCCGCTCGCCGGGGAAATCGGCGATGGTTCCGGTCAGCTCGCGCATGGCGCCGCTGACCGCGATACCGAAGACGCCCTGCCCGCCCTGCAAAAGGTCGATGACATCTTCGGCCGAGGTGCACTCATAGACGGACGTGCCATCGGAGAACAGCGTGATGTTGGCCAGGTCCTGCACGCCGCGCTGGCGCAGGTGGTCGACCGCGACGCGGATGTTGTGCAGCGAGATTCCGGTGTCGAGCAGGCGTTTGACGATCTTGAGAACGAGGATGTCCTTGAAGGAGTACAGCCGCTGGCTGCCCGACCCGGCCGCGCCGCGGATCGACGGCACCACCAGTGAGGTGCGTGCCCAGTAATCCAACTGGCGGTAGGTGATGCCGGCGATCTGGCAGGCGCTGGGCCCGCGGTGGCCGACGAGTTCGTCGGGCACCGAGTCGTCGGGAAACAGGCCGGCCTGCACGGCTCGACTCACTTCGGCTCGACTCACTGCGGCTTTACTCACTTCGGCAGCGCCCACCGTAAGGTCCAGTTGTTCCTGACGTGGCTCGTCGCCCACGATGGTTCCTCTCGCCGTTCCAACCAGTGCTCCGCTGTCCATGCGGCCGACTCCCGCGTTCCCCAGAGTGCCCTGAGCATACGCCTTACCGGCGTGTAATTATGGGAGACGCCGCATCAAAAGTATGGCCGTCACCGGTCAGACGTCTCGGCATCCGGAGGGCGTGTCGCCGTCGCACGGTCTCAGATGAGACTGATCCGTGATCGCACCGAATCCGCCTCAGATCGCCTTGAAATCATCCGGGGAGACGCTATCGAGAAATTCCTTGAATTTCTCGACCTCGTCTTCGCGCAGTGTGCCCGCGGATCCCTCGTCGGCGTCGTCGGGCATCAGCAGGCCGGCCACGTCGAGTACCGCCTCCTCGACGTGGATGGGCACGCCCATGCGCAGCGCCAAGGCCACCGAATCCGACGGCCGCGCCGACACCCGAACGTCATGATCGAAGACCAGATCGGCGTAGAAGGTGCCTTCCTGAAGATCCACGATGCGGACCTCCTTGAGCGAATGCCCAAGCGCGCCAATGACATCGCGGAACAGATCGTGAGTCAGCGGACGGGGAGGCTCCACACCCTGTTGCTCGAGGATGATCGCCTGCGCTTCGGTCTCACCGATCCAGATCGGCAGGTAGCGATCGCCGGCTGACTCCCGCAGTAGCAGAACCGGCTGATTCGCGGGCTGGCGAAATTGGACGCCGATAATGAGAACCTCAGCCATCTGAACCCGACCTCCGCCCAAGAGATGCAACCCGAAACTGCACTTACCCCAGCCTGGCAGAGTGTAGTCCTCAGCGGTCCAGAACGTCGCGTACGGCGGACTTGATCAGCGAGGTGTGCAGGGTTATCGCCAGCGCCGCGACCTCCCGGGCCAGGTCGTCGGCCCGGTCGCGGGCGCCGGTCGTACCGGCCTTGCCGACCGGTCCGGCGATCTGGGCGATCAGATCGGACTGCCGGTCGGCGGCGGAACGGAAAGCACGCAGATGCCGGGGTTCCACGCCGTATTCGGCCAGCGCCGCCGCGCACTGGGCGATCACCACCGCATGTTCGTCGAAGAATCCGCCCGAACCCGTGGTGATGACCCCGGCCTTACGCAGGGCCGTGATGAGTTCGGCGGCCACGCCTGAGCGCTCCAGCAGATCCTCACGGGTCAGCCGAACCGACGCGGGTCCACCGGCGCCGTTGTCTCGCCCCCGTGGCAGCTCATCGCCGCTCGGCTTGCCCACCGGGACCAGTCGCGGCGCCGGGTATAGCGAGTCCTGGCGCGGCAGTTCACCGTCCGGCTGGGCGTCGAGTTGAGCTTTGATGACTTTCAGCGGCAGGTACTGATCGCGTTGCGCGGTCAGGACGAACCGCAACCGGGCGCTGTCGTAGGCCGTGAACCGGCGGTAGCCGGACGCGCTGCGCTGCGGGGTGACCAGGCCTTCGGACTCCAGGAACCGGATCTTGGAGATCGTCACGTCGGGGAACTCCGGCCGCAGCAGATCCAGCACCGCTCCGATGGACATCCCGGTGAGTTCGGGACTATCGGGCGCGCCCACTAGTTCCCCGGACCACCGTCACCGCCGGCCGGCGTGGGGCCGGTCAGGAACACCAGTCGGAACTTGCCGATCTGAACCTCGTCGCCGTTGGCCAGGATGGCGGAGTCGACCGGTTCCCGATTGACGTAGGTGCCGTTGAGGCTGCCGACGTCGACCACCTGAAAGTCGTTGCCGTCCAACCGGAATTCGGCGTGCCGACGGCTGACGGTCACATCGTCGAGGAAGATGTCGGAGTCGGGATGACGCCCGGCCGATGTCGTGGGCTGATCGAGCAGGAACCGGGAGCCGGCATTGGGGCCGCGCTTGACGACCAGCAGTGCCGCGCCCACCGGCAGGCCCTCGACCCCGGACACCGCCGAATCGGCTGCCGGGCTGACCGGCGCATCGAGATCGCTGAGGAAATCCGCGCGGAAGACCGACGTCGTCTCCACGGTGACGTCGTCGGAGGACTCGTCAGCCCCCGATTGTCGGCCCATGTCCGTCAACTGCTGCTCCCTCGCCATTTCGATCCGATCGGCTGTACCGCCAGCGGATTGCGCAACCCTAACAATCACCGCGTTGGCGCAGCGCCGGTTTCAATTCAGTGTGCCCCGATAGGCGTCTGCGTCCAGCAGTGCCGCCAACCCCTCGTCGAGAGTATCGCCGTCGGCCCGCAACTCCAAGAGCCATCCCTGACCGTACGGGTCGGAATTGACCAGCTGGGGGTCGCCGTCGAGCTCGCCGTTAACCGCGGCCACGGTGGCCGTGAGCGGGGCGAACAGGTCCGACACCGACTTGGTCGACTCAACTTCGCCGAACGCCTCCCCTGCCGTGACTTCGGTTCCGACGTCGGGCAATTGGACGAAGACCACATCGCCGAGAGCATCCTGCGCGAAGTCAGTGATACCGACCCGGACGGTGTCCGCACCCGTGCGCAGCACCCACTCGTGCTCAGCGGTGTAGTGAAGTTCGGCGGGGATGTCGCTCACGGGGCTCCTCTGTCTGCTGGTCCGGTATCTGCAGAGCGTATTACCTTAGGCATCCGGCGCACCACCAGGCGCACCTGAAGCAGGTACAGCACCGCGGACCACAGGTACATGCCGATGCCCCAGATCACAAAACCCCACCCGCAGGCGCCAATCACCCTGCTCCACAACGCATCCCACTGCCCCAGCAGGACCAGCGGGAATCCCACCATCAAGGAGAACGTGGCGGCCTTGCCGACATAGCTCACCGGCAGCGCCGTGATACCACGGCCGCGCAGCACCGGCAGGGTCGCAGCCAGCGCCACGTCGCGGCCGAGCAGGATCGCCACCACCCACCACGGCACCACACCCGCCAGTGCCAGGCCCACCGGGACCGCGACCATGTAGATCCGGTCGACCAGTGGGTCGAGCAACTCCCCCAGTCGGGAGGACTGATTGGCCACCAGTCGGGCGATCTTGCCGTCGGCCCAGTCCGAGACACCACCGAACACCAAGATGGCCACCGACGGGCCCCAGTCGTGCCGCACCAGCAGCAGGTACAGGAAAACCGGCACCAGGATCAGCCGGATCACACTGAGGACGTTCGGGATCGTCAGCACCCGGCCCTGCATCTAGCGGAACACCCCGGGCAGGCTCATCGCCGACAGGCTGTCGTCGCGAAGCGGGTTGTCGTGGACCATGTAGGTCCAGGTCGAGGTCGGGCGTGCCAGCTTGGACAGGTCCAGACCGGGCTCGTCGACCAGGACGTTGGCCGTCTCGAAGGTCTGCTGCGACGCCTCGATGGCGTCGGCGGCCAGATTCGCGAACGCGTCAACGCCCAGCCGGTGGAATTCGTCGAGCGGGTTCTGCCGCCCCAGCGCGCGCAGGTGGATGCTCTCCCGGATGTCGGACAGGTAGGCCAGGTGGTCGGCCCAGCCGCGGTCGAGATGGAACAGCATGATCTTGCGGCAGATCCGCTCCAGATCCTCCTCGGAGGCGCTCTCGGCGAGTTCGTCGTAGCGCTCGGGAGTCAGCTCCTTCAACTCCTCGCGGGCGGCTGCGGTGCTCAACAGCCTGTTGCGCCGTTCGACGATGATCGCGCGCTGCTGCGCGATCAACTGGTTATAGCGCCAGGTGTTGGCATGCACATCGAGCAGGCGACCCTCGGCCACCCGCTGGGCGTGATCGAGCAGGGCGGTGGCTTTGGGACTGGTGGCCCGGCCGGTCTCGTCGCACTCGTTGGGCAGCTTGCCCGGCTCAAGGTGGGCGGCGACGACGTCGTCCTCCCAGCTGGCGAAGAACACCGACGACCCCGAGTCGCCCTGGCGGCCGGCCCGGCCGCGGAGTTGGTTGTCGAGGCGTTCGGTGCGATGCCGTCCGGTGCCGATCAGGTGCAGGCCCCCAAGTTCAGCGACCTGATCGTGGTCGGCCTCATCGGATCCGCCGAGTCGGATGTCGGTGCCGCGGCCGGCCATCTGGGTCGACACCGTCACCGCGCCCAGCGTGCCGGCCTCGGCGATGACCCCGGCCTCCTCCTCGTCGTTTTTGGCGTTGAGCACCACCGCGGGCACCCCGCGGCGCACCAGTCTCGCGTGCAGGTCCTCGGATTCGGCGACGTCCTGGGTACCGACCAGGATCGGCTGACCGGTGGCATGCACCTCGATGATGTGGTCGACGATGGCGTCATTCTTCGCCCCGACGCTGACGTAGACCCGGTCGGGCTCGTCGACTCGGATATTGGCCGCGTTGGGCGGGATGGGCGACACCGCCAGCGAATAGAACTGGCGCAACTGTTCGCCGGCGGCCAGTGCGGTGCCGGTCATCCCGCACACCGTGGGATAACGGTTGATCAGCGCCTGCACGGTGATGGTGTCGAGCACCTCGCCGGTCTCGGTGGTCTCGATCCCCTCCTTGGCTTCGACCGCCGCCTGCAGGCCGTCCGGCCAACGTTGCAGTGCGGCGATCCGGCCGCGGGAGGCGTTGATCAACTGGACCGCGCCGTCTCGCACGATGTAGTGCACATCGCGCGCAAGGAGCACATGGGCGTGCAGTGCGACGTTGACCTCGGTCAGCGTGGTGGCGACGTTCTCCTCGGCGTACAGGTCGATACCACCGAGTGCGCGCTCCAGTTTCTGTGCACCGGCCTCGGTGAGGTGCACGTTGCGATTGTCGTCATCGGTGGCGAAGTACCGGTCGGCATCCTTATCGGCGACGAGTTCGCCGACCAACCGCACGATCTCCAGTTTCGGGGTCTCCCGGTGCGAGGTGCCGGCCAACACCAGCGGCACCAGTGCCTCGTCGACCATCACCGAGTCGGCCTCAT
The DNA here is from genome assembly GCA_026393245.1 of Mycobacterium sp. Classification (GTDB taxonomy): domain Bacteria; phylum Actinomycetota; class Actinomycetes; order Mycobacteriales; family Mycobacteriaceae; genus Mycobacterium. Next base: position 4,986 of record JAPLAO010000239.1, on the reverse strand, counting down.
CGACGATCGCGACGTCGGGGTTGGGTGCCACCAGATCAGCGACGTCGGTGACCAATTGATCGCGCAGCACGTCGAAGCCGATCTCATTGACCGACGCGTAGGTGACATCACACTCGTAAGCGGCGCGACGTTGCGCGCCAGTGGATTCCGCGGTGATCCAGCCGACCGTCAAGCCCAGTGCCTCGATCAGCGGACCCATCCACTCGGCGTCGCGGCGGGCCAGATAATCGTTGATGGTCACCACGTGGACGTTGCGGCCGGCCAGCGCGTAACCCGCCGCGGCGATCGCGCCGGACAGCGTCTTGCCCTCGCCGGTGCCCATCTCGATGACGTCGCCGGCCATCATCCGCAGCGCACCAAGCAACTGCACGTCGAACGGCGTGAGGCCGGTCGAGCGCTGCGCCGCCACCCGTGCGATGGCCAGGAACTGCGGGGCATCGGCCGAATCGGCGAGGTCCTCGAGGTTCAGCAACCGGGCCGCCTTGGCCAATTCATCGTCGGTGAGGTCCTCGGCCTTGTCGGCGAACTGGGCCGCGGCCGATACCTCGGCCATGGAACGCGCTTTGATCTTTTCATCGGTCGCCCCGAGCATGCGCCAGAAGCCCCGACTCAGTCGACCCTGGCCGGGAGCGCCGGTCTTGGAAGTTCCGCCGGCCCTAGAAATCTTCGCCACGGGCACAACCGTACCGGCGGTAGGCCGACGACACGATGCTGCGGTAGCTTGCCCGAAGGCGTGGGCCCACGCCCGCAGGGAGGAAATAGCTGTGGACACGTTCACCCCGTCACTGGACTGGGCGCACGAACTGGTGCCATCGCTGGTGTGGATCCTCAAGGCCTGGGGGCTCGCCGCGGCGGGTGCACTGCTGGTGTTGTTCCTGCTGGCCCGGTTCACGCTCTGGGGCCGGCAGTACTGGCGGGTCACCGGCGCCTACTTCAAAGGCAGGCAGAGTCTGAGTCGCTGGGTCTGGCTGGCCGTACTGCTGTTGTCGACGATGATCGCGGTGCGGATCAACGTGCTTCTCAGCTATTACAGCAACGACCTCTTCGAGGCACTGCAGATGGCGTTCACCGCCCGCGGTGCCGACAACGGGGCCGCGCGCGACTCCGCGGTCCGAGGATTCTGGTTCTCGCTGGTGGTTTTCGCGGTGCTGGCGACCATCTTCATCAGCCGGGTGATGCTCGACATCTACCTGACCCAGCGTTTCATCATCCGATGGCGAACCTGGTTGACCGACCGGCTCACTGGCGACTGGCTCAACGGCCGCGCCTACTACCGGGCCCGGTTCACCGACACCGAAACCGACAACCCCGACCAGCGCATCCAGCAGGACGTCGACGTCTTCACCACCGGGGTCGGCGCCAGTCCCAACTCGCCGATGGTGAATTCGTCGAGCATGTTGGTGTTCGGGGCCATCAGCTCGGTGGCCAATGTGGTGTCGTTCGTACCGATCCTGTGGGGGCTGTCCGGACCGGTGACACTGTTCGGCGTCACCCTGGATCGCGCGCTGTTCTGGGTGGCGTTCATCTACGTGTTCTTCGCGACGGTCATCGCGTTCCGGATCGGCCGCCCGCTGATCCGGCTGAGCTTCCTCAACGAGTCCACCAACGCCGCCTTCCGCTATGCGCTGGTACGTCTTCGCGACGCGGCCGAGGCAGTCGGCTTTTACCGGGGTGAGAACGTCGAACGCGGCCTACTGCGCCGCCGATACGACGCGATCATCGACAACTACCGGGCCTTCGTCCGCCGCACCATCGGACTGACCGGCTGGAACCTCGCGATGAGCCAAATCATCAGCCCGCTGCCGCTGTTGGTCCAGGCGCCGCGACTGTTCGCCGGCGAGGTCACCTTCGGCGACGTGAACCAGTCGGCGAGTGCGTTCGGCAACATCAGCGATTCACTGTCGTTCTTCCGCAACGCCTACGACTCGTTCGCGGCTTACCGCGCCTCCACCATCCGTCTGCACGGAATGGTCGATACCAACCAGATCACCCGCGAATTGCCCAGTCTGGAAACGATTCCCAGCACCGACGGGTCGGTGGAACTGCGTCGAGTCGAGGTCCGCACGCCCGGCGGCGCCCAACTCGTGGATCCGCTCGATCTGCGCCTCGAACCGGGCGAGGGTCTGGTAGTCACCGGAGCTTCCGGCGCGGGTAAGACGACGTTGCTGCGCAGCCTCGCCCAGATGTGGCCCTACACCTCCGGCACCGTGATCCGCCCACTGGACGGACACCAGACCATGTTCCTGTCGCAACTGCCCTATGTGCCGCTGGGTGACCTTCGCACCGTGGTGTCCTATCCGGCGAGTGCCGGTGATCTCTCCGACGAGGATCTGCAGCAGATGTTGGCCAGGGTCGCGCTATCGCATCTGACCGGCCGGCTCAATGAGGTGCAGGACTGGGCCAAGGTGCTCTCACCGGGCGAACAGCAACGGGTGGCATTCGCCCGGGTGCTGCTCAACAAGCCCGGGGCGGTCTTCCTCGACGAGGCTACGTCCGCGCTCGACGAGGGTCTGGAGTACGCGGTGTACGACCTGGTGCGGACCGAGTTGCCGACCACGATTCTGGTGAGCGTCAGCCACCGGCCGAGTGTGGAACAACATCACCAACGCCACCTCGAGTTGCTCGGCGAGGGTGCGTGGCGACTGGGCGGAGTGGAACCCGCCGCACCGGTCACGGTCTAGCGCCGCAGGAGAAGCCAGATGGAATTGTTCAAGCCCTCCCTGGATTGGGCCAACGCGATTCCGGACTCCCTGCTGTGGGCCGCCAAGGCCTGGGTGATCACCGCGGTGGCGGCGGTGGTGGTGCTGGTGCTACTGGCCCGACACACCACCTGGGGACGGCAGTTCTGGCGGGTTACCGGCGACTACTTCCGCGGTCGCGACGCCTTGGTGGTGTGGGCGTGGCTGGGGGTGCTGCTGTTCTCGACGCTCATCTCGGTGCGACTCGACGTGCTGCTGAGCTACCAGGCCAACGACCTCTACTCCTCGCTGCAGGTGGCCTTCGAGGGCAACGCGGCAGGCAATGGTGCCGTTCGCGAATCGGGCGTCTCCGGTTTCTGGGCCGCGATCGTCACCTTCGGCCTGATCGCGGCCGTCTACATCAGCCGGTACCTGCTCGACATCTACCTGATGCAGCGGTTCATCATCCGATGGCGGGTGTGGCTGACCGACCGCCTGACCTCCGACTGGGTCTCCGGTGACGCTTTCTATCGCGGCCGGTTCCTGGACCAACCGGTCGACAATCCGGATCAGCGCATCCAACTCGACATCGACTCGTTCACCGGGTGCACCGGGCAGGGCACCAACACCCCGACGGTGGGAACCTCGGCGACGTTGCTGTTCGGCGCGATCAACTCGCTGGTATCGGTGGTGGCGTTCACCCCGATTCTGTGGGGTCTGTCCGGGCCGCTGACGCTGTTTGGATTCACCCTCGGGCATGCGCTGTTCTGGATCGCCCTGGCCTATGTGTTCGCCACCACGGTGATCGCATTCTGGATCGGCCGACCGCTGATCCGGTTCAGCTTCCGCAACGAGATGACCAACGCGGCATTCCGGTACGCATTGGTGCGGATGCGCGACACGGCCGAGGCGATCAGTTTCTACCGGGGCGAGCAGGCCGAAAAGGCCGTGCTGCGAACACGTTTCCGCGCCGTGATCGCCAACTACCGCGGTTTCGTGGCGCGGAGCCTGACACTGCTCGGGTGGAACCAGGCGATCTCCCAGATCATCAACCCGCTGCCGCTGATCGTGCAGGCGCAGCGCTTGTTCCGCGGCCAGATCACCTTCGGCGACGTGACGCAGTCAGCCGCCGCCTTCAGCAATGTGCACGACTCGCTGTCATTCTTCCGGTATGTCTACGACTCATTCGCGTCCTATCGGGCCACCATCATCCGGCTCGACGGATTGGTAGACGCCAATGATCAGGCCAGGCAGATGCCCCGACTGGAGTTAGCCGAAAGCCCCGACGGCGCACTGGAATTGGATGATCTGGAGGTCCGCAATCCGGCCGGCCGGCAACTACTCGAACCCCTCGATCTGCGCCTGGAGCCGGGCGATTCGCTGATGATCACCGGGCCGTCCGGCTCCGGCAAGACCACTCTGCTGCGCAGTATCGCGCGGCTGTGGCCGTATGCCAGCGGCACCGTACGCCAACCCGGCGGCGACCGCGACGCGATGTTCCTGTCCCAGGTGCCGTATCTGCCACTCGGCGATCTTCGGTCGGTGCTGTGCTATCCCGATGATGCGGCGGACATCGACGACGAGAAACTGATCGCCGCTCTCGACGAGGTGGCACTGGGCCACCTCGGCACCCGGCTCAATGAGGATATCGACTGGTCCAAGACGCTCTCACCCGGTGAGCAGCAGCGCGTCGCGTTCGCCCGGGTGCTGCTGCAGGAGCCGGCGGTGATCTTCCTCGACGAGTCCACCTCGGCCCTCGACGAGGGTCAGGAGTTCACCCTGTATCGACTGCTGCGCACCCGGCTGCCGCAGACCATCATGGTGTCGGTCACCCACCGCAACACCGTCAAGAAGCACCACAACCATCACCTGCGCCTGCTCGGCGACGGCGGGTGGGAAGTGGACCGCGAACCCGCTCAGGTGTGACGCGCGCCCGCCGCCGCGTGCGCTAGATGGCCTTGGCGCCCGCCGCCGCGTGCGCTATATCGTCTTGGCACCCGCCGCCGCGTGTGCGCCTGCCCGGCGGCCGAAGAACGAGCCCTCGCCGAGTTGCGTACCGCTGGAATACCCCTTGCCGTCCTGGGCGATATTGGACGCGCAGGTTCCGGCGGCGTACAGCCCACCGATCACACCACCGTCCTCCCGGAGCACCTCGCCGTCGACGTCGGTGGCCAGACCACCCACGGTGAAGCCCGAATACATCGCTTTGCCCAGCGACAGATCAAACACCGCCCACGGCGCTTTGTCTTGGGGCGCAAGGTATTCCGGCTGCTTGTGAAACTCCGGGTCTTCACCGTTGGCCGCGTGC
>JAPLAO010000360.1 GCA_026393245.1 Mycobacterium sp. | reverse complement strand
TGCGGTGCCCGTGGTGCGTTGAGGATGTCCCGCCGGCTGCAGTAGCACTCGAAGACCAGATGCCGGCCGACGAGGTTGGCGATCACCGTGTCGTAGCGCTCTCGGTGTCGGGCCTGCCACTGTGGCTCCTCGTCCCACGTCACCCCGATCGCCGCTAGGTCGTCGAGTTGACGGCGAGCCACCTCCGAATGGGCGCGGTCATCGAGATCTTCGATACGGACCAGGAACCGGCGTCCGGACGATCGGGCGAAGAGCCACGCCAGCACCGCCGTGCGCAGGTTGCCGATGTGCAGATCGGCCGATGGGCTGGGCGCAAAGCGGCCCGCGCCGGACATGGTGGACATTTCACACAGAATGTACGACGACCGAGTGGGTATTCCTGTCATACACGCAGCTCGGAAAGGCAGAACCGAGGGTGCCTCCCAACCGCGGGTACCATCGTTTCTCAGTAAAGAGTGCTATTTTTCTCAGGTAATATTGAGGTAGCTGGATGACGACCCGAGGGAGCCGATCCGTGTCGAAACACCGCCGCATCCGGCCGTACGCCTGGCTCGGTGCAGGCGCGGTGACCCTCGGAATGGGTGCCGCGATGGTCGGAGGCACGGCGGTCGCACTCGCCGACTCCGGAGCTGACGCGGCTAGTGCCTCCGACAGTGTCGCCAGCAGCAGCGCCGCGCCTGCTCAGACCGCACCGACTGCGGCCCCTCGCCGCAGCCTCGCCGCCCGCGCTTCACGCAGCGCGGCGGCGCCGTTGGCCGGCGACCGCAGGAGCCGGGTCGCGATGCCTGCCGGGATCGCGGTTATCATGACCGCGCCGGTGAGTACCCCGCTGCCCGCAGCGGTCACTGCCGCCACTAGCGTGCCCGCCGCCGTAGCGGGCCCGGTGTCGTCCGCACCGAAACCATCCGCGGCACGCCGCGGTGTGAACCGGTCGACCGTTGGCGCCTCGGCCCCGAAGCCGGCGGCCTCGCCTGTGGTCGCGGTGCCCACTGCGGCCGCTGACCCGTCCTACAACATGGATTCCTATCTGCCGCTGCAGACCGTCGTTCCGGGTGCGCACGTGCAGCTCGCCATTGCTCAGATCGCCGACGCGCAGGCGTTGCTGAACCAGGAGACCTTCGGATCCGGCAACATCGCCGCCGGCGTGGCGTCGATCGTTCCGCAACTGTTCCTCGCTGAAGCCGCGTGGTCGTTGTCGGCCTGGCAGAACAACATGCCGGCTGCGTCGCAACTGGTCGCCGGAACAGTCGGGATCCCGATCATCCATCAGTTGACCCAGGTGAACCTGCTGGCCACCATGACCCTGCCGACACTGGCCGAGGCAGGCCTGTCCGGCGCCGCACTGCTGTTGCCGCTGGTGAATCTGCTGGGCGCATCCACTGCCGCGGCGGCGTCAGTCCTCACTGAGGCGCGCAGCAACGGCAAGGTCTACGCGGTGGTCCCGGTCCAGATGAAGTCCGTCACCGAACCGGTGGTCAACGTCTCAGTCAACAACGGCAGCAGAAAGTCGATGCTCGTCGATACCGGTTCCTCCGGCCTGCTGCTCACCCGGGACTCCGTTGGTGCCGGTGATCTGGGTGCTCCGATCGGAACCGGTGAGGTCACTTACAGCGGCGCCGTCACCCAGACCTTCCACTACACGACGTATCAGACCACGGTGGACCTCGGCGGTGGCGCCGTGAGTGCGCCCACCGCGGTCAATATCGTCGACGAGGCCGACGCCGAGGCGTTCAAGGATTTCCTGGCGCCCGCACAGGTTGTCGGCATTCTCGGGGTCGGGGCCAACACCTACGGGCCCGGCCCGGGTCCGTCGCCCGGTCAGGGCTGCACCGTTCCGAGTGCCGCCTGCACCATCCCGACCGCCTCGATGCCGGGTGAACTCAGCGATGGGTTCCTGCTGTATCAGGGCGCATTCCTCGGACTGCTGGGCGTGATGGTCTTGGGGCCCGACCCGTTGGCTACCAGAGTCTCGGTGCCGGGTGCGCCCGACGCCAACGTCCAGGTCAGCGTTAACGACGGACCGAAACAGGACGCCTCCTCGATCATCGATACCGGCGGTGTCTACGGGACTTTGCCGTCATATCTGATCGGCGGCGGAACCTCGGTGCCGTCGGGCACCAAGATCTCGGTGTACACCGCGGACGGCCAAACCCTGCTGTACTCCTACACCACCGGGCTGTACAACCCCGAGGTGGTCGGCGACGGTGACCTGATGAACACCGGCTACATCCCGTTCCAGCAGGGACCGGTCTACATCAACTACGCCGCGCCCGATCGCATCGGGTCGACGGACTTCGCCATCTGGTGAGCCACCGGCGTTTGCCGGTGATGTCGCGGCAGCAGCCCCGATGAAACTCGTGTCAGGTTCGCGGCGTGCTGAAATCC
>JAPLAO010000029.1 GCA_026393245.1 Mycobacterium sp. | reverse complement strand
GTCCGGCGGCGACGGCATCGAAGGACTGGCCCAGGGCGTCATGCAGTGCGACGTCCTCGTGGGACAGCCAGTACTCGTATGCCGATAACGCAACTCCGAGCAAGAGCCAGGCAATGGTTTGGGGTACCAGGTCCTGCGGTTGGGCCCCGGTGCGTCGCGCCACGAAGTCGGCAACCACTGCGCGCCAACCGGCATACATCGTCATCGAGTAGGCCTGAAGTTCAGCGGTCTGCAGAATCACCTGCATTCGTTGGCGGTGCCGGGCGGCGGTGGCGTCGTCGATGGTGTTGAAATCCAGCAGTGCCGTGCGCAGTGCCGTCCCGATCGGTGCGGCCGGGTCAGCATCGTCGAGCACCGCGGTGAACTCCCGCAGATGCGAGTCGAAGTCGCCCCAGGGGATCGCGCTCTTGGTGGAGTAGTACCGGAACAGCGTGCGCCGGGCGATTCCCGACGCCTGCGCGACATCGTCCACGCTGACCTGGCTGAATCCGTAGGTACTGAACAGGTCCAGGGCGATGTCGGCGATGTGGTCCGGTGTGGTGGACCGGCGACGGCCGACCGGACGTCCTGACATTGCCCAAACCCTTTCCCATTCGGCACCTGATGCCATATTCTGTGGCTTAACGATCGTCAATGTCGAGAAACGCGCGAAAGGGATAGCGGTATGGAGCCGACTCAGAGCAACACCCAGGGTGACGCGGGTGCCGAACTGGTGACCGAGGCCTTGGTTGAAGAGGTCTCCATTGACGGGATGTGCGGGGTCTACTGACCGTGCCCGCCCACGCCATGGGCGATGACCCCGCGAGCCTGCCGGCCTTCGACTCCGCGCTGAGCTGGCGGCTGCACCCCCAGGTGGCCGTGCGTCCCGAGTCGTTCGGGGCGCTGCTCTATCACTTTGGGACGCGCAAGTTGTCGTTCCTCAAGAACCGCACCATCCTGGCAGTCATCGAGTCGCTCGATGACCACCCAGACGTTGCCTCGGCCCTAGCGGCCGCCGGTGTTGACCACGATCACGAGGCTCCGTACCTGCACGCACTAAGCGTGCTGGTGGCATCAAATATGTTGGTAAGTAAGGAATCCTCATGACATCCGTTGCGCCAGTCCCTCGCCTGATCGAGCAGTTCGAGCGTGGCCTCGACGCGCCGATCTGCCTCACCTGGGAACTCACTTACGCCTGCAACCTGGCCTGCGTGCATTGCCTGTCCTCGTCCGGCAAACGCGACCCCCGCGAACTGTCGACGGCGCAGTGCAAGGCCGTCATCGACGAACTTGAGCGCATGCAGGTGTTCTACGTCAACATCGGCGGCGGCGAGCCGACCGTGCGGCCGGATTTCTGGGAACTCGTCGACTACGCCACCGCGCACCACGTCGGAGTCAAGTTCTCCACCAACGGAGTTCGTATCAACGCAGAGGTTGCCGAACGTCTGGCGGCCAGTGACTACGTGGATGTGCAGATCTCGCTGGACGGGGCGACCGCGGAGGTCAACGACGCAGTGCGCGGCGCCGGATCGTTCGACATGGCGATCCGTGCGCTGGAGAACCTCGCCGCCGCGGGCTTCGCGGACGCCAAGATATCGGTCGTTGTCACCCGCCACAACGTCAGCCAACTCGACGATTTCAAGGCCTTGGCCGACAGCTACGGCGCGACACTGCGCATCACCCGCCTTCGTCCGTCGGGCCGCGGCGCCGACGTGTGGGACGAACTGCACCCGACCAGCGAGCAACAGGTCGAGCTGTACAACTGGCTGGTGGCCAAGGGCGATCGGGTGCTGACCGGCGACTCCTTCTTCCACCTGTCCGGGCTTGGCGAGCCCGGTGCGTTGGCCGGACTGAACATGTGTGGCGCCGGACGGGTGGTGTGCCTCATCGACCCCATCGGCGATGTGTACGCATGCCCGTTCGCCATCCATGACCGCTTCCTGGCCGGCAATGTTATGTCGGATAATGGTTTCGGTAAGCCCAGGGGCTTCGACGACGTCTGGAAGAACTCCGCGTTGTTCACCGAACTGCGCGAGCCGCAGTCAGCCGGAGCCTGTGGCAGCTGCGGGCACTACGACGCCTGCCGGGGTGGGTGCATGGCGGCGAAGTTCTTCACCGGGTTGCCACTGGACGGTCCGGACCCGGAGTGCGTCGAGGGTTACGGGATCCCGGCGCTGGCCGGCGAACGTGACAAGCCTCGCCCCCGTGACGATCACTCCCGCGGTAAGCCAGTCTTGCTGACCCTGACCCGGCCACCGGCCAAGCCCTGCAACGAAAGTCCCGTGTAACCCCATGGCAAAAGACATCTGGTTCGAGACCGTCGCCACCGCCCAGGAGCGTGCGAAGAAGCGTCTGCCCAAGGCGGTGTATTCAGCGTTACTGGCAGGCAGCGAGAAGGGCCTGACCTACTCCGACAACGTGGAGGCGTACGCCGAACTCGGCTTCGCGCCGCACGTCATCGGGGCCACCGAGAAACGGGACCTCTCGACAACCGTGATGGGCCAGGACATTTCACTGCCGGTGGTGATCTCTCCGACGGGTGTGCAGGCGGTGCACCCCGATGGTGAGGTGGCCGTCGCACGCGCAGCAGCAGCGCGGGGAACGGCGATGGGGTTGTCGTCGTTTGCGAGCAAGCCCATCGAAGAGGTCGTCGCAGTCAATCCCAAGACCTTCTTCCAGATCTACTGGCTCGGCGGCCGCGACGCGATCGCCGAACGTGCCGAACGGGCCCGTGCCGCCGGGGCCGTCGGCTTGATCGCCACCACGGACTGGAGTTTCTCCAACGGTCGGGACTGGGGCAGCCCGAAGATCCCGGAGAAGATGGACATGCTCACCGCGATCAAGATGTCCCCGCAGGGCATCGTGCGGCCCTCATGGTTCCTGGAGTGGGCCAAGACGCTTCGGCCGCCGGGTTTGACCGCGCCGAACCAGGGCAGCCGCGGGGAGGCCGGCCCGCCGTTCTTCGCCGCGTACGGCGAGTGGATGGGTACTCCGCCGCCAACCTGGGAGGACATCGAGTGGTTGCGCGAATTCTGGGGCGGGCCATTCATGCTCAAAGGCGTGATGCGCGTCGATGATGCGAAACGTGCTGTGGACGCCGGGGTTTCGGCTATTTCGGTGTCCAACCACGGCGGTAACAACCTGGACGGCACACCGGGCACCATCCGTGCGCTGCCCGCGATCGCCGCCGCCGTCGGTGACCAGGTGGAGGTGCTGCTCGACGGCGGGATCCGCCGCGGCAGCGATGTAGTCAAGGCACTCGCACTGGGCGCCCGCGCCGTGATGATCGGCAGGGCCTACCTGTGGGGTTTGGCGGCCAGCGGTCAGGCCGGTGTGGAGAACGTCCTCGACATCCTCAGCGGCGGAATTGATTCCGCGCTGCGCGGCCTGGGCAAGTCATCGGTACACGACCTGACACCCGATGACGTCCTGATGCAACCCGGCTTCACCCGCGGTCTGGGCGCGTCCTAGGAATCGTTTTATCGGCGCAGACCAGCGGAATCTGGGTTATCGTCGGGCCACTTGCTGGGTCGGAAGTCCAAGGAGAACACCGAAGTCCAAGGAGAACCTCATGGCCGTTTACGCACCTCCGGGATCCGCCGGTTCGCTGATGTCCTTCCAGAGCCGATACGACAATTTCATCGGCGGTCAGTGGGTCGCACCGGTCGAGGGCCGATATTTTGAGGTGCCCTCCCCGGTAAACGGACAGACGTTCTGTGAGGTGGCCCGGTCGACGGCGGCCGATATCGAGTTGGCGTTGGATGCGGCGCACGCGGCCGCACCGGCCTGGGGTAAAACCTCGGTGGCTGTCCGGTCGGTGATGCTCAACAAGATCGCCGACCGCATCGAGGAGAATCTGGAAAAGATCGCACTCGCCGAGGCGTGGGATAACGGAAAGCCGATTCGCGAGACACTCAACGCCGATATTCCGTTGGCAGTGGACCACTTCCGGTATTTCGCGGGTGCGATCCGCGCCCAGGAGGGCTCGCTGAGCCAGATCGACGATGACACCGTGGCGTATCACTTCCATGAGCCACTCGGTGTGGTGGGTCAGATCATCCCGTGGAACTTCCCGATCCTGATGGCGGTATGGAAGTTGGCTCCGGCACTGGCCGCGGGAAACGCCGTCATCCTCAAGCCGGCCGAGCAGACGCCGGCCTCGATCATGTATCTGCTCTCTCTGATCGCCGATCTACTGCCCGACGGTGTGATCAACGTGGTCAATGGTTTCGGGGTGGAGGCCGGCAAGCCATTGGCCTCCAGTAACCGGATCGCCAAGATCGCCTTCACCGGTGAGACCACCACCGGCCGACTGATCATGCAGTACGCCAGCCAGAATCTGATCCCCGTCACTTTGGAGTTGGGCGGCAAGAGCCCGAACATCTTCTTTTCTGATGTGCTGGCCGCTAATGACGACTTTCAGGACAAGGCGCTGGAAGGCTTCACCATGTTCGCCCTCAACCAGGGCGAGGTGTGCACCTGTCCGTCCCGGTCGTTGATCCAGTCCGACATCTACGACGAATTCCTGGCGATGGCCGCGATCCGCACCAAGGCGGTGCGGCAGGGCGATCCGTTGGACACCGAGACGATGGTGGGTGCACAGGCCTCCAACGATCAGTTGGAGAAAATCCTGTCTTATATCGAGATCGGAAAGAGCGAAGGCGCCCGGGTGATCACCGGTGGTGAGCGAGCCGATCTTGGCGGCAACCTGTCCGGCGGTTACTACGTCCAACCCACGATCTTCGCCGGCGAAAACTCGATGCGGATCTTCCAGGAGGAGATCTTCGGCCCGGTGGTGTCGGTGACGTCGTTCACCGACTATGACGACGCGATCAGCATCGCCAACGACACCCTCTACGGCCTCGGTGCCGGAGTGTGGAGCCGCAATGGAAACGTCGCCTACCGCGCCGGCCGCGACATTAAAGCCGGCCGGGTGTGGACCAACTGCTATCACATGTATCCCGCGCACGCGGCCTTCGGCGGCTACAAGCAATCCGGG
>JAPLAO010000213.1 GCA_026393245.1 Mycobacterium sp. | reverse complement strand
GATCTTCCCGGACCTCAACACCGGTAATAACACCTATAAGGCCGTGCAGCGCAGTGCCGGTGCGATCGCCATCGGCCCGGTGCTGCAGGGGTTGAACAAGCCCGTCAACGATCTCTCCCGCGGCGCGCTGGTCGAAGACATCGTCAACACCGTCGCGATCACCGCGATTCAGGCTCAGGGGTTGTGATGACCGACACCGTGCTGGTGCTCAACTCCGGATCGTCGTCGCTGAAATATTCACTGGTGCAACCCGATACGGGTGTATCACTCGTGGACGGCATCGTCGAACGTATCGGTGTGGACGGCGGAGTGGCCAACCACGAGGCGGCTCTGCGAGCGGCCTTCGAGGTGCTGGCACCCGGCGAGAAGAACCTGGAGGACCTCGGACTGGTGGCAGTCGGGCACCGGGTGGTGCACGGCGGCCCCGATCTTTACCGGCCGACGATCGTCGACGATGCACTGCTGGAACAACTCCGCGAACTGGCGCCACTGGCGCCCCTGCACAATCCGCCGGCGGTCCTCGGTATCGAGGTGGCCCGCAAGGTGTTGCCGGACCTGCCGCATGTGGCGGTGTTCGATACGGCGTTCTTCCACCATCTGCCGGCCGCGGCGGCCACCTACGCGATCGACCGTGATGTGGCCGCGCGGTGGAAGATCCGGCGTTACGGATTCCACGGCACGTCGCACCGGTTCGTCAGCGAGCAGGTCGCGGAGTTCCTCGGCTCGCCGCCGGAGTCGCTGAATCAGATCGTCCTGCATCTGGGCAACGGTGCGTCGGCGTCGGCGATCTCCGGTGGCCGACCGGTGGACACCTCGATGGGGCTCACCCCACTGGAGGGTTTGGTGATGGGCAGCCGATCCGGTGACATCGACGCGGGAATCATCGGCTACCTCTGGCGCACGGGTGGCATGGGCGTCGATGAGATCGAGACGATGCTGAATCGGCACTCCGGCATGCTCGGGCTGTCCGGCGAGAGTGATTTCCGTGCGCTGCACGCCAGCATCGCCGCCGGCGATGAGGCCGCGCAATTGGCTTACGACGTCTACATCCACCGGCTTCGCAAATACATCGGCGCCTACCTCGCGGTGCTCGGCCGCACCGACGTCATCGCGTTCACCGCCGGCGTCGGCGAGAACGATGCGCAGGTGCGTCGCGATTCCCTCAGCGGCTTGGAGAGCCTCGGCATCGAACTCGACGACGCGCTCAACGGCAGCGCCGAGCGCGGCGCACGCCGCATCTCTGCGAAAACCTCGCGGATCGCGGTTCTGGTGATGCCCACCGATGAGGAACTGGCGATCGCCCGGGCCGCTGCGGCTGCCGTCTAGCGAAATCAGAACGTCGTCATCGGGCGGACCTCGTTGGCGAGGTCCACCAGCGCGTACCGATGTGACTGGCTGGTGGCCAGCCGGGCCAGGCTCCGAAGGGAGGCTTCCACCCCCCGCCGAAGTCCGTGGTCGGTGAACGGGAAGCCGAGGATCGGGCTGGGTCGGGCCTCGTGTTCGGCGATCCAGTCCAGGGCAGTACCGAGAACCAGCGCCCGAATCTGCAGCACCCGCGGCTCGGTGTCGGGCAGTGCCTCGACCCGGCGGGCCGCACCCCGGATCTGGTCTTCGGTGAGCTCATGAGCCGAGCGTCCGGAGATCAGCGTCACCGCGCTGGTCAATCGGGCGGTGGTGAAATGCCGTGAGCCGACAGGGACTTCATCGAGTGTGGTGACCGACGCGTTCCGTTCACCCTCGACCGACTGCGCACGTGCCAGACCGAATCCCGCGGAGATGATGTTGTTGTCGGTGTGCCATACGGTCTCGTAGAACGGCCGTTCGTCGGAGTCGCCGGACAGTTCGGCGGTGGCTGCCAATGCCAGCTTCGGCGCCAACTCACCGGGAAAGGTGGCCAGCACCTCGGTGAAATGCTTTGTGGCCGAGTCGTAGTCACTGGTGAGCAATTCCGAGACGGCCTTGAACCACACCAGCCGCCAGCGCCACCCCACCCGCTCGGCCAGATCGTCCAACTTCCGGTTCGCCTTCGCGACGTCACCGAGGTCCAGCAGGGCACGAATCTCCATCAGCGGCAGTTCCACCGAATCAGACAGGTCGACACCATCGGAGTCCAGGCTGCCGTGGCGTGCCGCCCGCAGCGAGTCCAGGGTCTGCACCGGTTGGGATAGCACCGTCGCTGACAGCACCGTGGCCGCGACATCGGAGGGATCGACCAGCGGAACCGGTAGCGCTGTGACGATCTCCGGTGCGGTGAGTTTCTCGGTGTGCACCAGACCGTCGAGGTAGACGTCAGTATGTGCGACGAACAGGTCGACTCCGAATGTGGACCGGGTTCGGGTGAAAACCGTGGACAGGCCCGGCCGCGGAACACCGGTGTCGGTGGCCACCACCTCGCGCAGTACGCCGAGCAACTGCGCGGACATCTCCTCGGTGGAAACGAAGCGCCGCCGCGGGTCGGGATCGATAGCCCGGCGCAGCAACCGACCGAAGGAGTCATACCGTGCCAGCACGGGGTCGTCTTCCGGCAGGCCGTCGACGTAGCGGCCGTTGCGGGTGCGCAGATCGAGTGTGAGTGCCGCCAGTGTCCGGCCGACGGTGTAGATATCGGTCGCGACGGTCGGTCCGGAGCGGACGATCTCGGGCGCCTGATAACCGGGTGTGCCGTACAGATACCCGAAGGAATTGATCGGTGACACCGCGCCGAGGTCGATCAGTTTGAGTTGCTCCTCGGTGACCATGATGTTTTCCGGCTTCAGGTCGTTGTAGCACAAGCCGATCGAATGCAGATAGCCCAGGGCGGGCAGGATCTCAAGCATGTAGGCGATGGACTCGGAGACCGGTAGCTGTTCTCCCCGAACGGCTTTCAGTGACTCACCGCCGACGTATTCCATCACGATGTAGCCGACCGGCTCGCCGCGGGAATCGGGGTGCTCGACGAAGTTGAAAATTTTCACGATCGACGGATGCCCGACTTCAGCGAGGAATTGCCGTTCGGCCATCGCGATGGCCTGTGCTTCGGCGTCGCCGGAATGCACCAGACCCTTGAGCACCACCGGTCGCTCGTTGACGTTGTGGTCGACCGCAAGGTACACCCAGCCCAGACCGCCGTGCGCGACGCACCCCTTGATCTCATACTGCTCGGCGACCATATCGGCCGGACTCAACTGGGGCAGGAACGAATAGGCACTGCCACAGCTCGGGCAGAAGCCTTCGGACTGGCCGGTGCCGGTCTCGGTCGAGCGGCCAACCGGAAGATTGCAGTTCCAGCAGAAGCGTTTCGATTCGGCGACAACGGGATTCACCATCAGGGCGGCGAACGGGTCGATCTCCGGCACTCGCGGGATCTCGACGAGTCCACCACCGAGTCGACGCGTCAGCGACAGCGTCCTGACAACGGTGGCCTGGTTCTCCTCGGTGGCGATCGGCTCGCTGAGAACCGATGCCTCGTCGTTGAGGTGCGGCCGGAAGATCGCCTGGGTGGACATCGGGCGCATGGTCGCCACCGAATCCATCCCGAGTTCTGCGAAGTTGGCCGGCCGTGTGCCGACGTCGCCGTCTGGTGATTCCGGTGCGCTCATCAGTCGATGTACCTCGCTGCCGGTGGTGCCGGGGCGGGCCCGAGCACCATCAGCCACCTGCGGTAGAGCGAGTCCCAGGTTCCGTCGGCCCGGATGCGCTCCAAGGAGCCGTTGACGAACCGGACCAGGGCGGTGTTGGTGAGGTTGATTCCGATGCCGTACGGCTCATCGGCCATGTTCTCCCCGACGATGTGCAGATATGGATCCTGTGCCACCAGACCCGCCAGTATCGAGTCGTCCGTGCTGATCGCGTCGACCTCGCGCTGCTGTAGAGCCACCAGGCAGTCGGCCCAGGTGACCACCGTGACGATGGCCGGCGGCGGACTTATCTCCTGCACCTTGCGCAGCGACGTGGTTCCGCGTGCCACGCAGACCCGTTTACCGGACAGGTCCTGGGGCCCGGCGATATCGGATTGGCGAGGAGCCAGAATCCGTTGGTAGGCAATGAAATACGTTGTCGAGAAGTTCACCAGTGTGCGACGTTCACACGTGATCGTCATTGTCTTGACGACGATGTCGACGGTGTTGTTCTGCAGCGCCGCGATGCGATCGGCCGAGGACAGGATGCGGTACTCGACCGCCGAGGGCTTGCCGAAGATGTCGCGCGCCACCTCACCGGCAATATCGATGTCGAATCCTGCGATCTCACCGGTGACCGGGTCGCGGAAGGAGAACAGGTTGCTGCCGATGTCGAGTCCCACCAGCAGTCGCCCGCGTTTGCGGATGGAGGCCACCGCAGCGTCGGCCTGCGCGCGGCTGGAAAAGGGGCGCAGACTCGCGGTGCGGTCGCAGGTGTTCGCCGTCGGATCCGCCGGCCGCGGTGGTGCGGGTGTGAAGTCCTCCATACCGGCCGGGGTGGGGGGTGCCAGGGTGGGCGCGGGCGGCATGGCCGGATCGGCGGGCTGCGCGCAACCGCTGAGCAGGGTGGCCGCCGTCACGGCGATCGCTGCGAACTTTTTCGCGCTGATGATCTGCATCACCGGTACTCACTTAACCTCGGCCACAGGCCCAACGCCACCGCCAGCGCGGCGCCTATCGACAGCAACGCCCCACCCACCGTCGTGCCCGACAACACCCGGCGGGCTGACGAGATGTCGCTGCGCAGTTGGGTGCGGCTCTGCTGGATTCCCTGGTTCAGCGCATCATTGAGCCTGTCGAAGGCCGGGGTGGAATCGTCGTCGCCGGTGCCCAACGCCACCTGGGTCGCCGCCTGATAGTTACCCACCCTGATGTAGTCGTCGATCCGCTCATCGGCCTGGCGCCACTTCTGCAGAAGCTGGTCGGCCTGGGCCAGGCCGCTCTTGTCTACCGCATCGCTGCGCCCCAGATAGTCGCGAAGTTCGTCGCGCATCTGATCTACCCGCTGGTAGTAGGAACGTTTGCGAACGTCTTCGTCGCCGCGTCGGATCAGCGCCAGCGTCTCATCGGCCCGGGCCTGCTGTGCGGTAATGGCCAGGCTGGTCACCGCGCGCAGCGACTCGGCCGCGGTGTTCTTCGCGGCGCGACTGCCTGCAGTGGAGATGGCCAGCGCGGTGCCCACCCAGATGATCATGATCGCGATCGCCAGCCCGCCGATCACCAGGCCGACGTTGACCCGCCTTTTGGTGTGCCGGGCCAGCCAGCGGTGGGCAAAGGCGCCGAACAACAGGGTGATGGCGACGACGATGATGACCGGCGCGGGAATCGTGGCTGACGCGGTCGTCTCAGCATCCACTCGCGCCGACGTCGCCTCGTAGAGACGTTGCGCGTCCGGCAGGATCGTCTGCTGCATCAGGGCCGAGGCCTCCGACAGGTACGACGAGCCGACCGGGTTGCCCACCCGGTTGTTGGTCCGCGCGGTCTCGATCAATCCGGTGTAGACCGCCAGTCGCGCATTGGTCCGGCCGAGTAGTTCGACCAGGGCCGGGTCGGTCAGCCCGCTCGATGCCCGGGTGACGGCGACGGCCGCGTCGGTGATCGCCTGTTCGTAGCGCTGCCGCACGGCCTGCGGTTCGGCACCGGAGATCAGCGCGGTCGCGGCGGCGGCGTCGGCCACCGACAGCGTGGTGTAGAGCTGACCGGCCGCGAACGACATCGGCTCGGTGTGGTCGAGGACGTTGGTCAGCTGCAGTTGACGTTCGGTGATCGTGGTCGAGATGGCGAACGCGCTGAGCACACCCAGCATCGCCAGGACGGCCCCGATCGCGAGCAGCCGACCGGGCGTGGTGTTGACGAACGACCACCTCGGGTGTGTGGGCTGGTCCGGCGTCCGCTGGGCTAACGGTTCGCTCGACGGGTGCGCCAGTTCGACGGTCACCTCGCGCGGACCTCGCTCCCATCGCCGGTGCGCCCGACTCTCTGCAATGAAGTCTAAGAGCAGCCGCCACCGATAGCGTGTTTATCCTGGACGCGTGCGAGGCGACGGCGACGGATGGGTGGTGTCACACCAGGGCACCCGACACTGGGGCCGCCACGGCGCCGCCGGACTCCTGCTTCTCGCGCCGGTGGACAACGGCACCGCGGCGGTGCTGCTGCAGCACCGCGCGCCATGGAGTCATCAGGGCGGCACCTGGGGGCTGCCCGGCGGGGCCCGCGACAGTCATGAGACGCCCGAGGAGGCCGCGCTCCGCGAGGCCCACGAGGAGGCCGGTCTTCTCCGCGAGCACCTGCAGGTCCGGTTCAGCGTCGTCACCGCCGACGTGCGTGGCCCCGGCGGCGTGCGCTGGACCTACACGACCGTCGTCGCCGACACCTCAGAACAACTGCCGACGGTGCTCAATCCGGAGAGCACTGCGCTGAATTGGGTTGTGCTGGAACAGGTGACGGCCCTGCCACTGCATCCCGGCTTCGCGGCCAGTTGGAAGCTGCTCAGCTCGCAGCTGTGATCGTCGCGCGCAATCGCCGGGCCGCCGCGCCCGGATCGGGCGCCTCGGTGATGGCGCGGACGACGACGATACGCCGGGCACCGGCGTCGAGCACCTCGCCGAGTCGGCCTTCGTCGATTCCGCCGATGGCGAACCACGGCTTGGCCGCGCCGGTCGCTGCCACCTCCCGCACGAGGTCGAGTCCGGGCGCGGGACGGCCTGGTTTGGTGGGCGTCGGCCAGCACGGGCCCACGCAGAAGTAGTCGACGTCCTCGCTGAGGGCTCGGGTGGCCTCTCCGAATGCGTGGGTGGACCGGCCGATCAGAGCTGTCGGGCCGACGATCTCGCGGGCGCTCGCCAGCGGCAGGTCGTCCTGACCGAGGTGCAGCAGGTCGGCGCCGGCGGCGCGGGCGATGTCGGCGCGGTCGTTGACCGCCAGCAGCGCGCCATGGCGGCGGGCGGCGTCAGCCAGGACTTCCAGGGCGGCAAGCTCACCGCGGGCCTCAAGGGCGCCGAACCGTGCCTCACCGGCCGAGCCTTTGTCCCGCAACTGAATGATGTCCACTCCGCCGGCCAGGGCAGCGTCGGCGAACTCGGCCAGATCACCGCGTTCGCGGCGGGCGTCGGTGCACAGATACAGCCGAGCGTGACTGAGCGTGGAGAGGGGTTCGTGCACACCGCGACGGTAGCGGCTAGCGTTGTGGGCACACACGGGAGTCCCGGGAGCGGGGGCTGAGAGTGGGCTTGCCAACAGTCCAGACCGTCACAACCTGATCCGGGTCATGCCGGCGAAGGAAGCGAAGGGAATGTGCAGGGTCATGTCAGGTGAATCGCTGGCCGTCATCGGGGGTGGCGTCATCGGGCTTTCGGTGGCCCGACGCGCCGCCCTGGCCGGGTTGACGGTGCGCTTGCACTCCGACGACCGGCGCGGCGCCTCGTGGGTGGCCGGCGGCATGCTTGCCCCGCATAGTGAAGCCTGGCCGGGGGAGGAGCAGTTGCTCGCCATCGGTCTTGAGTCGTTGCGGCTGTGGCATGAGACGGGCCCGGGCGGTTTCCTGGACGGGTTGCCGACAGATGTCGTGACGGCGCGGGAGTCACTGGTGGTCGCGGTCGACCGCGCCGACGCCGCCGATCTGCAGACGGTTGGCCACTGGCTGGCCGAACAGGGCCATCCGGTCACCATGACCAACTCCGCGCGGGATGTCGAACCGCTTCTGGCTCAGGGCATCCGGCACGGGTTCCGGGCAGTCGGCGAACTGGCCGTCGACAACCGCAAGCTTGTCGAGGCGCTGGAGCAGCAGTGCGGCATCCTCGGCGTGCGGTGGGCCGGCCCGGTGGGGTGCCTCGATGATGCCCGCGTGGGTGTCAACTCCGTGGTGATCGCCGACGGGATCGATGCGCCCACACTCTGGCCCGGTCTGCAGGTCCGCCCGGTCAAGGGTGAGGTACTGCGGCTCCGGTGGCGCCGCGGCTGTATGCCGTTGCCGCAGCGGGTGATTCGTGCGCGTGTGCACGGACGTGCGGTCTACCTGGTGCCGCGCGACGATGGTGTGGTGGTCGGCGCCACCCAGTACGAACACGGTCGCGACACCGCGCCGTCGGTGGCCGGTGTGCGCGAACTGCTCGATGACGCCTGCGCGGTGCTACCCGGACTCGGCGAGTACGAGTTGGCCGAGTCCGCGGCCGGACTGCGACCGATGACTCCGGACAACATGCCGATCGTCGGCCGGCTCGACGAGCGCACTCTGGTTGCCACCGGCCATGGCCGGTCCGGATTCCTGCTGGCGCCGTGGACGGCCGAGCGAATCGTCGCCGAGTTACTGGTCGGGGTCGCGCCATGATCGTCACGGTCAACGATCAGGAACTTGAGGTCGACCAGAACACCACGGTCGCCGCACTGCTGGAGAGCATGGGCGTGCCGGATCGCGGCGTGGCGGTCGCGGTGAACTGGGCGGTGCTGCCCCGGTCGCAGTGGGACGCCGCGGTGCCGCCCGGCGCCCGGGTCGAGGTCCTCACGGCGGTCCAGGGTGGCTGACTCGGCCGCCGAGCGGTTGACGATCGCGGGCCGGACCTTCGGCTCGCGGTTGATCCTCGGCACTGGTGGGGCGCCGAATCTGAAGGTGCTCGAGGAGGCTCTGGTGGCGTCGGGCACCGAGTTGACGACGGTTGCGATGCGCCGGGTGGACGCCGACGGTGGCACCGGGGTGCTGGATCTGCTGTCCCGGTTGCAGATCACACCGTTGCCGAACACCGCAGGCTGCCGCAGTGCCGCGGAGGCGGTGCTGACCGCGCAACTGGCCCGCGAGGCACTCGGAACCGACTGGGTGAAACTCGAGGTGATCGCGGACGACCGCACCCTGCTGCCCGACGGCCTTGAATTAGTCCGTGCCGCAGAGCAATTGGTGGACGACGGTTTCGTGGTGCTGCCCTACACCAACGACGACCCGGTGCTGGCCCGCCGACTCGAGGACATCGGTTGCGCCGCGGTGATGCCGCTGGGTTCACCGATCGGCACCGGACTGGGTATCGCCAACCCGCACAACATTGAGATGATCGTCGACGCCGCCGGCGTACCGGTCATTCTGGATGCCGGTATCGGCACTGCGAGTGACGCCGCACTGGCGATGGAATTGGGTTGCGACGCAGTGCTTCTGGCGAGTGCGGTCACCCGCGCCGCTGACCCGCCGACGATGGCCGCCGCCATGGCGGCCGCGGTGATGGCGGGCCATCTGGCCCGCCACGGCGGACGAATCCCCAAGCGGTTCTGGGCTCAGGCCTCCAGCCCCCGGCTCTAAGTCCCAACGAACTCCGCGATGATGTCCGCCAGGCGCCGGCCCTGCTGCTCCTGAACGAAGTGACCGGCGCCGACGATGGTGGTGTGGTTCTGTCCGTGGGCGCCCGGGATGTGTTTCTGGAAAACCGCATCCCAGCCCCGGGTGGGCGGATCGGCATCGGAATAGGCTGTGAGGAAGGGCTTTTCCCAATGTTGCAGCGCGGCCATGGTCGCCGCTCCGATTTTGGCGCCCGGGTCATTGCGGGTCAGTGGTATCAGCGCGGTCAGTTGCCGTAGCCCGGCCTTGTAGGTGCGATCGGGAAATGGGGCGTCGTAGCCGGCCAGTACCGCGGGGTCCAGTGGCCCGGCGACGGCGTCAAGGAACATGCTCGGCGTGATATCGGTTGCCCGCCGATAGAACGACACGTAGTCCAATAGCGTCTCCTGCAGCACGACCCGATCCTCGTCGATGCCGTGGTGAGCCCAGGTGAGCCGGCCGGCCAATGCCGGATCGCAGGTGTGCAGGATGGTGTTGGCAGCCACCACCCGGGCGAACCGGTCCGGGTCTCGGGCCAGCACGCTCAACCCGATCGGTCCGCCCCAATCCTGAACCACCAGCGTGACCTCACGCAGATCCAGACCCGCGATCAGGCTCCTGATCCAGTCGATATGGCGGGAGAAGGTGTAGTCGGTTGCCTCGGTGAGTTTGTCGGAGCGGCCGAAGCCGATGTGGTCCGGGGCGATGACCCGTAGTCCGGCATCGGCTAGTGCCGCGATGACGTGCCGGTACAGATACGACCACGTCGGTTGGCCGTGCAACAGCACCACCACCGGGCCGTCGGCCGGTCCCGCATCGACGTAGTGCATGCGCAGCGGGGGAAGCCCGGCGGTGTCGACGTCGCGGTAGCTCGGGGTGAACGGGTACCCCGGCAGGTCGGTGAACCGGTCATCGGGAGTCCTCAACACGCGCATCGGCTGAAGGGTAACCGCATGCGGCTAACCTGGGTGACGTGACGCGAGTACGGCCAACGGCGGCCCTGGTGACATTCAGGTCCGCAATGTCCGCATACACCGTGTCCGCATACACCGTGTCCGCATACACCGTGTCAGCATGCGCAGTGTTGGCACTCGCCGTC
>JAPLAO010000304.1 GCA_026393245.1 Mycobacterium sp. | reverse complement strand
GTGCCCCGCGGGAGGACCGCACTGCTCGACTCGGCCGGGGTGTTCATCACCGAGGTGGGCGAACGGCTCGCCGCACTGCCCTCCGATCAGCGGCCCGGCCAGGTGATCTGCCTGATCATGACCGACGGTATGGAGAACGCCAGCCGCCGGTGGACCTGGGACGCGGTCAAGAAGCTGATCACCGAGCAGCGTGAGGTCTACGGCTGGAAGTTCATCTTCCTGGGCGCGGACATCGACGCCGTTGAGGTCGGGGAGCGGATGGGCGTGGATCCGCGCTACGCGATGACCTTCGACAAGGGGTCGGACCTCACCGTCCGCGCGGCCTATGCGCGGACGTCCGGCGTCATGTCCGATCTCAAGCGTGGATACCTTGCCAGAGAGGGCTTCACAGCGGCTGATCGTGCCGAGGCTATGGGTGAGGCGCCGAAGAGGAAGCGCAAGCGGGGCGCCTAGCCCGTGGGCGAACGTCGGTGTGCTGTCGCTGATCAATGGCGGCAGCACGCCGACGTTCGCTGTCCAGTTCCGCTACTACACAGGATCGGGGGATTTGCGATGGGATTTGTTTCAGGTGTATCGAACTTTCGCGCCGCCATGCTCGGCGTCGCCTACGGCGATTCGTGGGGGTATCCCAACGAACGGCACAGCTATGGCCGGCTGACGCTGATGGACATGCGGGGTCCGGAACTTCCCGAACGGCTGATCGTGTCGGATGACACCCAGATGACCCTGTATCTCGCCCAGGCTCTCGATGGTGCGGCCGGCAAGAGTGCGGGGGAGTTGCAGTCGGCGATCCTCGCCGGCTGGCTGGGGTGGCTGCATGACCCGGATATGCGCGGATACGGCCGCACGACCATGAAAGCGCTGCGCGCTCTGCACTTCGGTGAGCCCTGGTATCGGGCCACCGTGGTTGACAGCGATGCCTGCGGTGCGGTCATGCGCGTGTCGCCGTGCGGATTCCTTCCGGACGGGTTGTGGCAGCCGGTGTCGGCGTGGCAGGCCGCGACCACCCATGGCGGCCCGGCGGCGATCGCCTCGGCACTGTTGGCCGCCGCGGTGTTGCGACGGGTACTCATCGCGTCCGATCCGCATGCGTTGGTGAGCGACGGACTGCTGGGCCACGCGATCGAACTCAGCCACGACGACGCCATGATGAGCACTGCTGCGACGTGGCTGATCGACCATCCGCGTGCCGGAAACCTCGGTGCCGCAACCGATCTCATCCAAACCGGAATGGTGACCGTGCGCGAGGCGGTGCAGCAGGCCCGGGATGTGACACCGAAGTTCCTCGATGATCCCTGGTTCGCGGACCCATCACTTCCGCGATACGGCGGCGAGGGATGGCGCTCACCGCAGGCGTTGGCATGCGCACTGCTGTGTGTCGACATGCTTCCCGGTGAGCCGGTGGAGGCCCTGCGCCGAGCGGTGACCACCGGGGGAGATAGCGATACCCTCGGCGCCATTGCCGGGTTCTTCCTCGGCTGCGTGCACGGCGACGTGTGGCCGCAGCACTGGCTGACCAGACTGGAGCCCCGCTACGCCACCTGGATCGCATCCAGCGAGGCGTATGT